>DUNX01000014.1 GCA_012839115.1 Bacillota bacterium
CGCCAAGGTAACCCGGGACCGGTTAATGGGTCTGCTTGACCGGAAATATCCGGGTTACGGGTTTGCCAGGCATAAAGGCTATTGTACCCGTGAACACCTGGAGGCTCTGGCCCGTTTGGGGTTTTGCGCCATCCACCGGCGGAGCTTCCAGGTACGGAGCTCGACAACCGGCACGCAGCTTGCCCTGGCTTTTCCGGAAGAAGCAGGGGGGGGAGAGGGATGAATTCTTCTTTCCCCACGGGTATGCCTGGTTTCCTCCGCGGGCAATTGGTCAAGGGTGAAGAAGGCCGGTTGTTTTTGAAGACCGCAAAAGGATTTTTCCCTGTTAAACTGGAAGGGGAACCAATCCCCCTCGGCCAAGAGTTTACCTTTAAGTTTCTCCGGCACGAGCCCGGCCGGGTGGTCATGGCCCGGTTGTCGTCCTGGGAATACTGGCAGGAGGCGCTCCCTTTTCTGAAAGAACTGCCGGGTGACGATGAAGAATGGCAAAAGCTGCTCCAGGCTGCTCTCCGGCAGAACCTGCCCCTGGAGAAGGACGTCTTGCTTTCCCTCAGAAGATGGGTTTTAACAGCGGAGAAAAAATGGGGGGTCAGCGTCGACCCGGAGGTTTTTGCCTTTCTTTTAAAAAAGAACCTGCCGGTCTCTCCCGGGAGTATCCTTACCGCCCTTTATCTGCTTTTTCCCCGGGTGCAAAAGGAGATCTGGCTTAATGCCCATGCCTTTCCCGGCAAGACCCCGGGAGGGGAAGAAGAAGAAGCAGGGGAGCGCCTTTTCTCCTTTTTCACTTCGGTCTTGGCCAAGGCGGCCGGGAAGGGAGAAGACGGGGCCGGTTTGCGCGGGCTCTGGTCCGGACTTCTCCGGGTGGCAACGAAGTTCCTGGCCGCCCAGGCTACACAGGATGAGACCCTCCCGCAGGTGGTGGTCTGTCTCTCCCCCGGGCCGGAGAAGACGGTGCGGTGGGAAGGACGGGGCCCAGCTGAAGACGACGAAAGAGAGAAGGGCTACTCTTTCCGGCTGACCTGGAATTCCCGGGTTTTGGGACGGGTGGAGGTTGCCGGGGTGGCAAGGGAGGACGAGGTGGAGTTGCTGGTCGCTGCGGAAAAAGCCTGGGCTGAGGCACAGCCGGAGGCCTGGCGGGCTTTGCACGAACTCAAATCCTACCTTGGCGATAAGGGCTGGAAGGTTAAGCAGGTGCTTTTCTCAAAAATTACGGAAGGGGAGGAAAAGGCGGAACCTATGCCTCCCCGGGTTGACGGGTGGGTGTAAGATGGACCGGTGGGAACTGGAGGATTTAAAGGCTGTCGCCTTGCGTTACCGGGAAAAGGAGGATTATGCCCCGGTGGTACTGGCCAAAGGCCGCGGGCGCCTGGCGGAGGCGATTTTGGCCCTGGCCAGGGAGGCGGGGGTCCCGGTGATGGAAGAACCGGAACTTCTGCAACTCCTGGAAAGGGTGGAAGTGGGCGAGTATATCCCGCCTGAAGCCTATGCCCTGGCCGCAGAGGTCATCGCCTTTATTATGCGGCTGGAAGGCCGGTTGGAGCGGGGAGAACTTTAAAAAAAACCCTTGGCCAAGGGGTTTTTTTTCTTTAGTTGATGGTTTTTGCACCGGCGATCTCTTTTTTCAACCGGCCGCCTTTCTTGGCCGGCTGTTTCTTTTTTTAGCCGGCTTTTTTTCTTTAACCGGTCGTTCTCACTTTTCAGCTATTTTCTTCCCGGCCGGGCGCGGCAAGCCGTTGTACCTCTGCGGCGATTGCCTGGAAATCTCCGGTTTCCTGGCGGATGCCCATTTTTTCCGCCAACTCCAGAAGGATTTGCCAGTTTTCTTTGCCGCCCGGCGGGGTCAGGGCCTGGGCCGTCCACTGGAGGCGCCCTTCACTATTGAGATAGCTCCCGCGGGTCTCCGGGTAGGCCGTTCCCGGCAGGAGGAGCCCGGCGGCGGCCAGTTCCTCCCGGTAAAACGGGGTGATAGCCACGGTGAAGAGCCCGGGACGGCAGAGGGTGTCGGGGAGTTTTCCCTCATCCGCCACTATCAACAGGCCTTTGCACGCCTCTTGCCCGGTGGCGGCCAGGATAGCGCGGGCGCGCGCATCCGTGAAGGCGGCCTGCGGGTGGAAGGGGGCGGCGCCAGGCGGGAGTTCCCCGGACCGGCCGGAACCGCGTCCTATCCCCATTTTCTGCAGGCCGTAGATATTTCCCCAGGGAACCAGCGGCAGCAGGGTGGCGCTGGCATGGGCGGAGATGAGCTTCTGCAGTTCCTGGAGTTCCCGCCAATTCAGGTTCCGGGTGTCGCAAACCACCGCCGGTCTTTTTGCCCGGCGGAAGGCTGCGGTAAAGGCGGTAAGCTTCTTACGGAAGCGGCCTTCCACCCCCGGGAGCGCTGCTTCCGGGGTGGCTCCCGGAGCGGATCCAGCCCGGGCGAGAGCCGCCAGCAACCGGAGGCAGTCCTCCCGGTCCGCCCGCAGCACAGCCTGGGCTACCGGGTCAAGGGCGGTGGTCCGGTGGTGCATAATTCCCAACCAGGAACCATTTTCCGCCGTCTTTTTAATTTGCCGGGCCAGGACCGGGTAATCCGCGGTGGGCGTTGCCCGGTACAAGAGGATAAAGTCACTCTCCGCCAGGGTGTCGAAGTCGCCCTGCCGGCATTCCAGAAAGCGCTGCCAGCCTTCGCCCGGGGTGGTAAAGAGGTTATTGGTCCCAAGGCCGCGGGCAAGGGCGGCGGTAAGAAGGGCCGTTTCATTGGTTACATTGGGGGCTACAAAAAAGGCGATGCTCTCCGGCCCGTAATTTCCCGCCAATCCCGTAAAGGTCCGGGCGACCGTGGCGAGGGCTTCCTCCCAGGTTGTCTCCTGCAGGGCGCCGTTCACCCGGAGCAGGGGGGCCTCAAGGCGTCTTTCCTTATGGGCTGCACTGAAATGATAGGCGCCTTTCACACAAAGCAGGCCGTTATTCACGCCGCCGGTGGCCGGAACCGAGGTTTCCGTCACCCTCCCGTCGCTGCACTGCAGGGTTAAGGAACAACCGACCCCGCAGTGGGGACAGATAACCGGGGTTTTCCGGGTCTGCCAAGGGCCCGGCTTCGCAAAAGCCGGGGCGGTTTTGTTGCTGAGGGCGCCGGTTGGGCAGGTTACCACGCACAGGCCGCAGCTTTCACAAGCGGCTGCCGCCGGAAAACGGCCGGGGGCCAGGATCGTGGTGGCAAGGCCCCGGTGGAGGAAGTTCAAGGCGTTGCTTCCCTGGGCCTCACTGCAGGTACGGACGCAGAGGCCGCAGAGGATACATTTGTTCGGGTCATAGGCAATATGCGGGTGGGAGAGGTCCACCGGTTGCCGCAGTGCCCCTCCGTCCCACGTGCGCGCGCGTGGTCTTAACTCTTTTACCTGCTGTTCGTCAATGCCGTAGGCAGTGGCCAATTCCCGCAGGCGGCAATTGAAAACGTCGTTGCAACCGCAAGCAAGGCAGCGCTGTGCTTCGTACCTAGCCTGTTCAGGTGTGAGCCCCGCCTGGTAGGGGGCAAAGCCCTTTTTCCGTTCGGCCACGGAAAGGAGGAACTCCAGTGTTACCCGCTCTTTCTTTTCGAACTCCTGGAATTCAGCTGGGTCCAGTTCTTCCAGGCTTCCTTTCTGGCAATTGTAACAGGCGGCCTCGCCGGTCACCGGTTCGTCTCGGAGGTACTGGCCGATGGCAAGGGCGGCTTTTCTCCCCGCGGCCACCGCTTCCACTACTGTTGCCGGGCCGCTGACACAGTCGCCGCCGGCAAAAACCCCCGGGAGCGAGGTGGCCATGGTTCCGGGATCAGCTTGGATCCACCCGCCATCCAGCGGGAGGAGGCTTTCCCCGGTAACGTTTTGGTTCTTATCTATCTCCCCGCGGAGGGCAGTCTCATCCAGCACCTGGCCGATGGCGAGGACGACGCGGTCGGCGGGAAGGAAGAATTCCGAATTCTCCAGGGGAACCGGGCGCCGGCGGCCACTGGCATCCGGTTCGCCCAGGGTCATTTTGATCAATTCCAACCGTTTCTCTGCGTCAAGGTAACGCGTGGGGTTGGCCAAAAATTGAAAAGCCACGCCTTCCTCCCTGGCTTCGGCAATCTCTTCGACAGCGGCCGGCATTTCTTTTTCCGTCCGCCGGTAGACTATGGTGACGCTCCCCGCGCCCAGGCGGACAGCAGTCCTGGCCGCATCAATGGCGGTGTTCCCGCCGCCGACCACCACCACCCGGTCGCCTGTTTTGACGGTACCGGCCTGCGGATCCTTCAGGAATTCCAGGGCGGAGACGACCGCGGACGAATCCCCGCCTTCCAGCCGCATTCCGCGGCCCAGTTGGGCGCCGATCCCGATAAAGACGGCCTTATAACCCTCCCGGCGGAGGGTTTCCATGGTGAAATCCTTGCCCATCGCTGTTTGGAGACGCAGGTCAATCCCCACGCCCAGGATCTCTTCGATCTCCCGGTTTAGGACCTCTTTCGGGAGGCGGTATTCGGGGATCCCGTAGCGGAGCATGCCGCCGGCTTCCTTTTCCGCTTCAAAGACGGTAACCTGGTGTCCCATAAGACGCAAGTAATAAGCGGCGGTCAGACCGGCGGGGCCTGCGCCGACAATTGCCACCCGTTTGCCGGTCTCCGGGAGCGGGGTGGCGGGGTTGGACTCCCCGGATTCGGCGTCCCGGTCACCGGCGTATTGCTTTAAGGTACAGATCGCCACCGGTTTATCCACGAGGTTACGCCGGCATTCATCTTCACAAAACCGGGGGCAGACACGCCCAACCGAAGACGGGAAGGGAAGTTTCTCCCGGATTAACCGGGCAGCCTCCCCGGGGTAGCCGTTGGCGAGATAGGCGATGAAACCCTGGATATCAATCCCGGCCGGGCAGGCCAGTTGACACGGGGCGATACAGTCACCGTAATGATAAGCAAGCAGCAGTTCCAGGGCAAAGCGGCGCAGCCGGGTTATGGCGTTACTATCAGTCCGGACCATCATCCCGTCGGTTGCCTGGGTGGTACAGGCGGTAACCGGTTTGGGCATCCCGTCAATCTCCACAAAACAGAGGCGGCAAGCGCCAAAAGGCTTAACTCGCGGGTCGTGACAGAGATTGGGAATCTTAATCCCCGCTTCTTCTGCTGCTACCAGGAGGGTGGTTCCTTTCTTAACCGTTACTTTGGTCCCGTCGATTGTCAATGTTACAGTTGCCATCTTACTCTCTCTCCCCGGAAGTTGTGGTCGTGCGGGTGTTACCGCCGGTTGCACCTGCGGCGCCTGTGGTGTTTGCAGTGCCTGAAGCGCCGGCGTTACCTGCGGCGCCTGCAGCACCTATGACATCTGCAGTGTTTGTAGCGCCTGCGATGTTTTCGGTGTTTACAGTGCCTGCGGCAGGCACGCCTTGCCCCTCGGAAACAGTAATTATCGCACCAAAACGGCAGGAACTGAGACACAGGCCGCAACGGATACAGACCGTTTCGTCCAGATGGTAAGGCCGGCGTCTCTCGCCGGAAATGGCCTGTACCGGACAGATTCTGGCACAGAGGCCACAGCCTGTGCATTTTTCTGTAATAATCCTGTAAGTAATCAAATCCTTACAGACCCGGGCCGGACAGCGTTTCCCATCAATATGGGCGTCGTATTCGTCCCGGAAATAACGGATCGTTGTCAGCACGGGGTTGGGCGCGGTTTGCCCCAGCCCGCAGAGGGAACCGTCTTTAATTGCTTCCCCCAGTTCCTCCAGGCGATCCGGATCCCCGGGGCGGCCTTGTCCTTGGCAGATCCGGTCCAGGGCCGCCAGCATCAGGGGGGTGCCGTTACGGCAAAAAGTACATTTGCCACATGATTCTTCAGTGGTGAAATTCAAAAAGAAACGCGCCACATCAACCATGCAGGTCTCATCATCCATGACCAGCAGGCCCCCGGAACCCATAATCGCGCCGATCTTTGCCAACGACTCGTAATCCACTGGGGTTTCGGCCAGGCTTGCCGGGATACAACCGCCGGAAGGACCGCCGGTCTGGACGGCCTTGAAGGGTTTGTCACCGGCAATCCCCCCGCCGATGGCAAAGACGATCTCCCGGATGGAGATGCCCATCGGCACTTCAATCAAGCCGCTGCGCCGGACCTTGCCGGCGAGGGCGAAGACTTTCGTTCCTTTGCTCTTTTCCGTACCGCAATTCTTGTATACTTCCGGCCCCAGTCCGAAGATGCGGGCCACATTGGCCAAGGTCTCGACGTTATTGATGACCGTGGGTTTTCCCCAGAGCCCTTCCTGTGCCGGGTAAGGAGGACGCGGTCGCGGCATTCCCCGTTTCCCCTCAATACTGGCGAGGAGGGCGGTCTCTTCCCCGCAAACAAAGGCCCCCGCGCCTTCCCGGATATGAATGTGGAAAGAAAAACCGGAGCCGAGGATATTTTCCCCCAGGTAGTTCTGTTCTTCCATTTGGGCGATGGCCAGCCGCAGGCGTTGCACGGCCAGGGGATACTCGGCCCGGATGTAGATATATCCTTCATTGCTGCCCACCGCATAGCCGGCAATGACCATCCCCTCCAGCACGCTGTGGGGGTCGCTCTCCAGAATACTGCGGTCCATGAAAGCCCCGGGGTCGCCTTCGTCGGCATTGCAAACCACGTATTTGGAAGTATCCGGGGACTGGCGGGTAAAACGCCATTTCAGATAGGTGGGGAACCCGGCGCCCCCCCGCCCGCGCAGGCCGGATTCTTCAACCGTGGCGATGACCTCTTCCGGAGTCAGAGAGGCCAATACTTTCTTCAGCCCCCGGTACCCGCTGGCCTCCAGGTAGCTGTGGATATCCTCCGGATCGATCTTCCCGCTGTTTTTCAGGAGGATCCGGTGCTGCCGGGTGAGGTAATCCTGCTCCCGCCCGGTAATGACATCCGAATAGACAACCCAGTCGGGACAAGGCCGGCCGGCGCCCAGGTGCTCGTCGAGGATACGGCGGGCTTTTTCCGGGTTGACTTCGCCATATAAATAGACGCCCTTTTCATCTTCCACCTCGACCAAGGGTTCGCAAAAACACATACCAATACAACCCGTCCGGATCAGGGTGAAATTTTTCTCCGGCGTCTTTGCCAGTTCCGAACGGAAAAAATCATAAACCGGACGGGCGCCGGCGGCAATACCGCAACTGGCCAGCCCGACACGGACAATTTTCTTTCTTACTGTTACTGCAGGTTTCATCAGGATAACCGCCCCTCTTTATTTTGCGGATCTTCTTTGTTTTGCGCACCTTTTTTAGTTCGCTCGCTCTCCCTGTTTTGTGCGTTCTCGTCATTTTGCGCGCCCCTGTCCCGCACCAGCCGGACCGCCTTCTCCGGGGTCAACCGGCCAAAGGTCTCGCCATTGATTGTTATTACCGGCGCCAGGCTGCAACAGCCCAGGCAGGCCACTTTTTCAATGGTATATTTCCGGTCCGGGCTGGTATCGCCTTCTTCAATGCCAAGCTCCCGGCGGAGCGCCGCGGTGATCTCTTCCGCCCCCGCCAGGTGACAGGCGGTGCCGTGACAGACCTGGATCAGGTTTTCACCGATGGGGTGGAGGCGAAATTGCGAGTAAAAAGTAGCGATACTGTAGAGTTCACTCCCGCATAATCCGGTCAAGGCAGCGACCCGCGGTAAGAGCTCGGGTGGGATATACCCGAATTCCTTCTGGATTTCCTGGAGGACCGGTATGGCCGTCCCCTGCCCGCGGCCCAGGCGGTGGATGAGTTGGTCAATCCTCTCCCGGAGCGGGCCGCCGGGTTGTAAATAGGCAACCTTCTCGGCTGTCGCTGCCACTATGCTCCCTCCCCCGGGTACGGGGTCTGACGGTCGAAAAGGTCAACAACCCGCAGAGTAGTGAAATTATCCACCCAGGGCAGCCCGGCAATTTTGGCGGTGATCTCCTCCAGGCTGGAGGGGGTTTCGGTCATTACCACAAGGTCGAACGCGCCGGCCACCGGCTCCACATAGTCAACGTCCGGGATCTCTTCCAATTCCAGCACGCCGTTGCGGAGATCATCCCGGCCGGTTTCACTTTTTACCTTGAGTAAGAAATATGCTCGCAAGCCCATACCTTTGGTCGCTCCTTCCTATTCTCCAGTTCTTCTCCTGTTACGGCCTGAGCCGCATACCATCTTTTATAATACCACATTATACAGGGGAAAACCGTTTTTTTTACAGGCCGGTCCCGGCAGGTGTCAAGCGGGAAGGGACCGCCGGCGAAGAGGACATCGTGCTTTTATTCGCGATAGAAAGAGGGATACCTGCTGAAAAATAGGAACATAGTTTTAACGATTTGTTGTAATTTCTTTAACCGTTTTTTTAACAAGAGAACGCGCGCGCGGCTTTCCGCGGCTTTCTTTATTGTGTAAACATAGAGAAAGGCTTCCCGGCTGCCAACTGCCGCCGAATGCCTTTGTGCCGGAATACCAGAATAGGTTGACCTTTGTTGTCATTATTATTTACAAAACACTTACTTTATTATGTAAATACAGGGAGGAAAAGGAAAATAAGGCGCGAATATTTAACAACAGCAAAACCTGGGGCGGGAGAGGGTTATGCAACGAAAAGAGATGGGGGATTTAGGCGAGGCTCTGGCCGGGAAGATCCTGGAACACAAGGGATATGTGATTCTTGACCGCAATTTCCGGACCCGTTATGGGGAAGTGGATTTGGTGGCCAAGGAAGGAGAGGTCCTGGTGTTTGTCGAGGTTAAAGCCAGGAGAAGCCTGAACTACGGGTCGGGGGCGGAAGCCTTGACCAGGATGAAACAGCAACGGTTGATCCGGGCGGCTCTCCATTATCTGTTCTGCCGGGGTTGGCAAAACTGCCCGTGCCGGTTTGACCTGCTTGAATTGAGTCTGGATCCGGAGGGGAAGCTTCTCAGTTACGAACTGCTGCAAAATGCCTTTGTGCCGGAAAGGGGGAAGAATTACTAATGCCGGCTAAACTCTTTAGCGCAGCGGTTTTAGGGATCGATGGGTATCTGATTGAGGTGGAAGTGGACCTCTCCCGCGGGCTGCCCTCTTTTGACCTGGTGGGGTTGGCGGATACCGCCGTTAAAGAAGCCAAGGAGAGAGTGAAGACGGCAATCAAAAATTCGGGGTATCCTTTTCCTGTCCATAAAATAGTGGTGAACCTGGCCCCGGCAGACCTGAGAAAAGAGGGCGGCGGTTTTGATCTCCCGATTGCCCTTGGGATTATGAGCGGGGCGGGCTTGCTTGCTCCCGGGCGTCTGGCGGAGGGGGTGATTACCGGTGAATTGGCCCTGGACGGTACGGTCCGCCCGGTCCGCGGGGTCCTGGCGATTGCTTTGGCCGCTCGTAAAGCGGGGAAGCGGTTTCTCCTGCTCCCGGCGGCCAATTATGCTGAAGCCCGGGTGGTAAAAGGGATTGAGGTGGTACCTCTCCAAAACCTCGGCCAGGCGGTGGCTTTTTTGAACAACGGGCTTATCCCGCCGGCGCCCCAGGTCCAGGAGGGGGCGGAAGGCGGGAACCCCGGGGGAGGGGAGGACTTTGCCGAAGTCAAAGGGCAGGAGACGGCAAAACGGGCCTTGGAGATCGCCGCTGCCGGCGGGCATAATCTCCTGCTCCACGGGCCGCCCGGTTCCGGCAAGACAATGCTGGCCCGGCGGGTCCCGTCAATCCTGCCGCCGCTGACCCGGGAAGAAGCGGTGGAGATCACCAAGATCTACAGTATCGCCGGGCTGTTGCCTCCCGGGGCTTCTTTGGTGATCAGGCGCCCGTTTCGCAGCCCCCACCATACCATTACCAAGGCGGGTCTAACCGGCGGGGGCAGTCACCCGCGGCCGGGCGAGGTGACCCTGGCCCACCACGGGGTTCTTTTCCTTGATGAGCTTACCGAATTCCGCCGGGAAGTACTGGAAGTGTTAAGGCAACCGCTGGAGGACGGGGTGGTCCTGCTTTCCCGGGCCTTGCTCTCCCTGGTTTATCCAGCCCGGTTTATGCTGCTCCTGGCGATGAACCCCTGCCCGTGTGGTTTTTTTGGCGACCCGGAGCATCCCTGCTCCTGCACGCCCTGGCAATTGCAGAGGTACCGGTCCCGGGTTTCCGGCCCGCTTCTCGACCGGATTGACCTGCGGATTGAAACGCCGCGCCTAAACCACCGGGAGATTCTGACGGGCGGTACCGGTGAATCCTCAGTACAAATCCGGGAACGGGTGGTCCGGGCCCGCGCCTTGCAGGAAGAGAGGCTGGGCGGAACAAAAATTCACTGTAATGCCCATATGGGCCCCGGGGAGATCAAGAAGTTCTGTTGTCTGGGGGCGGAGGCCCGCCGCTTGCTGGGCGGGGCCATCCAGTACTACGGGCTCTCGGCCCGCGGTTACGACCGGCTTTTAAAGGTGGCAAGAACCATCGCGGATCTTGAGGGGAAGGAGAAGATCAACAGCGCGCATGTGGCCGAGGC
>DUNX01000015.1 GCA_012839115.1 Bacillota bacterium
CATTAAGAACGAAAAAACTATTTTATGGTCATTAGCGCTCTTTTTTGCCTGGGTACTCTCCTTCCCTCTGCACGGGCCGGTACTTTTTGCCGCCGCCGCTGAACGTCATCTTTACCCCGAGCAGTTGGGTTTGTTTTTTACGTTCTCCCATGCCGGAACGCTATTCCTCTTCGGGACAATGCTAAAAGACGAAAATAAGTGGCGTCAGTTAATGATTTCCAGTGTTATCCTTACATTGCTTCTCAACATCTTGCTTATTCCGGTAAAAAGTCAAATCTGGTTTGGCATTATTACGATCCTGCTGGGATTCTCCTCCTCCTTATTTGTGATCGGGTGGAGCGTTCCCTTTTCGAGAATGATTGCCTCGTCTAGATTGGTATTTACGGCGTTGATGATGATCTGGGCGAATATATTCTATATTGTCTTTAGCTTCCTTTCCCGGTTTTTACCGGCCAATTTCCTCTTGTGCCTGGTCTGTCTTCCTTTAGCCTGTGCAATAATTCCTGCCAAAGCCTGTCTGGAATCGACAGACGGGAAAAAGATCCCGCCGGGTGAGAGAAAGACTCCGTACAGAATTCTTCTTTTGCTTTCCGCTCTTATCTTCTGCCTATATATTAACGGCGGAATCATGTACAACACAATTATACCCTCGTTTATCAAATTGGATCTTCTAAACCACGATCTTGTGATCTTGCCGTATGTCGGCGGTTTGTTATTTATGTGGTTTATCGGCAGACTAATCCGAAAACAGGCTACCACGGTTTTTCCCCTGTACCTGGCTGCCGGAATAATGGGATTGGGCTTCATTACTATGGCCTTTTTACAGACTTCTTTTCTTCCTTATTTCGCCGGCGGTATACTCATTCTCTTCTCCATTGGGATTTTGGATGTTTTCTTATGGACAATTCTCGGGCAAACGGCAGAAAAGTATGCCAATCCTTATAAGGTTTTTGGCTGGGGGCTCTCTATCAATGTCTTTGCCTTGTTCTGCGGTGATCTTTTGGTTCAGAAATGGCTGGCGCAAACTCCTCTTGAACACCTGGTTACACCACTTTTAGCCTCCGGTTTGATTTTTTTCGCAATATTACTGACACCCCTCTTTACTTGGCAGGTGGAAAAAGATTTACAGAATAAATTACGTGCGCACGCGCGCGATATATCCAGCCTAAATATTGGCCGGCTCCAGTCTTTTCCTGAAATGTCCCCTTTAAAGACTTTGACCCCGCGAGAACGGGAAATAGCAATGTTGATCCTAAACGGCGATTCGAATAAGGAGATCGCAAAGAAGCTTTATATCAGTGAAAATACAGTAAAAGCACACCAGAAGAATATTAACAAAAAGATGGGGATAACCAGTAAACATGACCTCCTGGCTTTAGCTGTTAAGGCTTTAAGTTAGAGTTGAATACGGGCGCGAATACGAAGGCAAAGGAGGAAACCATGTATAACACTGAAGCGCCGCATAAGATAAGCTACGGGTCTGTGTATCATGACTGTAAGAACTACTACCTGGCAGCCTGTGGATTGGACCGCAAAATATCGAATCGATTTTTTTGCCATAAAAGTATAGAATCACACAGTCTGCTATTTTGCTGTGTCGCCAAGGACACACTAAAAGAGAATTACAAAGGAAGTGAGCATTTTGGCTGGAACAAAAAAAGCAGTGTTATTGGCTATTGTAACACTGCTTCTCTTCTTTCTCCCCCTGGAAACACAAACCCGGCAAGTATTGCAGGCGGGGGAGGGAGAGCCGGCGGTCCGGGAGAAAGACGGGGTTTTATGGGCCGGCAAGGCTTGGTCAACCAGAATCGGCGATCTAAGGCTGGCCTATTTTACCGGTTCTCCGGAAGAGATCGGCGCACAAATGTTTCACCTTGTGGTGGCGCCGGAGTTTGAAAAAATGATGGAATCATTCGCTTTCATTAAAAAGCAGGGCCTGAGTGGAGGCTTTTTTGAACGAACTTTTAAAAACTTCTATGCAAAGTTTAAATTTGTCCCAACCTTTAAGCGTCTTATCCCCCGGGAATATCTTAGGGAACTTGAGGGATTCGCCCGGGCCTCCGGTGATCCCCGGCCGGGAAGGCTCGTTAATGACCTTTTGATGAGCAATGCCTGGCAGGATGTAAGCCAAGTCTATGGTGGATGTTCCTTTTTTGCCGCTTGGGGAGAAGCCACCGGTAGTGGTGGGATGCTTGTCGGCCGTAATCTGGACTACGCCGGGTTGGAGCAGTTGGCAGGGTTTCAATCGGTTAATTTTTATAAACCCGAGACCGGGTACAGGTTTGTTACGGTTAATTACCCCTCGATGGTTGGAATCATGCATGGCATGAACGAAAAAGGCATCGTTATTGCTAAGGCTTACTCTACTGTTGTCCCGGAGGAAACAACAGTGGACGGGGTGCCGTTTACGATCATGCTCCGGCATGCTTTGCAGTATGGGGGGAGTGTTGACGAAGTTGTTAACATAATAAAAAATACCCCGCGGACCGTAGGGTTGAATATTTTAGTGGCCGATGCCGCCCGCCGGGAAGCAGTGGTGCTGGAGGTTTCCGCTTACCGGATGACCGTTCGCCGCGAGGATAGCGCGCGCGCAAACTTTATCTACAGTGCCAACCGGTTTTTAACTCCGTATCTTAAGGAATACCAGGAACCAGGCTGGCTCTCCTCGGCCTTCCGGGAAGCCCGTTTCGAAAAGTTGAAGCAGGCTTTTTCGAGTGAACTTAAGGTGGAAGATGCTGTCCGGATTTTGCGGGATAAAGAAGTAGAAGATCCGGATTCGCCGGCGCTTTTACCTTCAATCCAAAATAATGCTACTATTTCCAGTATGGTCTTTGACCCTGTCCGTTTGGAACTCTGGGTTAGCGCACCCGGCGGTCTTTTGACTACGGATCAGGTTTTCACCGGCATCTCTGCGTCTGAGGTTTGGCGGACCGGGCAGCCGCCTTCTCCGGTTGGCTTTATTCCCGCCACGGAGACCACCCCGGTGGTGCGCGCCTGGCAACAGGTGATGACCGCTGCCGGGGCCTCCGACCAAAGAAAAAAAGAGCTTCTCACTCCGGTGGTAGAGCGTTATCCGGCTGCAGGATACCCCCTCTATTTACTTGGTGTAGCCTGCCTGCGGACTGGAGAGCTTCAAGCAGGCTTGGGCTATTTGGAGCAATGCGTCATCAGTGCCAACTTGCCGGATCCCTATTATTTACTGGCGGCCCACGCCTGGCTGGGTGTGGCCTACGATACCCTGG
>DUNX01000016.1 GCA_012839115.1 Bacillota bacterium
CTCCAAGTGCTTGAAGCAGCCAGAAATGCGCCTTCCGCTTGTAATTTTCAACCCTGGCACTTCATTGTTCTTACTGATGAAAAAATAAAAAGTAAAGTGGCTGAAACCTATCCGCGAGATTGGTTTAGAAAGGCCCCGGTTATTATTGTCGCCTGTGGTGATCACTCTCTCTCCTGGAAGAGGGCGGACGGTAAGGATCACTGTGATATTGATCTGGCGATTGCCATTGACCATATGACCCTTGCCGCTGCTGATCTGGGGTTGGGTACCTGTTGGGTCTGTGCCTTTGCTGCTGAGAGCTGTCATAAGATACTGGGGTTACCTGACAATCTAGAAGCAGTTGCCCTTTTACCTTTGGGTTATCCAGACGAAGAAACAATACCGGAGAAGAATAGAAAGAGGCTTGAGGAGATTGTTACCTGGAAATAAGAAACAAAAAAGAGGCTTTTTCTAAAGCCTCTTCATTTTTATTAAATGGTAGCCCCAACGGGAATCGAACCCGTGTCTCCACCTTGAGAGGGTGGTGTCCTGAACCTCTAGACGATGGGGCCTTGTCTACAATAATAATGGCTGGGGGGGAAGGATTCGAACCCTCACTAACGGGGCCAGAACCCGCCGTCCTACCCTTAGACGACCCCCCAACCTACGCCTTTATATTATATCACCGGGTCGCTGCGGGGTCAAGAACTTTCCCCCGGAAGATAACGGGCCATGGCTTCATTGGCCAATTTATCGCAATGCTCGTTCTCCTTGTTCCCGGCATGGCCCCGGACTTTAATCCAGCTGACACGGTGCTTCCTGGTGAGATCGTACAATTGCTCCCAAAGGTCCTTATTCTCCACCGGGGTCTTTTTCACCGTCCGCCAACCGTTTTTTACCCAGCGTTCCAACCACTTCTGGTTAAAGGCATTAACCAGGTAGGCGCTATCCGAGTAAAGACGGACCCGGCAAGGGTGTTTCAAGGCCTTCAGGCCTTCGATTGCCGCTGTCAGTTCCATCCGTTGGTTGGTGGTATGCGGTTCACTGCCGGAAAGCTCCCGGCGGTGCCCGCCGTAAAGAAGGACAACCCCCCAGCCGCCGGGGCCGGGATTACCGCTGCAGGCGCCGTCGGTATAAATCTCCACAACTTTTTCCTGCACCCAACTCCCCCCTTCCCGCTTTGTTCAGGGGTATTTCCCGCCCATTCTTCCCCTCTTTTTTCCTGCACAATAAGACTAAAATCCGACCTCGGAGAGGACCTCACGCACCACCTCTCCGGAGCGGCGCAACAGTCCTTCTTCTTCCGGAGTAAGCTCCAACCGGAGCTTCTTCACCACACCCTGGCGGGCGACAACCGTTGGCAGGCTGAGGCAGAGGTCTTCCAGGCCGTACTCCCCTTCCATCAGCGAGGAGACGGTCAGGACGGAATACTCGTCCCTAAGGATGCTCTCGGCGATATTGACCATGGCCAACCCGATCCCGTAGTACGTTGCGCCTTTCCCTTTAATCACTTTGTAGGCGGCATTTTTAACCTCTTCAAAGATCTCCTGTTTTTTGATGGGACCGCAATCCCGGCCGCAAACCGGGCAGTAATCAGTAAAGCGGACACCGGCGATGTTGGCCAGGCTCCAGATGGGCACCTCACTGTCGCCGTGTTCCCCGAGGACATAGGCGTGGACATTTGCCGGGTCAATCTGACAATGGTCACTAAGGAGGTAACGGAAGCGGGCCGTATCCAGAACCGTACCGGAACCAATCACCCTCCGCTTGTCAAACCCGGACAACCTATAGGTCACGTAGGTCATGACATCAACCGGGTTCGTCGCCACCAGCAGGACCGCACCGGCAGCGTTCTCCGCCACCTTGGGGATGATCTCCCGGAAAACCGCGACGTTCCTATGTACCAGTTCCAACCGGGTCTCGCCCACCTTCTGCGCGACCCCGGCGGTAATAACCACCAGGTCCGCGCCTTTCAAGTCCGCATAATCGCCGGAGCGGATTATTGCCGGGCGGACAAAAGGCATCCCGTGGTTGAGGTCCATTACCTCGCCTTCCAACCGGTCTTTATTAACATCGAGGATAACGATCTCCGAAACCAAACCGCTGATCATCAAGGCGTACGCAAAACTTGAGCCGACCATCCCTGCGCCAATAATCGCCACTTTACTTCTTTGCGGGAAAAAATGTCCATATACGCCCACTCTTTTTCCTCCTCCGCGCGCAGGCACGCCGGGTATCCGCCCGGCGTCTCCCGGAAACCCGCACCCGTCCCCGTAAGCTCCCACGCACCCTTATTATTGCTTATCTTTACCTGTTTGCCGCCGCAATTTTCCCTTTTGCCATAACCTCGCCACCCCGTACCTGTCAACCGCCGGGTTGCCGGCAGGCAGGGCGGCGGGAGGAAGAACACCTTTCCTAAGTCGGCGATAGATACGGGCCAACCCGGCAGGCCCGGCAAGAATCAGGAGAAGGCAACCGGCCGGGTATTAGACCGTTCTTCCGCCATCTGCAGGAGAAAACGGGCTACCCCGTCCCGGTCGTTGGCCTCAATGATCCTGGTGGCTTTAGTTTTCAAAAGTTTATGGGCATTGGCAACGGCATAGGCCTCGTCAGCCTCTTCGAACATGGGCAGATCATTCAGGTGGTCGCCAAAACAGACCACCTTCTCCACGGAAAGAAGATCCCGCAAAAAACGGACCGCCCCTTTCTTGGTTGCCTGCCGGTCGGTGACCTCCAGCCAGTAGGCGCCGGAATAAATATCCTGGGCATAATGGACCGCAATCTCCGGGTCGGCGCTCCATTTTGCGGCCAAAGTTGCCAGTTCCGGGTGATTGCCGATGACCAGAAGGGCATAAACCCGGTCGCCCGGGGCCGGCCGGAGGTCGTCTACGCGGAGAAAACGCGAGTCCCCCTTGGCCAGCCGCCCGCAGATATAATGCTTTTCTCCCGGGTGGATGGGTTTCCGGTAATAGACGCGCAGTCTTTCTTCTCCTGTCAAAACATGGAGGGTTGGGGAGAAACCGCACTGCCGGCAATCGGCGACCAGGCGCTCCACAGCGGCGGGGGAAAGAAAATTCGCGACGATATTTTTCTTCTTTAGCGGGTGGTAAATAAAAGCGCCATTATTGAGGATAACTGGCAGCCGCAGGTGAAGCGGGGCGATCATCTCCGCAGCGGTGGTTAGGGAACGGGCGGTGGCGATGGTAAAGGCCAGCCCGTCATCGACCAGAGTATTAATAATCTTCACCGTTTCCCTGCTCAGCCGTTCATCGGGGCCGACCAGAGTCCCGTCGAGATCGGAAACATAAAGAATCAACCGTACAGCCCCCTTCATCCCAGGTGAAGTATTTCTCTATTATACGCTCTTCCGGGCGGCGGCGTCCAGATGTAACCTGGTAATTCGCCGGCCAAGGCATAAATTCCTTCCCGCCGCTACCGGCCGGTCTTTGCTAACATTTTGGTTACGCCCGAATTTCCCTTTGACAATCAACGCCGCCTCTGGTATATTATTTAATAGACGGGGCGTAGCTCAGCTTGGTAGAGCGTTCGGTTCGGGACCGAGAGGCCGCACGTTCAAATCGTGTCGCCCCGACCATGAAAAACAAAAGCCGGTTACACGGCTTTTCTTTTTTTTGCCGGGGCGCCCGTCTTTTCCGCCGGGCGGGATTTGTTACCGGACCACCAGTACCACCCGGCGGTTAAGCGCCCGCCCCTCCCGGGTTTCGTTGTTGGCGACCGGGGCGACCGGTCCGACCCCCAGCGCCTGCAGGCGCTCAGCCTCGATCCCGTAAGTCTCAACAAGCTCTTTGACCACCGATTCCGCCCGCCGCCTGGAGAGGTCCAGGTTGAATTCGTAGGTTCCCCGGTTGTCGGTATGGCCCACAACATAGAAGGTGAGTTCGGGGTTTTCCTGCAGCAGCCGGGCGATCTCGGCCAAAGCCGGGCGTGAACTCTCCAACATCTCCGCTTCCCCGCTGGCAAAAAAGATCTCATAAACGGCGACAAAACCGTTCTTCTTCACTTCTTCCCCGTAGTCAACATCCGGGACAACGCTAGGTTTTAACAGCTCCTCGCGGGTGGAGGCGCCCTCAATAATATCCAACTGGATGATGCCCCGCGTCTTGGTCGTCACATAAAGGGAGAGAAAAACGTCCTCCCCCTCACCGGCCAGCCAGGCAACGAGATAGCGAAAATCATCCCCGACAAAAGACGGGTTGTTCCGCCCGGTCCAGGATTGTTTGGCGTAGACATCGTAGTAGACGGTAACCCACTGCCGGGTCTCCTCAACATTCCTCCCCTGGTGGGTAAAGAGGATCTCATACCCGGCTTCTTTCAAGAGGGATTCGTAGTAGCGGTAAACCTCCACAGTGGACCGTCCTTCCAGGCGGTACTGGATCTGGGTTACCCGTCCCTCCACGGGGAGGTACTCCCCTACCGCCGCGTCCAGCGGCAAAACAAACTCATCGTAGTGTTGGGCATAGTGCCCGATGACCGCGCCGGGGAAACGGGGAAACAAGGGATGGTCCCGGCCTTCCGGTACCTTTCCCCAGGCGGCGGCGGTAGCACCCAGGAAACAGAGAAGAACAAAGCCTATATAATATAGGTTACTTATGTATCCGGTTTTGCTTTCCAGGAGCCGCCGGTGCATCCGGTTCCCTCCTTGCCCTTGCCGGTCTGCGGGCCCGGCCGCGCCGGCTGTAGCTTTTTGTTTCATTATATCATCCCTTTAAACTTTTTCCAACCGGTTGCGGAGATACGCCAAAAATTCCCGTCAAGGGTAAATTGGGATAAAGTCCTGGTTGTCAATGTTTTCCATAAATTCCTTGACACCTGGGCAAAAACTGATATAATATCCTTGACAATTTAACCCACGGCTTAAGGTGCCTTCGGGCTTAATAGGGAAACAGGTGCAAATCCTGTACGGTCCCGCCACTGTAAGGAGGGAGTCCTTTAGCACCGCGCATTACGCAGCCACTGGCTCCGGCCGGGAAGGCGCTAAAGGATGATGAACCCGAGTCAGGAGAACTGCCTTAAGCCGATGCGTACAACGGGCGCCCGCCCATGGTCTCTTTATGATCTGGCGCCGGGATGTGCCGCCCATAAAGTGTGCAGGACAAAGACGGCACCTTGGGTTGCGCCGGTACGCGAGTAATCCAGACTACGGTCGATAGGAGGGATACGCAATGAAGGAAAGAAAAAGGGAACCTGTGCCCCACCGGGGAATTACAGGTTTTTTCTGTTCTGGTTTCTTTTTTTCCCCGCTTACCCTGTTGTTATTCAGCGCGGTTATCCTGCTAACGCCGGCCCTGTTACCAGCGCCGGTGTTGGCGACGGAAGCGCCGGACGCCGGCGGGGCGGACGCCGTGGAAATCGTCGAGTTTGATGAGGTCGAAGAGGAGGTGGTTGTTACCGCCGCCCGCCTCCCGCTCCGCCAGGCCGAAACTCCCGGGCTGACCATAGTGGTAGACCGGGAGGCGATCCGACAGAGTACGGGCAAGAACCTCTCCACCCTCATCGTAGAGGCGGGGTTCCCGGTCTCCGCTTCCGGCGGCGATTTTGCCCAGGCCTCCGTCCAACTGGGCGGTTTCTCCGCCAACCAGAGCCTGGTCCTGTTCAACGGGGTCCCGGTCAATCCCGGCCCCGTCGGCGAAGTGGACCTCAGCCTCTTTCCAGCGGCCGTCCTGGACCGCGTGGAGATCTCCCGCGGCCCGCTCTCCCCTTTGTACGGCGCCAACGCCATGGGCGGGGTGGTGAATATTGAGACCGCCCTCAGCGGGGAAGAACGTTCCGGTTTCTTCCTGGGTGGCGGCTCATTTAACTCCGGAGAAATGGATCTCTTCTTGAAGCGCGAACGATGGGGGTTGGCGGCCGGCGGCGGCAGCAGCGCCGGGTACCGGCCAAACTCCGACGCCAAAAAAACATACCTTTCCGGGGAATACAGTTTCCGGCCGGCGGGTAAAGACAATGACCGCCTGGTCCTGCAAGGCCACTTCCTGACGAAAGACGCAGGGATCCCGGGGATGATCTCTTCCCCTTCCGGGGGACGCCAGTCCGACCAGCGGTTCATCCTCAACCTCAGCGGCAAAAACCAGACCGCAAAAAACCTCTGGGAATACCGGATTTTTACCCAGTCCTGGGATAACCGGTACAAAAGCGAATTCGGCGCCGACCGGCACCGGGTGGAAGGGCACGGGGCCGAACTCTCCGGCCGCCGGGAAGCGGGAAACCATATCCTTTTGGCCGGAATCTCCTTGGCCTATGATGATTTTAGCAGCACAAAGAGCGGTCAAAACAACCGGTCGCACGGGGGCGTCTTTCTCCAGGACCTCTGGACGCTCCGGCGGGGCCTGGTCCTCCTCACCGGCCTGCGCTGGGACGTAAGCTCCGATTACGGGGCCGCCCTCTCCCCGCGGGTCAACCTGATCAAAAACCTGACGAAGAACCTTTCCATAAAAGCCGGTTACGGCCGGGCCTTCCGGCCGCCGACCGTGAATGAACTCTACTGGCATGAGGACTACGGAAACCCCGACTGGAATATGTTCGGCAACCCGGATCTCCGCCCGGAGAAGGGAGAAAGCTACGACCTGACCCTGCACTGGCAGGGCAGGACCGGAAGCACGCTGACGGCCGGGTTCTACCGGTCCCGGCTTACGGACGGCATCGCCTGGCAACAGGAGGCCACGGGGTATATAGCACAAAACGTCGACCGGGTCAAAATCACCGGTCTTGATCTCCGCTGGGAACGGAGGACCAAAAACGGCTATGGCGGAGATATCGCTTATACCTGGCTCAACCGGCAGGACTGGAAGGCGGGAACGGGTTACGCTAAAAACACCCGCCTGGGCGAACACCGGGCAGCCGTCGGGGTTACCTTCACCCGTGGCCCGTGGCAGGTACGGACCTGCTGGCAACTGGTGGCAGGCCGGACCCCCCAGTGGGGCCAGGCCATGCCTGATTACGGCCTGCTGGATACGGCCCTCATCTACCGGACCCGCAATGGCTACGACCTGAAACTGGCTGTCAATAACCTGCTGGATACGGCCTATGAAATTAATGCCGGCTACCCCATGCCCGGCCGGAACCTGGAGGTCAGTATCTATCATGCCTTCTAAGAGGCGTCCCCCCGGCTCTGCCGGGAACTCTGCCAAGAGGTTTGCCGGAAGCTCCGCCAGAAACTTTGGCGGGAGCCTGGCCATTTCGATTTTCCTGCATGGGTTGGCCCTGCTGGCAGCGGATCTTTTTGGGGGCCCCGTTTTCCCAGGGAAAGAAGATGCCGTCCCGGGGCCGGCCCGTTTGGCCGTGACCATCCAAAAACCGGCGGTTGCCGTAAGCCGGGGGTCCCGCCTGCGGGAGCCCGCAAAACCGCAGGAAAAACCTGCCGCCCCCGCGCCAAATGGGGAAATAAAACCGGCCAGAGACCCTGGCGCAAGCAACGGGATTGAGGACAAGGGCATTGAAGATGGCTTGGATAACAGCCTAACGGGCGTAACCGTAGAGGTGGTAGCAGAGGAGGTAACGCCGGCGGTAGCAGAGACAATAACAGAAGTGGTAACGGAGGGTGTCGCAGGGACAGTAACAGAGGCGGCAACAGAGGCAGGAACAGGGGCGGGGAAAAATACCGCCGTAGCCGGCAACGGTAAAACAGCGCAACCCCATGGCACAGCGGAAATCACCCGGCCGGTGGCGGTTAACCGCAACCCCCCGGTCTATCCTCGCACCGCCCGGGAGAATAATTGGGAGGGAAGCGTACTGTTGGACGCTGTGATTCTCCCCGACGGTACCGTGGGTGACCTCCGGGTGGAACGCTCTTCCGGCTACGGGCTCCTGGATACCGCGGCGTTGGCCGCGGTGAAAGACTGGCGCTACCGGCCGGCCTTAAAAGATAATACCCCGGTTGCCTGCAGGATAAAGATAAATATCCAGTTCATATTGGAGGAATGAGCAATGACCCTACTTGCACGCGGCGGTCCGGTGATGATCCCCCTTTTGCTTTCTTCCGTTGTCATGGCGGCGATTATTATTGAGCGTTTCTTTGTTTTCTCCAGGACCATGAAGAACCCGCCGGCGGCGGTGGAAAACCCCGGCCGCCTCTTTGTCGACCTGCAACGGGGCCTGCCGACCCTACACACTATCATCACCATCGCCCCCATGCTCGGCCTCTTGGGGACGGTGACCGGGCTGATCCGCTGTTTTGGCCTGCTCGGCGAGGGGGTGCGGGGTTACGACCCGCACATCGTCAGTCTCGGCATCAGCGAAGCCCTGTTGACCACAGCCGCGGGTCTGGTCATCGCGGTCATCGCCACCATCTTCTATAATTACTTCACCCACCGCCTGGAACGATACGCCCAGGAGTGGTACGGGGACGGAGGCGGCAATACCCCCGGGGAGAGCCGCCCATGAAAAAGCAGCAAATGAAGGGGAGAGCGCCGGTGATAAAGAAGTTTCCGCCCCCGCGGATCGAGATCATCAACCTGATCGACGTCCTCATCACCCTGGTCGCCTTTTTTATCCTGACCATGGTCCTGCCGGAAAACCGCGGCCAACTCGAGATCGAACTCCCCCGGGCGGAGCAGGCATTCCCCGCCGCCAACACCGGAGAAATGGTCCTGGAATTAACGGACCGGCATGAACTCTTCCTCAACGGCCGGGCGGTGGAAAGGGAGGAACTGGCCGCCCTCTTGCCAACCTATCCCCCGGATACGCCCCTGGTTATCCGGGGCGACCAAGCCTGCCGGTACCAGGAGGTCATCGACCTCCTCGACCTCTGTGCCAGAAGCGGCCTGCACCGCGTGGCTTTGGCCGTAAAAAATAAGGGTTAACCCTATGTGGGTTAACCCTGTGTGGCTTAGCCCTGTATTTCGCTGTAGACGTCTTCTTTGACCTGGTGGACAACGCGGTCGTCTTCTCTGACCTCGTAGACACCCAGGTGCGGTTTGGTTTGGACAAGATAAGTCTTGGCCACCCGGTTGAAAAAGCGGTCATAAGCATGGATCGTAATCCGGTTTTCGCCGGGACTTAGCCGGGACAGATCCACGGCAACCCGGTGGAAGTCCCCGGTGATTACCTGTTCCGGCCGGTCGTCCCCATTAAGGCAGAGTTCCATCTTGACGATACATGCCTCCGGAACCAGGAAGAAAACAACCTGGCCTTCCTGGACCTCATAACCGTTATAGGCAAAGGCCGGCGTTGTCATCTTTTTAACCGGATGCCCACCGGCCGGCGGCCTGACCCCGGCGAAATCCTTCCGGACCTCATCCACTCTTATCCCTTTCACACTGATCGCTGACGGGCAAATATTCCCCAACTCGCTTCTGTTGAGGAAGACGAGGTGCTTGACGGACTGCGGATCCCAATTCATAATCAGCGACTCGACCGTATCGACGGCCACCGCATCCCGCCCGGCCAGGATCAAGCGCATATTCATCTGGTCCTTGCTCAACTGTTTGGTCCGGCTCACTTCATAACAGGGAGTGGGACCGTTCTGGATCCCTTGTAGCCCGTCCATGATTACAAAATCCACCGGCCGGCATTTGTAAAAATCATGGATCCACATGTGGAGGTCCCCCCGCCGGTTATTATGGTCGACCATACTGTTCCGTCCCGGGCTGGTGGAGGAATTTCCGTAGATATTGCCGGGCGTGGCGCCAATCCCCACGTTCTTTATGGCGCCGGTGACCGCGGCGTGCCAGTGGTTTTTCAGGCAAGGCAGGCTGATAACAACATCCGCCTCTTTATACTTCTTATTCAAATAATACTTCTTGTGCAAGAGGCCGTCGGGGAGGTCCACCGCGACAATGCCCGGGGATTTGTAATCCTTCCATTTACCGCTATCCTCTTCAATCGGTAAAATGGCGTCCGCCCCCGGTATGTACTCCGGCGTATATTTCAACTTCTCCATCACCAGGCGCGTCGGGACACTGGAGCCCTCCATGATATATACCTTCCCGCCGGGGTTCAATTCCCGCACCAGTTCCACCACGGCCTTGGTCACCCGCCAGTCGGTGGTCACGCCGTTGGCCTCCGTTGGCAGCGGTTCCCCGCCCCAGCCGGGCCGGGTATAATCGGTCCAATTCACCAGGTTGGGTTTGATCACCACGGTGGCGCCGTCGAAGATCAGGTCGGAGAAGCCGCCGGCGAGTTCCACCGCTTCACGGATCATCGCCTTGAGTTCTTCATATCCAATATCCGCCGCTGAAGCCCGGTCCGACTGGACAACCGCCACTGTGGAGGTGGGGAGGATAACCGGCTCCACACCGTCCAGGTTCACCCCGCCCGCTTCCCGGAAGACCACAGTAAAGATGGTCAAACCAAGCAGTAGCCAAAAACAGATCCGTTGTTTGGGGGCAAGTCTCATCGGTGCAACCTCCTTGTGAATTAGTGCCGCGTACGGCAGCCATATCTAACCAATTCTGCTTTATGCTTTAATTATACAACAACCCGGCCGCAACCGCCAGGACAACCAGGACAATTATGTAGAAAAAAATGAAAAGCGGCCGCAATACCGCAGCCAGAGCCATAAGCGGGGTGATCCTGGTCGCCGGGCCCACCAGGAAAAAGGTTAGAGCCGCGCCTTTACTCATCCCTTGCTCAAGCAAGGCCCGGATAAAAGGGATTACCCCCCCGCCGCAGGCGTACAAGGGCACCCCCAGCCCGGCGGCGGCCAAAACAGAAAACCACCGGCTGCGGTTGAAGAGGTAGGAGAGCCAGGAATCGGGGGCCGCCACCTCCACCAGGGACCCCAGCAAGACCCCGAGCAGGAGGTAGAACCCGACATACTCCAGGTTCTGCCAAAAACCCTTCAGGAACTCCGGGAAAGAAGGCCTTCTCTTCTCCCGGGGGCCACCTTCCGCTACCAGGGTTTCCGGTCCGCCCTGTGTCCCCGTTTCCTCCGGTTTTCCTCCCCTCTCTCCCCCGCCTTCTGCCGCCACCCCGGTACGGACAACAAAACGTGGGGGGATCAGCAGGAGCAAATAACCCAAACAGAGGCTGATCAGCAGGGTGACGCCGGTCCGGACCAGCGCCATTTCCAAATCGATCCCGCCCCAGGTGATGATGAAGATCTGCGGATTGAAGAGAGACGAGGCGCATAAGAAGGTCACCAGCGGCGCCGGATGAACACCGGCGGCGAGCAGCCGCAAGACCAACGGGACTGTACCGTAAGTGCAAAGGGGCGAAGCCATCCCCAGAAGAGCGGCAACTGCCACCGCCACCGGGAGCGACCGCCGGCAGGCCCGATCAATCACGCTTGTCCAGGCCGTAACACGCAGGACTTCTCCGAGCAGGACCCCGCCAACCACGTAGGGCCAGAGATTCAGGATCGCCCGTCCGGATTTCTCTAAAACCAGCAGCGTTTGTTGGTAGATCACATCCGTCCCCCCAATTTATTCGACAGCCCGTGGGGATTCCCCGCCACGGGCTGCAAACTGAACGGTCATTTAAGCCGTGTACCGGCCGCCGGACAGCTCTTCGCCTTTTAGAGCAAGACCGTTTTCAACCGGTGATTCTCGTCGAACAAAAGCGGCCAGTCCTTCCTCCCCCGGACCGGAAAGTTATCCTTCCAAGTCCGGTCATCAGCCGGTCCCCAGAGTGTTACCCCGGTGATCACTCCCCGGTACCGCCGGAAGAGTTCGAAGATCTGCCGGTAGCGTTCGGCCTGCCTTGACAGGAGTTCCGGAGGGGGAACCCTGAAATTGCCTGTGTCACTCCAGTGGTAGAGCGAAACATCCAACTCGGTAATCTGGACCTCCAGCCCCAGCGCGGCATAGGCCTCGATTGCCGCTTCGATCTCGGAGAGCGAAGGGTCGTAAATAGTCCAGTGGCCCTGGATACCCATACCGTGAACGGGTACCCCCCGGTCCAGCAAATCCCGTAAGAGCTTGACAATCCTCTCTCTTTTCTCCGGCACCGCCGCATTGTAGTCGTTATAAAAAAGCTTGGCCTCCGGGTCAACCCGGTGGGCGCAGGTAAAGGCCCTGCCGATAAATTCCTCCCCGGTCCTTTGGTACCAGGGCGATTTAACCCGCAAATAACCTTCGCGGTCGGAAACCACCTCATTAACCACGTCCCAGACCTTGATATCCGCTTTGTAACGGGAGAGCACAGTGGTAATATGTTCTTCCATCCTCTGTAAAACCAGTTCCCGCGGGGCCGGCCGCCCCTCCTTGTCCAAAAAGACCCATTCCGGGGTCTGATTATGCCAGACCAGGGTGTGCCCGCGGATCAACAGCCCGTTCTCCCGGGCGAAGGCAACAATCGCGTCCGCCTCGGCAAAATCAAACCGGCCCTCCTCCGGTTGGAGGCGGTCGAATTTCATCTCGTCTTCCGCTGTTATACTGGAAAAATGCCCTTTGATTAAATGGCGATGGGTCTGGAGTGTTTGCGGGTTCACGCAAACCCCAATGGGAAAATACTCTTTAAAGGCCTCGCGCAAGGGAGGCAAAGTCCTTTCACCTTTACCTGTCTCCATCAAGGCCGCCAGATTATTTCTCATGGCAAACCACACCCCCTGTTTCTTCTCTTGCTCCGTTTTTTATTCCTTTTCATAATCGCATCTATTGTAGCCTCTTTCCGCCAACTAATCAATATCCTTCTATGTTAAATTCAGCAGCCTTCTATGTTAAATTTTCCAAAACAACCATTGTTGCGCAGCGAAAAACCGGAGGTCCGGGGTTTATTCCGCGCAGGAACAGAAAACCATAACGGTTCCCGCGGAAATGGGTGTGGCAGCTACGGTCTTAATCTCCCTCCTCATCCTGCTCCGGCCCGGCGGTGACCACCACCGTTGCCACGGATCTGGGGTTCAAGACAAGCATATTTCCTGAGCCAAGACTGCCAACAGCCGCAAACTTTTCTTGCGTCCCGTCGGTGGTCCGGTAAATTTCCGTTTTGTTCACGGGAAACCCGCTGATTCCCAAAGTCACCTCGCACCGGGCGCCGCCGGTGTTGATCAGGACCAGGGTGAGTTTTTCCCCGTTCGGGGAGAGAAAAGCCGAGACCTTAATCTTTCCGCTGTCGGAGACTGCGCCGACCCGCCGGTAACCGGAGTCGATGTGTTTGGCATAGTGTTGGAAATAATAAAAATAATCGGTAGGGCTATAATAGGCGCTTTGCCACGGGTTGGATATTTCAACCAACCCCTTCTCCCCAGGCCAGACCAAAGCCCAGTAAAAATAGGCGCTGACATTCCCCTCCACCAGGCAGTTATGGATCAGCCAGGCATTCTTGAACGGGGTTGGCCAGTCGAATTCCGTTTGCCAGATACGCACATTTGGATAAGCACTGGCGATTGCCCGCAGGTTCGAGAGATAACTGTCGGGATTGTCCTGGTCACCCCCGTTATACAAGTGGTAGGCCAGGGCGTGAACCTGGGAAAGGTCCATCTCTTTGGCGTAGGACTGCACCCGACCGCCGCTGATGCCCGCGCACTCCGGCCCGATGATTAGCGGCGGGTCGGGATACTCCGCGTCCAACAGGTCAGCTACTTCCTTCAACGCCTTTCCATACCCGGGATAAGCTGAACTCTCCTGCGCATCAAACCGGCAGGTCTCCCACCCGTCGGTCACGAAATCCGGTTCGTTTTGGATACTGATATAGTCGGGGACTACCTCCCGGTCGGCATAGGCAACCAGGGAAGCCCGCCAGTATTCGGCATACTTGGGGTACATAAAGGCGCCCCCATCCTTTTTTAGGGTTCCTCCTCTCATTATGCCATCCTTTTTCAAATAATCCGGCGGCGACCATGAGGAGAGGAGTACCTTAATGCCGGGATTGCGCGTTTTGGCGGCGTGATAAAACTCCACGCCGTGCCGCATGGGATCAGGATCATCAACAGGGTAATCATAAACATTCCGCAGGCGTAAAATATCCAGGCCTAAATCAACAAAGAGCAAATCATAGATCTTTTCCTTCTCCTGCGACCCTGTTACCCAATTTTCGTAAAAGGCGAGGGCCCCGCCGAAACCCCCAATTTCCTGGTGTTTTACACCGGGATCAACGGCAACCTTCGCTTCGGTCGGGTCCGGTTCCACCCGGGTACAGCCAACAACCAGGACCGTCAAAACCAGGCAAAGCCAGAGAGCAACTATCTTCCTTCTCATTTTGGCCCTCCTCTTTATTTTGTTGCAGATCTCAAGATCTTCTCCTTACAACCCCCGGTACTCAAACCAGTCGAAATCCGCGTAGTTGCCGCTCTCCTTCCCGTTGCTGCCGGCATAAAGGCCAAGGCAGGTGCCGACAAAGCCGCCGGCCACGTCGGTGCTTAAGAACCGCCCGTCCACCTTTGTGGCCAGCGGTTTCAGCTCCCGTTCACTTCCGCCAAAATAGAAGCTGTAATCCTGTCCCTTCGCCTCGGCCTGCAGGTATATTCTCCCGGCGGCATAAACCTCTTCCGCCAGGACCTCTTCCTGTCCGTCGTAGCACTTGACCAGGCGCAGGACGACCCCGTCTTTCTTTTTGGTGAGGACCGCCCGCAGGTTATACTGGTCGCTTTGGATTAAGACCAGACCCGCCTCTTCATTCTCTGCGGCAGGGGTAAACTCCATGACTGTCCGGGCGCAGAAATCCATGTGCTGCTGGCGCCGCCCCACGAAACTGGGGTTTTCCTTTCTGGTGATCATCGCCGGCCGCAGCTTTAAGCGGAGATGGCCGGGACGTTCCTGTAAGCTCCAAAAGCTCTCCCGGGGCGTGCGGAGGAAGACCCATTTAAAGTCCAGTTCCGGCCCGTCAAAATGGTCACAGGCCGCTTCCGCCGGCAAATCGTCGGCAGGCAGGTCCGGACGGGGGTACTCAAAAAGTACCCGTCCCTCGCCCAAGCTCATCACCGGCCAGCCGTTTTCCCATTCTACCGGGACCAGAAAAGTCTCCCGTCCCAGGTTCCGGTAGTACCCGCCGTAAGGCCTGGAGGCCAGGACCACAAACCACCACTCGCCGTTAGGCGTCTCCACCAGGTCGCCATGGCCCACATTGACGATGGGGTAATCCCGGCCCAGGTGGCGGTGGGTCAAAATCGGGTTGCCCGGGTTCCCAATGTAGGGGCCTGTAATCTTCTCGCTCCTGGCAACAGTCACCGCGTGTTCGTGGGCGGTCCCGCCCTCGGCAATCAACAGGTAATAGTAACCGTTGACCTTATAAATATGGGGGCCTTCCGGCCAGATCACCTTTCTTAAGGCGCCCCTCCACAGGACATGGACCTCCCCGGTGAGGCGCATGGTCTTTAAGTCCAGTTCCTGGAGGTAGATCTCACAGTCGCCGTTATATCTCATGCCGGCGGGGTTGGGCCGGTTGCCCGTGTAATAAACCTTTCCGTCGTCGTCAAAGAAAAGCGAGGGGTCGATCCCGGGCGCATCCTCCAGCCAGTACGGGTCCGACCAGGGCCCGGCCGGATCTTCGGCGGTGACCAGGAAATTTCCCCCATGGGTGACATTGGTGGTGATCATATAAAAGCGCCCCTGGTGGTAACGGATGGTGGGGGCATAGATCCCACCGGAGTGATCGGCGCCGTCCAGGTTCAACTGGGAAGGCCGGTCCAGCACGTGCCCGATCTGGCGCCAGTTGACCAGGTCCCGGCTGTGAAAGACCGGTACCCCGGGGAAATAGGCAAAGGTGGAAGTAACAAGGTAATAATCATCGCCAACCCGGCAGATTGAAGGATCGGGATAAAACCCGGGCAGCACCGGGTTGTGGAAAGTCTTCTTTTGCAAGTTATCAGTCACTCCTTTAAAAATTTACAATCTCCCAAAAAGCCGCTTTCGGCTGGTGTTCCTCGTCAAAAACCAGGGGCCAGTCCTTTCTCCCCCGCACCGGAAAATTATCCTTCCAGGTCCGGTCATCGGCCACGCCCCAAAAAGTAACCCCGGTGACCACATCTTTATTTCTCCGGAAAACCTCGAACAACTCCCGGTAACGCTGGGCCTGTGTACGCAAGCGGTTTTTCGGCGCCGCCCGCAGGTGCCCCCGGTCACTCCAGGGAAAAACCGAGATATCAAGTTCGGTGATTTGCACCTCCAGACCCAGGGAGGCATATTTCCTGATCGCCGCCTCCACCTGGTTCGCTGACGGGTAGCTAATATCCCAGTGCCCCTGGATCCCCACGCCGTGGACGGGTACCCCCTGCTCCAACAGGTCCTTGAGGAGCCGGTAAATCCGGTCGGATTTTGCCGGGTCCACCGCGCTGTAATCATTGTAGAAGAGTTTGGCCCCGGGATCGGCCCGGTGGGCGAAGATAAAGGCCTGGGCGATATAGCCCGGGCCGATTATTCTGTACCACGGCGAATCGGTCCGCAGATACCCCGGCCCCCCTCCGTCCGTCACCGCCTCGTTCACCACGTCCCAGGCGTAAACCTGCCCCCGGTACCTAGAGACCACTGTGGTGATATGCTCTTCCATCCTTTTCAGCAGCAACTCGCGGCTGGCCGGCCGCCCTTTCTCATCCTTAAAAACCCAGGCCGGGGTCTGGCTATGCCAGACCAGCGTATGCCCGCGGACCAGCATCCCGTTCTTCTCCGCCAGTTCGACAATGGCATCGGCCCGCTCAAAGGTATATTTCCCCGGCGACCGCTGTATAGACTCAAATTTCATCTCGTTCTCCGCGGTCAGGCTGTTGAAATGCTTTTCGATGAGCTCCTTATGGCTCTCAATGGTCCAGGAGTTGACCGCTGCGCCGACCGGAAAGAAGTCTTGATAAACTTCGGCTAAAGCGGGGACCTCTTTATGTAAGGCAGAGATCTCCTCCTCCTGTTGGCAACCGCCGGTAATGCACCAGATCATTACAAGTGCCAGCAATAAATAGAAAAGGTGTTTCTTCATAACAAACCCCTCCTTTCCATAGGATGCACAACCCATATTCTTCACCTTTTCACAACCGGGTTAAAAGTTAACAACTCGCCAGAAGGCCTCTTTAGGCTGGTGTTCAACATCGTCAAAAAGTAGCGGCAGATCTTTTCTGCCCCGGACCGGCTCCTGGTCCTTCCAGGTCAGGTCGTCGGCCACTCCCCAGAAGGTCACGCCGGTGATCACATCCCGGTACTCCCGGAAGATCCGGAAGATCTCCTCATATTTTTTGGCCTGCATTTCCAGGCGTACGGTCAACTCTTCCGGGTCGGTAATAAACTTCCTCTTGTCACCCCACCGAAAAAGGGAGATATCAAGTTCGGTGATTTGCACCTCCAGGCCTAGGGCGGCATAGCGCCGGATGGCAGTCTCGATCTCTGTAGCCGGAGGCGAAAAGACATCCCAATGCCCCTGCATCCCCATGCCATGGACCGGGACCCCCGCCGCCAGCAACTCTTCCAGGAGGAAGCAGATCTTTGCCATCTTATCGGCCCTGGTGGCGCCGTAATCGTTATAAAAAAGCTTGGCTTCCGGGTCCGCCCGGTGGGCCATACGGAACGCCTCGGCGATGTATTCCTCCCCCACCGCCTGGTACCATGGGGAGTCCCTGCGCAAATACTCCGACATACTGTCGCTCACTGCTTCGTTAACCACATCCCAGCAGTAGACATCCCCTTTGTACCTGGAGAGCACTGTATTGATATGGGTCTCCAGCCGTTGCAGCACCAGTTCGCCAGCGGCCTTTCCCGCACCGTCCCGGAAGAGCCAGCCCGGGTACTGCCTGTGCCAGACCAGGGTATGCCCTCTGACCAGCATATTGTTTTTCTTGGCGAAGTTCACGATCTCGTCGGCCCGGAAAAAGGCAAACGTCCCTTCACCCGGCTGCAGGGTACTGAATTTCATCTCATTTTCCGCAGTGATGCTGTTAAAATGTTTCTCCAGCAACGCCCTGTGGTTCTTTAGACTTTGGTAGCGTACAGCCGCGCCGATGGGAAAATAATCGGTATAGGCCTGCCATAAGGATGGGAGCTCCTCCTCCGACCGGATCCCCTGGCCCAGTAGTGCTCCGGCACAGAGAATAATCAGAAAGGATAGTGTGAAAACCTTTGTTTTCATTAGTTATGCCTCCTTTCCTGCCACACACCTTGCGCGTGGGTCCACAGGTCACAAGATCACGGTTTCCAGATCCGGTACCGGCCGCTCAATGCCAGCAGGCTGAAGAGATAGAGACAGTTGTCATAATAGCACCGCCGCCCGGTACAGAGCGGCGCCTGCCAAAAGGCGTCAATAAACGCTTTGACGTGCGGCCCGTCCGCAGCCAAGGAAGCCATGGCATTCATGGCCAACAGGCCCACCGGATGGAAAGCCTCTTCACCCAAGGGCGTACCATCGATCCTGTATTTTAAATACGGCGGCGTCAACCCACGTTCGCCAAAAAAGGCCTGGATCCTGTTGGCCTCCTCCCGCGCCCAGTCGTCCGCCTGAAACCACGCGTAATCCAGGGCAATGTTCCCGGCCACCCGGTAGGAATCACTGAAAAAATCCCCGTGCCCGTTGTAATGGTTGGGGGTCCCGTCATAATTGGCATACTCCGGCGCCAGCCCGGTCACCGGGTGGCAGGCCTTTTTCAAATACTCCCGGCTGGCCTTGGCCGCCCCTGCCCAAAAAATGCTGTCCTCTGGGCTCGCCCAGAGGGAAAACAACTCGTAAAAATGGGGCAGGTGGTAAGAGGGGTCAGTAAAGTCGACATCCGGTACGAACCGGATCAGCTTGGTCTCTGGATCCCATATGGGCCGGCCTTCACTGCCGTCCTCCCCTTTATGTACACAGATCCGGAGCAACTCCCGGGCCTGGCGGCTGTAGTCATAGGGTTCGGGCCCGTCCCCCCAGCGGTGGCTGGCGAAAAAAAGCGCCATCGCAAAAAACTCCTCACCGTCCGGGGCCGGCCCCTGCGACCGCCGGGTCCCGTCGGGATTGAGCGACCAGGCAAAATACCCCGCATGCCTGCCTTCTTTGATCTCCATGTACCGTTTGGCCCAGGTCCAGATCCGGTCAAACTCTTCCTTCTTGTCCATCTGGACACAGAACATCATCCCGTAGGACATCCCCTCGGTGCGGACGTCCAAATACCCCGTATCCAGGATATACCCGGCATCGTCACCCACGGGAAAATAGATCCTGGTCTCCTCATCCCCGTAAAACAGGGCGTTCCAGGTTTTTTCGACTTTCGCGTTGATCTCGGATTCCGCATAACCAAACTCTTTGAAGAGATTGCGGTAGCAGCCGGTATAATACGCGCCTTCGGTCTTCTTCATCCTGAATATTCCTGCTCCTTTGCGTCGATTCTTTATTTACTTTCTGTTCTAGGTTTACCGTTTGCCATGGTTCTTTCCCGCCGGTCTTTGGTCTTACGCGCACAAAGACGGTGGCATGCCCGTCTTGCCGCTCTTTTTTTGGCTTGGAGTTGGTATAAAAGGCGAGAAGCTGCCAAATGAAAAGCGGGAGGCGGCCGGCAGGCGTCACCGCGGAGGCAAAACCTCCACTAATGCCTGCTCTTGCCTTACCTCTCGCTTTTGTTCTTCATCTAGCTCTTTCCTTTTTTCGCAGAAAGAATGGGGCAAGACTCCCCTGGAGAGCCAGGGGAGTCTTTACGCCTAGTTAGCCGATTTGACCTTTACCTTTAATTATTCCTGCGGGAGTCCTCCCAGATACCAATCGCCCTCGCCATCCCTGACTAGGACCTTGAACCCTTGCGGGCTAAGGACGGTAAGGTCAACGGTGAGCGTACCCGCGGACATATCTACGGATATAGGTTCCTCGATTAATTCGACTTTGTATTCATCTTCTTCAATTAAGTTACAGTTGGCAAAGATGGTATAGGCGTAAGCGCCGGGTGCGTTTCCGCCGTCTCCAATATTAATCTGATTGTTCAATACCACTGGGTTTGCCTCTACCTCAACCGGCACATAGGCGCCCCAGCCATATCCAGTGGCAGCTGAACGCCCTATTTTAGCATTTTGGTTGTAACCGACAAGCGCTCTCCAGCCGGCCCCCTCAAAAGTTTCATCTATAGTCGTCTCATCGCCGTCTTCCCATTTAAGGCCTTTTATGACAAGCTGACCTGCAGGGTCGGAACTGCTGTTAACAAAGAGGCCGCCGCCGGTTACTGCAGACAGATCCACGCTGGTGGATTCAGGGTTAATCACCATGGCAAAGGGGCTGTTATGATAGTCGCGATACCCTTCCATCGTATCAAGGAGATCTGCTACCTCGCTGTCCACCTGCTCCCAGGAGAGATCGGCAAAGGCGACCTCAAAAGAACCGCTGTCTTCAGCTACGAAAGCCGATACTAAGTTTGAATTCTCAGGGGCTGGGTTATCCTCTAACTCCTTATCCTCTTCCGGCGGGAGTTCTTCCTCGTCCGGTGCTCCACCCAGGTACCAGTCGCCGTTGCCGTCTCTGATCAAGAGTTTGATTATTACCGGGTAGGCTAGTATTCCATCTTTATCAAACTCTATAGTTACACTACCTTCGGTCATATCCAGTTCTTTTTCGATAGTCAGAGACTGTCCCTCTTCCGGTTCCTTGGCGAACATAGTGTAGACATAGGCGCCCTTCTCGACGAATGTGCTTTCAGGATCAGCACTTCCTCCCTTATATTCATCTTCGCTCCCGTATAATTTAATTCGCCCGTCATAATACTTGTCGATCTGGGCCAGGGTAGCTCCTGCGTCGGCCCAATCAGGGCAATAGGCGGTCCAGGCGTATCCTGAATGCGGCGAAAAGACCCGATTTATCTGGCCATTCTGGATCATTTCATAAGCGTCATCTTCACCAAATCCTTCGAAGCCATCCTTGACACTGTCGCCGTCACCGCTCCATTCAATGGAACCGATACACATATTCCCCTTAGAATTGCCATCTACAATGTAAACACCGCCGCCGGAGACTTTGGTGAAGTCCGGTTCGTTCTCTGCAGGGTCAGTCTCGATCTCGTTCTCGTTAGGGTTATCAGCATCGTATGCCTTCATCTCGCTCAAACTGGCGTTGACCGGTTCCTTCACCTTTTCCCAGGCCAAGTCGGCAAGTTTGAAGTTATATTCCCCGGCTTTACCGATAACGGTCGTAATCGTGCCGTTATCGTCGTCGTCACCGTTGTCCTTGGGAGTCTTGGACCGGCAGCCCGGAAGCACCGCCATCATCACAACGGCCAAACAAACCAAAAACAATACTAGCCAATTTCTCCTCACTTCGTAAATCCTCCTTTTAAATTTTTCAAGTTTTGTTAGTAAGTAAACCATATGTTTTTTTACCCGTTAACCTACCCCCTTCTTCTCATTTTAGTTGTGAACCATGCAAAGAACCTCGAACAATAAAAGATGAAAATGTAAATTTGCGTCCAGATTTTATCGACAATCCCTTTATTTATTCGACGCCAACTTTATTAATCCTTCCTTAACTGGCTAAAAATCTCTCCGAATTTGATCTTTTTATGCCGTTATACCGGAGAGGCAAGTATCGACAGGAAAAAGTTGTCATATACAATAATGACCGGGAAAAGGGTTTTGCCCCCCGGCCAAAGAATCTATTAAGGGGAAGGTAAAACCGGGAAGTTATTATTTAAAGGAGGTAGAGGGGTTGAAGATCGAAATTTTCGCCTTGTGCGA
>DUNX01000017.1 GCA_012839115.1 Bacillota bacterium
ACCCTTTGACCAAGCCCGTGTTTCTTAGCCTGTCTCCTCAGGCGCAGAGACAGGAGCAATCCGGTTTAGTCGACGCCCACCCCGGACTCCCGGATAAAATCCGGTTAGGACGGCTGCTCTATATTAAGCAGCAGCTAATTGATTGTTGCCGTTTATTATCGGCTTGCCGCTTTTTAACGAGGCACGGCGCCTCGGCCCGCTGTTTCCGCCGTTCTGCTCCCCGTCGAAACCTGTCGCCCCCGTTTATTCTTCTTCATTCTTCTCCTTTATTATATCCGATCAAGAGGGATTTGACAAACCGGTAATTTACCAATGCGGTAGGGTAGTGCAACGATGATCGGGCCCCGCCCACTTTCATGGTTTATCTTTTCTCCAACCGTACGGCCCTTGCCATCTCCCGTTCCGCGTCCCGGCGGGCCATATCCCGGCGTTTATCATACAGCTTTTTCCCGCGCGCCAGGGCCAATTCGACCTTGACCCGGTTTTTTTCGTCAAAATATAGAGAAAGCGGGACCAGGGTCATCCCTTTTTCCTTTACTTTCCCAAGCAACCGCCGGATCTCTTTTTTATGCAAGAGTAGTTTCCGCGAACGCAGAGGGTCATGGTTGAAGCGGTTTCCAGCTTCGTACGGGCTGATGTGACAGTTATAAAGAAAAACTTCGCCTTTGTCAATCCCGGCATAGCTCTCGTTTAAATTGCCCTTTCCTTGGCGTAAAGACTTGACCTCTGTACCTGTCAGGGCAATCCCGGCTTCATAAGTCTCTTCAATAAAATATTCATGCCTGGCCCGCCGGTTTACCGTGATCTTCCGGGGTTCCATAATTTTCTCCTCTCCCCTAGTTTTATCGGCTCCCCCGGCGAGGTTTTTATGCCTGGGAGAGCGTAACCAGCCGGTGGGTGTCCCTGGCAATCACCAGTTCTTCGTCGGTGGGAATGACCAGAACCTTAATTTTGGAATCGGAGGCGCTCAAATCTGTTGGCGTGAAAATAGTCTGTTCCAGCTTCGTGCGGTTCAGGGCGTAATCCAACTTTACCCCCATAAACTCCAGTTCCTTGCAGACATCTTCTCTGAGCAGGTATTCGTTTTCTCCGATACCGGCCGTAAATACCAGGGCGTCAAGGCCTTTCAAGGCCGCATAATAGGCGCCGGTAAATTTGACAACCCGGTAAACAAAAAGCTCATAAGCAATCCGGGCATCCTCCGATCCCCTGGCAATGGCTTTATAGACGTCGCGCATATCGGAATAACCGCACATGCCCAGCATGCCTGATTGCTTATTCAAAAAATCCACCGCTTCCTCCAGCGTTATCTGTTTGAGACGGCAAAGAAAAGGCAAGACAGCCGGGTCAATATCCCCGGACCTCGTACCCATGGCAAGCCCTTCCAATGGCGTAAAACCCATGGATGTGTCAATCACTTTACCGCCGTCAATCGCCGCCATACTGGACCCATTACCCAGGTGCATGGTGATGAGTTTTAACTCCGTTGCCGGGCGGTTCAAAAACTTTGCCGCGGATTCGGCTACATACCGGTGGGAAGTACCGTGAAATCCGTAACGGCGAATCCGGTGTTTCCGGTAAAGTTCTAAAGGGAGTGCATATAGGTATGCCTTTTCCGGCATGGTCTGGTGGAAAGCCGTATCAAAGGTGGCGACCTGGGGGACACCGGGCATTAACTTCCGGCAGGCTTCGATCCCCATCAGATTAGCCGGCATATGGAGCGGGCCCAACTCTTTCAACTCGTTCATCTTCGTAAGAGCCTCATCATCGACAAGTACCGATTCCTTATAATATTCCGCTCCGTGTAGCACTCTGTGGCCGACCGCATTAATTGCCGCAAGGTTAGAGATGACGCCGTGTTCAGGACCGGTCAAAAGTTCCAGGACGATCTCTAAAGCCGCCTCGTGGTCCCGTATCTCCTTTTCCTGAGAGTATTTGGGAGAACCCTGTTTCCGGTGGGTGATTCTGGCCGTCCCGGTCGGAACACCAATCCTTTCCACCTTTCCATTGGCCAGCACCTCTTCTTTATCCACTGCAAAAAGTTTGTACTTCAATGAAGAGCTGCCGCTGTTCAGGACTAGAATATTCAACGTCTTCACCTCTTTTGCTTTTCCACCTTACATTGCGCGGTCACAGAGTCAATATTGAAAAGGCGCGCACGCGCATAATCCGGCTATTCTTATTATACCGTAAAGAACCGGCTTAACAAGGGTAAAAGAAATTTTTCTCCATCTTTTAATATTTTCCCACCTCATCTTCCCCAAAATAAAATGGCCGTACGGCCATTTTGTTAATACAAGGCATAACAAGGTAATATTTCACAGTGTCTTAAGGCCGCGTTTCAAGGCCACGCCTTAAGAAACGGATTTCTCTTCTGCTTCTTCCTGCTCTTTCTCCTCTTCCACCAGGGTATTTAGTTTAAAGACATCGCATTGGTGACATCTGACCCGTTTCTCCATTACTGAACCCATGGGAATCCCGTCACGGCCCAAAGTGTTCGCGATCAACCAGCATTTTTCTTCTTTAGACTGGTAGGCCGGGCACTCAATATAGTTACAGTCAAACACACGCCAACAACGTTGGAAGTCGGAGATGACCTTGAAACGTCCTACCAATGCAGTCAGGTGATCGGCCATGTCCACCAGTTCCATGGCAGACTTGGCCAGGTTTTCCATGGTTTGCCGTTGCTGTTCGGCTGCGGAAGCCACCTGTTGGGAGCCGAGCGCATTTCTGCTGGCAATCTGTTCCACACCCTCCATTGTACTGCTCATCTCCTGGCTGCTGGCTGCCTGTTCCTGGGAGGCCGCAGCGATCTCCTGGATCGTCTGGACCGTCTGGTTAATCGAACTCAGGATGGCTTCAAAGGCTTCGTTTGCCTGGATCGCCAGGCCGGCGCCTTCCTCCACGGCACGGGTACCGCTTTCCATGGCTTCCACCGCAGTTTTGGTTTCTTTTTGGATCTCACTGATCATCTGGGTAATCTGGATTGTCGACTGGGTAGTCTGCTCGGCCAAGGCCCGGACTTCATCGGCAACCACGGAAAAACCCCGCCCGTGTTCGCCGGCACGGGCCGCCTCAATAGCGGCGTTTAGAGCCAGCAGGTTTGTCTGACGGGAAATCCCCCTAATGACGTCAATAATCTTACCAATCTCTTGGGAACGGGTCCCCAGTTTCATAACAACCGCCGCCGAACTGTCCACGGTCTCTTTAACCTGAATAATTTTCGACCGGACACTCTGGATGATCTCACCGCCGGTCTTGGAGCTATCCGCCGCCTTGGCCGATGAGGCCGCCGCCTTTTGTGCTTCCGCCGCTACTTCTTCTGCGGTCGCCGCCATTTGTTGTGCCGCCATCGCACTCTGCTTAATGTGGAGTGATTGTTCCTCTGTTCCCTTGGCAATACTATCAATCGTACTGGAAATCTCCTGTGTGGACAGGTTTGCCTCTTCCACCATGGCCGACATATCCTGGGAAGCCTGGGCCACTTTCTCAGCAGCTTCCAAGTTTTCCTGCAAGATATCCCGCATATTTTTTATCATTTCATTCATGGTGTTGCCAAGGATGAAGAACTCGTCACGGGTCGCAAATTCCGCCCGCCCGCTCAGGTTATTGTCGGCGATCTCTTCAGCCAGTTGGTTAATTATATAAATGGGTTCCAAAATATACCGGTTGAGGAAAAAACTAAACAGGTACAGAAGAACGCCTATGATCACCAGTTGCAGCAGATAAGGAAAAATCCCTGAAAAAGTCAGCCAAATCAGACGACTGGCTATGCCAAATAAAAGCAAAGCAATAACAGCCGCAAGTAAAAAGCGTTGCTTGATACTGAATAATTTCACTGTGATCCCTCCCTCGCACTCGGCACAGGATTCGCAAATCTCTTGCTACTTCTACACCAGGCTCAATTATTCCTGCTTTTTAGAGAAAGTCGATCCTCCCTTACCACCGGAAAAAAGCGGGACTGAAAAAAGTACTCCCGCTACGGGAGTTAAAACAGGTTCGCAATGATTGCCACCAGGAAAAAGGCTGTCGCCAAACCAGTGGTAAGTTTCTCCAAAAAGCGTTCTAATCCCTTGTTCTTGCCAAAAAACATTTGTCCGCCGCCGCCAATGGACCCCAAACCTTCGCCTTTACTGGGCTGGATGACGATGACGACAATCAAGAGAATAGAGATAAACAGCAACAAAAGAGAAAATATATTCATTTCTTTCCCCCTACTATTACCATGATAACTTGTCTTTATTTTAGCACATACTCCGGTTGTTTCTCAAGTGTTTTTCCAAAACCGTGGCGGCAATAATTTTCCGGCCGGTTTTGCTGTTCTCCGTTTTGACTGTAAGATGCAGCGTTACCCCGCAAAAGCAGTAAAAAAATTTGAAGCCGGTATAGACCAAAATCTCCAGGGAATAATAGAGAACAAAGAAAAAGGAGGTTGCTTAGGGCATTGGAAGGAATTCAACCGGCCACTTCACCCCCGCGGGAGATTACCACAACCGTATCAAATCTCAGTAATTTCCAGGGTACATTCAATACGGACAAAGCGGGTTTTAACGAAAGAATGCCGGGACATCGTACAGACCATACCATGGTCTTCCGTCAACAGCCCAGAACGGTAAAACAGGTTGGGGCGGGAATCGCCCTCCCCTACGAAACCCGCTTGGAAATGGCTTTAATGCTTGACGACCATCTTTGTTCTCTAACCGTGGCTTTGCACCAGTACAATAAGCACCATTGGCTTACCGAGGGAGCGGAGTCATTCTTAAGCCTCCATCATTTACTTGACGAGCACCGGGATAAAACAGTAAAACACATTGACATGATTGGGGAACGCATCGCCCGTCTGGGCGGGGTTCCCACCGCGCACCCGGAAACCCAGCATCAACTCGCCTATATCAAGCATGAGGTGGAAGGCAGGTATACGATGCGGGATTTTATCCGCAACGACCTGGAGCATGAATTAAAGATCCAGGAGATGCTGCGGAAACAGATCAAGCGGGCCCATGAATTACAGGATTTCGGTACCGTCGAAGTATTGGAGGAAGTTCTGCTCGACCGGGAAGATCTAGGCTATCACTTGTACAGCGTACTCGAGGATGATACCCTGACCCGGGGTATGCAACACCTGCTCCATGAGAAGGGAAATATCAGCGGCGACCAGCAATTTCCTCCTGCTTCCAAACTACAATAGGAAAGGAGGTGGGCGCGCGCGGCGCGCGAAAAAGAGAGAGGCCCCAGCCTCTCTCTTTTTTTAAAGCCGGTGTCTGGCGGTTCCCGTTTCCCGCCGGCTTATGAATATAAAAAGACTCCTTTACCGCGGTAGACCGCTTCTTTCTGGAGGTAGTCCTCAATCCGCAGTAGCTGGTTGTATTTGGCCACCCGGTCGGTGCGTGACGGCGCTCCGGTCTTGATCTGACCGGCGTTAACCGCCACTGCAATATCGGCGATGGTGCTGTCTTCTGTCTCCCCGGAACGATGGGAGATGACCGCGGTGTAACCCTCCCGCCGGGCCATTTCTACGGCATCCAGGGTTTCGGTGAGGGTGCCGATCTGGTTGACCTTGATCAGGATCGAATTGGCAACGCCCATCTCAATCCCCCGGGCCAGCCGTGAAGTATTGGTGACGAAAAGGTCGTCCCCGACGAGCTGGACCTTTTTCCCCAGCTTCTTTGTTAACTCCAGCCAGCCGTCCCATTCCTCCTCACTCAGCGGGTCCTCAATGGAGAACACAGGATAGGCGTTGATCAGTTTCTCATAGAGTTCAATCATTTCCCCGGTACCCCTGGTCACGCCTTCACCGGCAAAGACGTAGCGCCCGTCCTGAAAAAGCTCGGTGGAAGCCACGTCCAGTGCCAGGCCGACATCGGTACCAGGCTTGTACCCGGCTTTCTCCACGGCCTTGAGGATAATCTCTATCGTCTCCTCGTTGGTCTTTAAATCCGGAGCAAATCCGCCTTCATCACCAACGGCCGTGTTGAGCCCGGCGGCTTTCAAGACCGCCTTCAGAGCATGAAAGACCTCTGTGCCCATGCGCAAGGCTTCGGAGAAAGACGGCGCCCCGACCGGCATAATCATGAACTCTTGAATATCAACGGTATTATCCGCATGCTTTCCGCCGTTTAAAATATTCATCATCGGGACCGGGAGTTCTTTGGCATTCACCCCGCCCAGGTAGCGGAAGAGCGGCAACCCCAGCGCGCCGGCGGCGGCTTTGGCAACAGCCAGCGAGACCCCGAGGATGGCATTGGCCCCCAGTTTGGCCTTGTTGGGGGTACCGTCAATCTCCAGCAGCAGTTGGTCGATGCTCACCTGGTCGGTGGCGTCCAGGCCAACGATCTCCCCGGCAATCTCCTCATTGACATTTTTCACGGCTTTCTGCGTTCCCCGTCCCAGGTACCGGTCTTTTTCCCCGTCCCGTAATTCCACGGCTTCAAAAGCGCCGGTGGACGCTCCTGACGGGACGGCGGCCCGCCCGGTGGTTCCGTCGGCCAAAGCTACCTCCACCTCAACAGTGGGGTTCCCCCGGGAATCCAAAATCTCCCTGGCTGTTACATCAACAATCGATGTCATCTGTTTTTCCTCCTTAATCAGCTTCTTTAATTTCCGCGCGAAATCCATAGCGCGCGTTGATTTTTTCTCCGGTTATTCGTCAACAATCAATGATTCGCCGGTCATTTCCGGCGGTTTGGGGAGCCCCAAAAGCTGAAGAACAGTAGGGGCCAGATCGGCAAGGATCCCGTTCTTTAACCGGCACGGCCTCTGCCACCCGACCAAAATTACGGGCGTTGGAAAAGTGGTATGGGCCGTGTAGGGCTCGCCGGTTTCCGGGTCCACCATCAACTCGGCATTACCGTGATCGGCGCTGATGACCACCGCCCCGCCCTGTTCAATGATGGCCGGGACCACTTGAGCCAGGCAGGCGTCGACCGTCTCCACGGCTTTAATTGCCGCAGGCATGCTGCCGGTGTGCCCCACCATATCGCAGTTGGCATAATTCATGACAATAACATCAAACCGTTTACTCTTGATCTCCGCCAAAACCCGCTCCGTAACGCCCCAGGCGCTCATCTCGGGCTTCAGGTCGTAAGTAGCTACTTTGGGTGAGGGAATTAAGATCCTCTCTTCCCCCGGAAACGGCACTTCTTCACCGCCGTTAAAGAAATAGGTGACATGGGCGTACTTCTCCGTTTCCGCGATGCGCAGTTGTTTTAACCCCTGCTGGGAGAGGTACTCCCCGAAGATATTCTTCATCCGCTCCTCCGGCGGGAAGAGCGCCGGTGCAGCGATGGTCTCATCATACATTGTCAGGCAGGCAAACTTCACTTTCGGCTTTTCCCGGCGGGTAAAACCCCCAAAATCCCGGTCGACAAAGGCCTTGGTGATCTGGCGGGCGCGGTCCGGCCGGAAATTGAAGAAGAGGACCGCAGCCCCCGATTGGACAGTAGCCACCGGCCTGCCGTTCTCCATAATGACCACCGGGAGAACAAATTCATCGGTAACGCCGCGGGCATAAGAACTTTCCACCGCCTCCACAGCGGAAGCGGCCGTTTCCCCCTCGCCGTAAACCATGGCGGCATAGGCTTTTTCCGTCCGGTCCCAGCGCCGGTCCCGGTCCATCGCGTAATACCTGCCGGCCACGGTCGCGATCCGGCCCACGCCGATCTCCCGGATCTGTTCTTCAAGTTCCTGCAGGTACCCGGCGGCACTGGCCGGCGGGGTATCCCTCCCGTCCAGGAAGGCATGGATATAGACTTCAGTCAAGCCCGCTTCCGCTGCCAGCCGTAGAAACCCGTAGAGGTGATCGGTATGGCTATGGACGCCGCCGGGTGAAACCAACCCCATTAGGTGCAAGGGTTTCCCCTGCCGGGCGTAGGCCATGAGATCCAAGAAGACTTTATTGTTCTTAATTTCTCCATTATCAATAGCTTTACTGATCTTTACCAGGCTCTGATAGACAATCCTTCCGGCGCCGATGTTCAAATGCCCCACTTCGGAGGTGCCCATCTGCCCGTGGGGCAGGCCCACGGCCTCGCCGGAGGTTTGCACCAGGGCATTGGGGTTCTCCGCAAACAAGCGGTCAAAAAAGGGGGTATTCGCCGCCGCGATGGCATTATTCTCTTTGCTCCCGTTATACCCCCAACCGTCCAGGATTATTAAGGCAACCGGCCTATGTAAAAGTTTCATTATTAAATCGCCCCGGTTCCATTATTAAATTATTAATCAGTATTATATAATACTATGCCTGTAAAGCTGTTTATGTCCAGGCTCGCGCCGCCCACCAGGGCTCCGTCGATCTCCGGTTCGGCCATGAATTCCTCGATATTCCCCGGTTTGACACTACCGCCGTAAAGGATACGGATCTTCCCCGCCAGTTCCGGGCTGTAGAGGGCTGCCAATGTTTGGCGGATTAACCCGGTAACCCGGCCGGCATCGGCGCCGCTGGAGGAGCGCCCGGTCCCAATGGCCCAGATTGGCTCATAAGCGATGACAATCCGCTGGGCTGCTTCGGCCGGCACCCCGGCCAAGGCCTTTTCCACCTGGGTCTTAACGAGTTGTTCCGTTTCCCCGGCCTCCCGCTGCGCCAGGGTCTCGCCAACGCAAAGAATCGGCTCCAAACCGTGTTTAAAAGCGGCTTTTACCTTCTTGTTCACCTGTTCGTCGGTTTCGCCAAAATACTGCCGGCGCTCGGAGTGGCCAATAATCACATAACAGCAGCCCAAGTCCTTTAACATCAAACCGGAAATTTCACCGGTATAAGCTCCTTCATCTTCCCAAAAAAGATTCTGGGCGCCGAGTTGAAACGGGGTCCCCGCCACCAGTTCCGCCACGGCGGCAAGGGCAGTAAACGGCGGGCAAAAGGCAACTTCCACCCCGTTGTTCCCGGCAAGGCTCTCCTTGAGGCCGTTGACCAAGGCCCGCGCCTCACCAGTGGTCTTAAACATCTTCCAGTTTCCGGCGATTAATGGTCTTCTCATGCCTTCTCTCCTATCCGCAGCATTACTGGCAGCCCGCGGCGAAATCGCGTGCGCAGCGCGCGCACGCAAACAGATGCGATTATTCCCCTGGCTGCCAGCGCCTCTTTTGTTTATTAATTCGCGCGATACACGCGAATTAATTATTTATCGGTCAGCACCGCCACCCCCGGTAGCTCCTTGCCTTCCAGGAATTCAAGGGAGGCCCCGCCGCCGGTGGAAATATGCGTCATCTTGTCAGCCAGCCCAAAACGTTCAACCGCAGCGGCCGAATCACCACCGCCAATAATGGTGGTCCCTGTGGAAGCAGCCAAGGCATTGGCCATCTCCTTTGTGCCGTTGGCAAATTGCGGTTCTTCGAAGACCCCCATCGGGCCGTTCCATATAACCGTACGGGCTTTTTTAATCTCCTCCGTATATTCCTTCACCGCTTCCGGCCCAATATCTAAACCGTAAAGGTCCGCCGGGATCGCATCTGCACTCACCACTCTACAGACGGACGGATTTTTGATGGCATCCGCCGCCACCACATCTCTGGGCAAAAGGATTTTAACTCCCCGTTGCTCCGCGGTCGCCATCATTTCCCGGCAGAAATCCAACCGTTCGGGGTCCAGCAATGAACGGCCAATCTCCAGCCCCTTGGCTTTTAAGAAGGTATAGGCCATCCCCCCGCCGATCAGCAGGCTGTCCACTTTCTCCAGGAGGTTGGTGATCACACCGAGTTTATCTGCGACTTTCGCCCCGCCGAGAATAGCGACAAAGGGCCGTTCCGGGTTGGCCAGCGCCTTGCCCATGATCCGGAGCTCTTTTTCCATCAGGAACCCGGCCACCGCCGGTTGGAGATAGGCGGCGACACCGGCTGTAGAGGCATGGGCACGGTGGGCGGTGCCAAAGGCATCGTTGACATAGAGGTCCGCCGGTTCGGCCAGTTTTTGGGCGAAGCCCGCCTCATTGGCTTCCTCTTCTTTGTAAAAGCGGACATTCTCCAGGAGCAACAAACCGCCCTCCGGTAATGCCTCCACCGCATTTTTTACCTCGGAGCCGATGCAATCGTCAACCTTGACCACTTCTTTCCCGGCGAGTTCCTGGAGGCGCCGGGCGATATTGTCCATCCGGTATTTTGGGTTGACACTGCCTTTGGGACGCCCGAAATGGGAAACGATAATGACTTTCGCCCCCCGGCTGGAGAGGTTCTCAAGCGTCGGCAGGGCGGCCCGGATTCGCCGGTCGTCTGTGATCCGGCCTTCTTCATCCACAGGAACGTTGAAATCAACCCGGACCAGTACTTTTTTCCCTTTTACCTCAACATCGTTTATGGAAAGCTTGTTCATATCTCCCCGCTCCTTAACGAAAACTTTCACCTGATATTTTCGACAAACCACAGGCGTCCGGTGACACCTGTGGTTTGTCTACATAGCGCAAACGCGCCGGAAGACCTTTCCCCATATTCCTAGAGCCCTTTCTTAATCATCAAAGAAGCCAAATCCACGATCCGGCAGGAATAGCCCCATTCATTGTCATACCAGGAGACGACTTTCACCATATTATCACCAATGGTCATGGTGGAAAGCCCGTCAACAATCGAAGAATGGGGGTTCCCGTTGAAATCGATCGAAACCAAGGGCTCTTCAGTGTAAGCCAAAACTCCTTTTAACTCGTTTTCTGCCGCCGCCCGGAATGCACCGTTGATCTCTTCCTTGCTCACCGGGGCCTTCTCCAATTCGGCCACCAAATCGACGACGGAAACATTGGCGGTGGGTACCCGCATGGCAAAACCGTTGAGTTTACCCTCGAGTTCAGGCAAGACCCGGGAAACCGCCTTGGCTGCACCGGTGGTGGTGGGGATGATGGACATCGCCGCCGCCCGGGCCCGCCGGAGGTCGCCGTGGGGTAGATCGAGAATGCGCTGGTCGTTGGTATAGCTATGCACCGTAGTCATTAAGCCCCGTTTCAAACCGAACTTCTCGTGCAGGACCTTGGCGACCGGGGCCAAGCAGTTGGTGGTACAAGAGGCGTTGGAGACCACATTATGGTTGGCGGGGTCATATTTGTCATCATTGACTCCCATGACAATTGTGAGATCCTCGCCTTGAGCAGGAGCAGAAATAATAACCTTTTTTGCCCCGCCTTTTGTGATATGGTTAGCCGCCCCCTTAACCTGGCGGCCTTTTTTGTTGACGCCATCCTCTTTCAGGGTGAAAATACCGGTGGACTCCACGACGATCTCTACCCCATATTCGCGCCAGGGAATTTCCGCCGGATCAGTAATGGAAAAGACCTTCACTTTCCGCCCGTTAACAATAATATTGTCACCCTCGGCCCGGATTTCACCCGGTACAATCCCGTGGACCGAATCGTACTTTAACAAATGGGCCAAGGTTTTAGCGTCAGTCAAGTCATTAACCGCCACTACCTCCATATCCCGGCCGCGCTCCATTATAGCGCGGAAAGTAAGCCTGCCAATCCGTCCGAAACCATTAATCCCAATTTTAACGCTCATTTTGTAACCTCCCTATATGTTTTTCTAACATCTTCCTTGGCTTTGATAACAACCAATAGTTTACCCGTTATTCCTATTTCCTTTTGACGAAAATATTTCCTTCTCGCCGGTGAAATTTTTTGCTATTTTTAACACCCGGCGCATCCGGTAGTTCATTGTCGACTTGCTGACCGGCGGTACGGCCATTTTCCCAAGCTCCCTGAGGCTGGCCTCGGGGTTCTCCAGCCGCAAAAAAGCCGCTTCCCGCAATTTTTCCGGCAAATTGTTCAGTCCTGCCTTGCCGGCAAAGGCCGAAAGAATCTCCACCTGTTTCCAGGCGGCCCGGAGCGTCTTTTCCAGGTTGGCGGTCTCACAATTCACCTGCCGGTTTACTTCTTCACGCATCCCTTTGATGATCCGCATCTCTTCCATGCGGAGATAGGCGGTATAGGCCCGGACAAAACTGAGGAATCTCCCGATTGCTTCCGCATCTTTGAGGTAGACAACGTAGAAATCCTTCCTCCGGTTCACGCTTAAACCAGCCCTAAACCCACATAGATCCATCAGGTAGACCAGACCGTGGGCAAATTCCTCGCTTTCCGTGACCAGTTCCAGGTGGTAATCGCTTTTTTGCGGATCGGTAATGGAACCCCGTCCCAACAAAACTCCACGTAAAAAAGCCGCCCGGCAACAGTCATTCTGGACCAGTGACGGGTTGATTCCCCCCTCGAGCTCAAACCGGCGTGTCATAATCCCGCAAGCCATCAAGACCTTTTTTACCCGTTCTTCGCCGCGGAGATGCAGGCTGTAACGCCGGCGCCCGCCCAGACGCTCCGTTTCTTTGATATAGGCCTCGGTCCGGACCTGAAAAAAAGCTTTCAACAAACGGAAAACCTTCCGGAGAAGAAAAATATTCTCGCTTTCTACGGAAAGCACCAGCCGGTGAGAGGCTTGAAAGTGAAGGCTGCCGGCGGTATGAATGATCGCCGCAAGTTCCGCCCTGGCGCAGCATTCTGCATCCGGAAATCTGCGCGCCAATTCTTCTTTGGTCCGCCGGGAAAAACTGTCGGCCGTCTGACTCACGAAGGCGGTTCCTCCTGGGTTTCTTGACCGGCTGCCGCTTCCCGGCTGGCGGAGATGGAGACCGTGTCATTCCTGCTTAGTTCCATCATTTTATCCCAGATCTCATCCAGGTCAAGCCGGCGGTCGGCGATCTCAATCAGCGTCTGCAGGAACCTCTTGAGCTGGATGCGGAAAAACTCCACTTGTTGCTTAAGTTCCGCCAGGTTCTGCAGTTCTGTCTGGATCTCCTCCCTGACCCTCAGCTTCATTTGTTCCGCTCTTTGCTCCGCCTCCCGCAGAATGACTTCGGCCTTTTTCTCCCCGGCCGCCTTCATCTCGTTGGCCGTTTCTTGGGCCAGATACAAGGTGTCGTTCAGGGTCTTCTCCATCTGCCGGTAGGCATTTAGTCTCTCCTCTAACTCTTCCACCTTTTCTTTGAGGTCAAAATTCTCTTTGTACAGTCTCTCATAATCAACGGTAATTCTTTTCATGAATTCCTGGACCTCTCTGGTCCGGTACCCACGTAGTCCCCGGCGAAAGACCATGGTCTCCAGGTCTACTGGTGTCAGCATTCGGACCCCTCCTATTGTAGTCTTTGCAGAACCAAACTTAGCCGTCCTTTTTTAGTCTTGCCCTTTATCTCACTCACCACTACCCGTCCCCTTCCCCTGATGGAAATGGTATCCGCCAAGCCCACCTGATAATCGGGGGCGGAGACAACTTTCCAGTTGACTTTGACTCTTTCCGCCTTAATCTCCCGCGCCATTTTTGTGCGGGAAACCCCAAAACCGGCTCCGGCCACGGCATCCAGGCGTAAGGAAGCTACGGTAGTCTTCACTTCTTTTACCCGCTGCGGCTGGATGTTCAGTTGCTCGGGGTCGACCGGCGCCACCTCCACCGGAACAGTCCCGACACGGCTCAGATGAGTGAGGGCGTATTCCTCAACCTCCTTGGCGAGAATAACCTGTGCGCCGCCGTCAGCTGGCAAAATATCGCCAACCTTTTCACGTTTAATCCCCAGCCCGATAAGGCTCCCCAACAGGTCGCGATGGGCCGGGTGAAAATCTTTTTTGCTTTTGCTTTTAACCTCCAAATAAGCCAAGGGCGGGATAACGGCCTCCGGAAGAAAAAATACCGGCATCAAAACCAACCGCACCCTCTCGGCTTGATGGTAACCGCCAAAGGTCATCACCTTGATCTCCCCTATGAAATGCAGGAGATCAAGGAGGAGCTTTTTCTCCCCGGGGTTCAAAAAATCAGTGGCCACCGGTTCCGCTTTTTCCAAGGCCATTTCGGCCAAATCCAGTACACGGGCGGCCAAAGCCCGGTCTTCCCCTTGTAAACCTGCAAGTAACCGTTGCTTTTCCATGGCTAGAATAGATCCACCAGAATTTTTGCCAGAAGCCAGACCAGGATTATGGCCAAAAGCGGTGAAAGGTCAAACCCGGCCTTAGTGTTAATTAACCGTCTTAAGGGCTCCAGGACCGGTTCTGTCAACCGGTAAACCAATTTCACCGGCGGGTAGGCCTCCGGGCTCAAATCCAGCCAATTGATGACAATCCTAAGGATTAAAACGATATTATAGAGGCGGGAAACCAACTTGATCAATAATTTCATCTCCGGATCCCTCCTTTACTTCTCCCCGGTGCACCACAAATAGAACCCCAGTTATTCGCCTAATTCTTCTGCCCTTTCTTTTGCGGAAAAAACCGCTTGCATAATGGCGCCGGCAAAACCGTATCTCTCCAATTCCAACAAGCCGGCGATGGTGGTCCCTCCGGGAGAGGTGACCATATCCCGCAAGACCACCGGGTGTTCCCCCAATTCCGCCGCCATTTTTGCACTGCCGAGCAGTGTCTGGAGGGCCAGTTCCCCGGCGAGCACGCGGGGAAGGCCGGCCAAGACCCCGGCGTCGGTCAACGCGGCCAGGAAACTGAAGACAAAGCCCGGACCACTGCCGGAAACGGCGGTAACCGCATTCATCATCTCCTCCTCAACCAGCACGACACCGCCAAAGGCCTGCAGGATCTCTTTTCCCCAGGCCAAATCCTCTTCCCGTGCTGATTTCCCGGGCGTCAAAGCGGTAATACCCTCCCGGACCAAAGCCGCCACATTCGGCATAGCCCGGAGAACCCTGAGCCCAGGGAGGAGCTTTTCCAGCCGGGTGGTGGAATACCCCGCAACAATCGAAAGCAAGGGCAGCCCGGGGCGGAATTTTACTCCTTGGAGGGCTTCCTCCACCTTTTGCGGTTTTACCGCCAAAATCACCGCGTCAACCCCTGCCACAGCGGCGGAATTCTCCGTAAAAACCGTGATCCCCAAGGCGGCAAGTTCCTGCCGGCGGCCGGGATCCGGATCGGCGACCAAAATCTTTTCTTTTGGGTAATCCTGATGCAGGAGGCCTTTGATCATGGCCGTCGCCATTTTGCCGCCCCCAATAAACCCGAGCGTGCGACGCAAACTCCTACCTCCTAACGTTTGAATTTATCCGTTGTAAAGAGTTGTTCCTCTTTAGTCTCTGTTAATTCAGAAAGTTTAGACAATTCCGTCCGTACCGGTAACGCCACTTCCACATTGGGCGGGGCAAACAACATAATTGAGCCGCTGACCTTCTGGACTGTTCCGTCCAGGGCAAAAACCGCCCCGCCGACAAAATCCGTAATTCGCCGGGCCAGGCTTTTATCAATCTCCTCCATATTCAAAATCACCGGGCGCCTGGCCTTCAAATGGTTGACAATGGTCTGTACATCGTCAAAACTCTGCGGTTCAAAGACGACAAGTTTTATGTTTTTATCCGGATGGGGAAGACTAACCACCTTTCCCCGGTCTTTTCCGCTTTTCACCGGTTTCGAATCCACCGGTTCATCCAGATAAACCTCTTCAATGACCTCCTCCGTCTCTATCCCCAGGAGGTTCATGACTCTTTCCAGAAAACCCTTTTTTACTTCCGTCTGTTCCCAGTTATCACCGTTGTCCCAATTTTTCATCTCATCCCTCCTCAGAGGTTTGAAATAGCACGGAACCGACCCGGATCATCGTTGCCCCTTCTTCCACCGCCACCTCAAAATCATTACTCATCCCCATGGACAAATGCTGCCACTCCCCGCCCGGACGGAATCTGCCGGCAATCTCCTGGTGCAACTCCCGGAGCCTAGCAAAAACCGGCCGGACTTCTTCAGCCCGGAGAACCAGCGGCGCCATGGTCATCAACCCTTGCAGGCTAAGCCCGGACAAATCCTTAACCTCCCGGTAGAAATCAAAGAGTTCTCCCGGGGCCAGGCCGTGCTTGGTCTCTTCCCCGGCAACATTGACCTGGATCAAAACGGGCGTCTTTATCCCCCTTTTTAAACTCTCTTTATTTATTTCCAGCGCCAACTCCAGACGGTCCAGCGAATGAATAAAAGCAAAGCTCTCCACCGCCCGGCCAACCTTATTCCTTTGCAGGGTCCCGATCATGTGCCAGCGGAAGAGCCGGGCCGCGTCCCCGAGAGCCTCTTGTTTCCGGAAGGCGTCCTGCACCCGGTTCTCACCGATCTCTTTTACTCCCAGTGCAGCCAGAGCCCTTATCTCTTCCGGCCCCACGGTCTTGGTGACGGCAACCAGGAGAACTTCCCGGGGCGATCCGCCCGCCCGCAACAGGGCCTTGTTCACCCTCTCCCGGACTTTTTGAAGGTTTTCCGCTAAACCCATTGTATAAGGCCTCCAGTCTCGTTGCTCGTTGCTCGTCGCTCGTCGCTCGGTTGTTAGTTAACATTTGAGCGGTCTCGCGTTTAAATTCGAAGCTCGTTGCTCGTTGCTCGTTGCTCGTCGCTATTCTCGGTACTCGTTGCTCGTTGCTCGTTGTTCGGTTGTCAGTTGGCATATTAAGTGTCTCATCGCCAGACTCGAAGCTCGTTGCTGGTTGCTGGTCCGCTATTCTCGGTAATCGTTGCTCGTTGCTCGTTGCTCGTTGCTCGTTGCTCGTTGCTTGTTGCTCGTCGCTCTTCACTCTTGGTGTTAAATACCCAAAGCCAAACCCGCACCGGGCAGCAACGTCATGCGTAGCTGATCCGTGCGCATATGCGCGCGCCGGCGCGTCTGCCGGCAAGCCGGTAAAATGCCATGCCATCAGCCTCGCCCCACTCGTAAAGCTACGAAACCTTCTTTTATCTTACATATAACGCGGCTTTTGACCTATCCGTTCCGCATCTATCCTCAGGTTGGGTGGGCGTGCCTTCCGGGATCTCAATAAAAGACGGGGGTGCCAAAGGCAAGCTGATCTACGATCGCCCAGCGGTCATCCATCGCCTTCACATCAACGGGGATTTCCTTTTTTGTCCCCCGCAAACTACCATATACTTTCCAGCCTGTCCCCTCATCATAGTGCAAGGCCGAACGGGGAACCCGTATCCCCCGGGCACGGGAATAAACTAAATGAACAGTAAAAGTTCTCTGTTGCAACAACTCGGGGCGCATGGATTTCTCTTCAAAAAGCCAAAATTCTTCTTCCCCCAGCCGGCAAAAACCGGTAAAGGTCACCGGGTACTCCTCTTCCCGTATCCGCAACCAGCAGCGGCTCCCTTCTTCCGGAGGTTGCAGGTTTTTTCTTTTTGGCGCCTCCACTAACAAAGTTTGCTGGAAACCGCTGATAATCTTCCCCACGAAGTCGCCCTTTTCCAAAGACCGGCCGGAGGGGGCCGGTGCGGGGAAACGGAGTCTAAAAGGACTTTTCCCTGTAGCTTCCAGATCTTTAAGGGTAATTCTTTCCCACCCGTCAATCCCGGTGGAAAAAACCCCGGCTTCTTCTGCTCTGACCAGCCGGTAATAATCCTGCCAACCGGTTATGGTCTGTAAATTCGTCTCTTCGATCACAGCCAGTTTAGCGTCAAGAAGGTTTTTCTTGATCGTACGGAGCTCCGGATCCACCGGCATTCTTTCTCCTTTTGGTATGCCGGATCTACTCTGGGCGGCAAGAAAAGCCAGATCTTTCTCGACTGTTTCCAGTTCCCTCTCCAAATTGTGAAGGCGCTCACTCACCACCCGGAAAACTTCCCGCCATTCTCCCTTCATCTGCCGGCTAAAAACCGGGTTCACTACCTCCGCCACAGCCTGGTCCTTTTGGACCTTTGTCCCCCCGGCCACCAGCAATCGAAATTCACCGGCAACCGGAGTTGCGATGAGAACCTCATCCCGTAAAGCCAAGGCCTTCACCCAGGCGCCGTGTTCAAGCGTTCCCCAGTCCGCCACGGTCACCCGGGGGAAAAAATAATCGGAGAAAAACGAAATCACCGGCACAAAAAGGACCATCCCGATAACGGCCGGTAAGATCCGGGGGAGTTTCCTGCCAACCCTGATCAGGAACCCCATAATAGAGTTCTCTCTTATAACCAGCCGTTTCATCAAATTTTCTCTCCCCAGCCTCCAGTTCCACTAGGAAACTTCGCTAAATGCTCCCTTTTTCCTGCTTACTCCTGGCGTTCTTTCAGCACGGCCAAGGATAACATACGGCCTGTCTCCCCCCGGTCGCGGCGGTAGGAAAAAAACTCCTCCTGCCTGCAGGATGTACAGATTCCGGCCAGATCAATATTGTCTCCGGCAAGCCCGGCTTTTCGCAATAAATCCCGGCTAATCCCGGCCAGATCCAAACGGTCTACCGGCGGCGTCAAGCCGGAGAGATCCGGCCACTGGTTGTAAAAAAGGTTGATCCTTTCTTGCGGCACCCGGTAACAGCATTTGCCGATAGCCGGCCCAATTGCCGCCCAGCACTCCCCAGGATCCGTTTTATACTCCACCCCCATTACTTTCAGCGCGCTAAAGACAATTCCGGCCAGCGTCCCCCGCCACCCGGCATGAACCGCCGCCACGACCCGGTGCACCGGATCAACGATGATTACCGGGACACAATCAGCGTGGACTGTCGCCACGGCAACCCCCGGCAGGGCGGTAACCAACCCGTCGGCCGCCGGTAACCCCGCCCCTGTGCGCGCAGGACCTTTCTCCCGGACCACAAAGATCTCCCGCCCATGAACTTGCTTGACGCCACGCACCTTTTCCGGGGTGAGCCCAAAAAATGAGAAAAACCGTTCCCTGTTGGCGACTACCCTGGACGGTAGATCTCCGGTGGCCGGCCCCAGGTTCAATGTGGTATAAGGCCCGGTACTGCATCCGCCGGTCCGTGTCGAAAAACCCTGGGCTAACCAAGGCAATTTGAGCAGGAGTTCCGACCGGTAAATCCTTAAATCCCCGTCCACCTCAACCTGCCAGGCGATTATTCTTCCTCCTTCCCGGCGTTATGCCACAAAACAATCTCCCCGTTCGCCAGCGAAGGCTGAACTTTGATTATCCTTTGGTTACGGGAGCCGCGAAAAACCAACCCTTCCTCTTTCTCGGCCTCGAGGAAAGGCCCGTCAACCATAAGTTCGAGATGGTGCAATAATTCTCTTACCGTTTCCGAAGGGAAAGTCATGACTTCTTCCCAGGTATAACCGGTATATAACATAACATTACCACTACGGGCCCGTGTCATCAGGGCAAGGGCTAAAGCAGCGGCAGGCTGCAAAAGGGGTTCCCCGCCGGTGAGAGTAATGCCGGATAATAAAGGGTTTTGTTCATACCCCAGATCCGCCCAGATCTCTGCAGGGGTGGCCTCATATCCCCCATTGGGGTCCCAGGTCTCCGGATTATGGCACCCGGGGCACCGGTGGGGACAGCCTTGAAAAAAAACCACCGCCCGTAGCCCGGGACCGTCAACGACACTTTCCTTTACAATCCCGGCAATTCTTATTTTTTCCCGATTATTTCCAGAAAATACCGGCATGTAAATCTCCCTTTCCGTCAGAAAGAACAAATATCTAAGAAAATTTGTTACATAAATAATGGCTCTCCACAATTTCCACAAGGTTATCCACAGGAAAATGGCAGTTACCAAGTGGCGTTTTCTTTTTAATTCACATTTTCCACATTCCAGTCAACAAAAAAACTATAAAACGAAACCTTCGTTTAACTGGAGATTAAAAAAACTATCCACAAAAAAACCTCCAATTGCGGATTACGGGCTTTTCATTCCTTCAATTTCCAGGATAATCTTGGAAAAGCCGGTAAGTCCAGAGGAGAAGAACCCCTCTCCCGGAAAAGGAAGTGGCCACTTGCCGCCACCATAGCGGCGTTATCAGTACAGAGCTCCGGCGGCGGACAAAAAAATCTGACCTTCCGCGCTGCCGCCTCCCTGGCGAAACCCTTCCTTAATTCCCCATTGGCGGCTACACCCCCGGAAAGCAAAACTGTTTTTATGCCCAACTCGTCCACGGCCCGGAAGGTCCTTTCCAGTAGAATCGTGACAACCTGCTGCTGAAAGGTGGCGGCCAGATCCGCCACGGGTAAATCTTCATTTTTCTGCCGGTGACGGTGGACCCGGTTAATTAAGGCCGTCTTCAACCCGCTGAAGCTGAAATCATAAGTCCCGGCCAAGGAATCTGTACGGACCAGCGGGGTTCCGGTCTTGCCTTGTTGTGCCATTTTTTCCAGGTATGGCCCTCCTGGGTAACCCAAACCCAACACCCGGGCTACTTTATCAAAGGCCTCCCCGGCGGCATCATCCCGGGTACGCCCTAAAATCCGGTATTTCCCGTGGTCTTCCATGTAAACAAGATCCGTATGCCCGCCGGAAACCGTTAAACAGAGCAAGGGCGGGATAATCTCCGGGTGAGCCAAGAAATTAGCATATATATGGGCTTCCAGGTGGTTAACGCCAAAAAAATGTTTGTTACTCCCCAAAGCCAAAGCCTTGGCAAAAGAAAGCCCCACCAGCAGACCGCCGATCAGTCCCGGCCCGCACGTCGCCGCCACCAGCCCGATCTCCTTCAGGCTTACTCCGGCTTCACGCAGGGCGGAATCGGTGACATGCAAAATCCCTTCCAGATGGCTCCGGGCTGCCAATTCCGGAACAACCCCGCCAAATCTGGCATGCTCTTCAACCTGGGAAAGGAGGACATTACTCCGGATCTTTCTCCCGTCCTCCACCACCGCCGCACCTGTCTCGTCACAAGACGTCTCAATCCCTAACACCAACATTTTTTCAGGCCTCCTGCCCAAGTGACGGCGCTTTCCGGTACTATTGCAAAGACACCGGTTTGAAAAAAAATCCGGACACACCGCCTTACTCCAATTCTTTCCACATAATCAAGGCATCCTCTTGATTATCCAGGTAATAACGGGGGCGCACCCCCACTGTGGTAAAACCAAACTCCATGTATAGATTCTGCGCCGCCAGGTTGGTCTGGCGGACTTCCAATGTTAAACGGCGAAGCCCGTACCTTTTCCCGGTCTGAATCAGATTTTTTAATAATAAACGCCCCACTCCCCGGCGACGGTATGCGGGATGGACAGCCAGGTTGGTGATATGCCCTTCATCGATTATTAGCCACATCCCGATATAACCGCGGATCTCAATATTTTCCCGGGCCACCAGGTAAAGCGCATATTCATTATTAAGTTCACTGATAAAAGCCTGTTTCGACCAGGGAACCGGAAACGATAGTTTCTCAATAACAAGAATTTCCGGCAAATCTTTCACTTGCATGGGTTCAACCGCCACTGCCACTCCCTATTCCCCTTTCCCCCAGCGAATTTCTGCTTCTGTCCGCTGAAGGTAAAGCGGCAGGCAGGTAAAAAGTTCGTCTTTGCGCTTTTCTTGCCAGCGCAGGAGACCTAAGAAAGCAACAACTCCTCCGTTTGCCTGGTCTGTTTCCCCTTCTTCCCTATCTTGGAAAACAGCGGCGGGGCCGAGGGCGGTTGCAATTTCTTCGCGGTAGAGGCGGGCACCATCGCCCACAAATAACAGGGGGGTTTTTTCCTTTTTTAGCTCCGCGGTAAGTTCCGCCAAAGGACCGAGTTCCGGCGGTCTTAGTTCGACCCAATTACCTTGTTCTTTATGCAAATACAGCGCGGTATAAACCATTCCCCGGCGGGCATCCAAAACCGGGCAAACCAAACCCGGCCAGCCCGGATTGTTCGCCGCCAGCGCCAGGAGGGTGCTCACGCCAACCAAAGGAATGCCTAAGGAATAGGCGATCCCTTTGCCAATCGCCAGCCCGACCCGGATCCCGGTATAAGACCCGGGGCCCCGGCCAACGGCAACCAGATCCAAATATTCCGGACGCCAGCCAACCACCTGGAAGGCCTTGTCGATCAAAGCGGGTATCCTCTCACCGCCCCCCGGCCGGATTGGAATCCCCTTTTCATAGAGGATATGCCCGCCGTCGATTAGTCCGACCGTACCTGTGGGTAATGAAGTGTCAATCCCTAAAACCCGCATTTTCTTGCCAACTCCTTAAGAAGAAGCCGGTACGGCTCACCATGGGGAAAAAAGACCATCTCGCGCTCGTCTTCATTTTCCCCGTAAGCAAAACGGATCTCCAAGTAATCTGCGGGAAAAAGGTGCCTGGCCACTTCCCCCCATTCCACCGCCACTACAGCTTCCTCCTCCAATAATTCTTCCAAACCCAAGACTGCGGTTTCCTCCGGCCGGCAAAGCCGGTAAAGATCCAAATGATAAAGGGGAAGCCGCCCCTCATATTTATGAAGCAGGGCAAAGGAAGGGCTCGTCGCCAACTCGTCACAGTCTAAACCCTGGCTTAGCCCGCGCGTAAAAAGGGTCTTCCCTGTGCCCAACTCTCCGGATAAAAAAAGAAAAGTACCCGGTGGTAAGATTTGCCCCAGAACAAAGCCCAGTTCTTCAGTTTCCTGGGGGCTTGTCACCCGTACTCTCAAGGCTCCTTCCCTGCCTGCCGCACTTGCCACAGGGTATCCACCTCGCATCTTTCTTCTTTTCTTTAATGTCAAGAGTAGCACAACCAATACTATCCGTCAAGGTGAAGCGGGGAAAAAGCCCCCACGCGCCGCTGCGTATGTAATAAACGTTCTTAACAACCGCCGGGTACCGGGGCTGCGCAATCGCTCGGGATGCCACTGGACCGCCAGGAGAAAGGGGCCTTTCTGCGTCTCCAGGGCTTCCACCACTCCATCCCCGCTCCGGGCGGCAATGATCAATCCCGGGGCGGGTTCTTTCACCGCCTGGTGATGAAGGGAATTCGTCCAAATCCTTTTCCTCTTTATTATTCGCGCCAGAAGGGTTCCTTCCTCCACCCACACCCGGTGGCTGACTTTTTCCGCCGGTGTATCCTGCCGGTGGGAAACCCGGAGTTGTGCCGGAAGATCCTGGTACAAAGTGCCGCCAAGCGCCACATTAATAATTTGTAACCCCCGGCAGATCCCAAAGACCGGAATGGCGTAACGGCGAGCCTGCTTTACCAGGAAGATTTCCCAGGCGTCCCGGCGCCGGTCTACACTGTCCAAAGGAAAAAGCTCTTCTTCTCCGTAAAACCGCGGGTCGGGATCACCCCCGCCACTGAAGAGAAGCCCGTGACAGACCGCAGCCGGCAACCGCTCCCGTACGGCCAGTGCCGGCAAGAGCAAAGGGATCCCGCCGGCTTTTTCCACCGCCGCGATGTAGGGAACGGCCAGACGGTATTCATCAACGCCCGCCCCGGCAACCCGGCGGCAAGTAATGCCAATTACTGGCCGCATCTTCTCACCTCCAGCCGGGATAGGTATATAGGATCTGCCTGAAAAATATTAGCGGAGGTATTAATATATGCGGGAATATGCCGGAGGTTATTCTTTACTCCGGTAAACAGAAACTGGAGGATAATCCACCCTGACCAAACAAAGCCCGTGCGGGGGCGCAGGAGGCCCGGCTGCCGCCCGTTTTTTTTCTTGAAGAACAAGTCTGACCTCGTCCGGCGTCATCTTTCCCCTCCCGGCCAAAAGCAGCGTACCCACAATATTCCGGGCCATTTTGTAGAGAAAGCCGTCGGCTTTCAGGGTAATAATTAATTCGTCCCCTTTCTCCGTAATATCCAGGCGCATGAGGTTTCTGACCGTACTCTTCACCGGCGAGCCGGCCGCGGCAAAGGCGGCAAAATCATTCTGGCCCCGGAAATAAGCGGCGGCCTTCCGCATCGGTTCCAAATCCAGTTCATAAGGATAATGAAGGCAATAATTGCGGCGGAGGACATCCGGCCATGACCGGCACAAGACACGGTACTGGTAAACCTTGCTTTTCGCATGGTAACGGGCGTGAAACTCCTCCAGTACTCTCTCCACTTGCCAAGCCACCACATCTTGGGGTAATTTACTGTTTAGGGCGGCCAACCAACGATCAACCGGGATTCCACTATTGGTCAAGACGTTAATAACCTGGCCGTAGGCGTGGACCCCGGCATCCGTCCGCCCAGCCGCAATCAGCTTCGGATATTCCCCTGTCAGTTTATAAAAGGCATCTTCCAAAACACCCTGGACAGTTCTTTCCCCGGCTGCCTGCCGTTGAAAGCCGGCGAATCCCGTCCCATCATAAGCCACGGTGAATTTCAGGTTTATCCTTTTCTCACCATGTTTTTTCATTCCCGTCACCTCACCCGGAAACCCGGCGCCATCAACGGGCCAGCCAGCGCCAGGTTAGTCCCGCCAACAAAGACAAGAAGGAGATCCCGGCGGTTAATGTGTCCGTGCTTTTCCATCCCAGTTCGGCATAGGAAGTACGAAACGCTCCAGGCACAAACCCCCTGGCTTCCATAGCCTGGGCCAGCTCCCCAGAACGTCGTAAAGCGGATAAAAAGAGCGGAATAACCATGGCCAGCAACCCCTTTATTCTCCGGGGCCACTGTTGACGACGGAAGTCTACCCCCCGGGCGCGTTGGGCCAAGGTAATTTCCCCGGCCTCTTCCAGCAAAAGCGGGAAAAAATGTAAGGCCATCCCAATAACCAAAGCAATTTCCTCCCCCGGCAACCATCGGCGTAACGGGCGGAGAAAGGCAGCAATCCCTCTAACCATGAGGATAGGCTCGGTAGTCCCCATCAACCAGACCCCGCCCAGGAGTAGGCTGGAAAGACGGAAAAAATAGGCGCACGCAAGGTGCAACCCGTAATCGGTAAGAGAAAACCCGGCCATCCTGAGCAAAGGGTTGCCTTCCCTGGTTAAAACCAAATTGAGCAGGAAAATTAAACCAAGGAGCCAACGGAAGGAATATAGTGCTCTTAAGACCCAAATGCCGGGGAGATGGGAGGCAAGGAACAACCCCAGGCACACGGTGAAGACCATTACCTGCCACCATAAATTCTGTTCCAAAAGTACCATGACCACCAAGACCGTCAGGACAAAAACCTTCACCCTGGGGTCCCGCCGGTGCCAAAAAGACGCCACCGGATAATATCTGCCAAAAACCATCAGCCCACCCCACTTAGATATGTACGATCTACCCGGCAAATCCGTTAAAACCACTATCGTAACGCCTTTTCCCGCAACGGCCTACTCACCTTTTCCGTTTACCCGTTGCGGGGGGCAACCGCAGGAAATGGAGGCTGCTTACATTTAGCGTGCACAGCGCGGCACAATGGGAAGCGCAGACGCGAGAAATCCAAGGCGGGAGGGAGGACGGACCGCAGACAATTCGCACGTTCCCACGCGCGTTCGTATGTCGAGGACCAGCCGGACCGACCAACGCCGAAATTCGACGCGGATCCGCTTCCCGGCCTCCATTTCCTACAATCCCCAAAGCCCAATCACACCTTACCCCAACAACTTCCTAAACTCCTCCAAAGCCCCTTCCAGACTCTCCTGCCCCGGCTCCACCGGCGCCCCCTTCTCCGCCAGCCGGTAGAGAAGCCGCAGGGCAGCCGGCAGCTCCAGCCCCAACTTCTCCAAGAGCCCCGGGTCCTCCCCCAACCGTCCCCAGCTCGTATCCGCCGCCAGCCTCCCCCGGTCCAACACCAGCACCCGCCGGGTCAGCGGGAAGACAAAATCCGCCTCGTGTGCGGTGATGACCAGCGTTATCCCGGTCTCCTGGGCCAACTCCCGCAGGATCCGGGACAAATCCCGTTTCCCCTGGGCATCAACCCCGGCTACTGGCTCATCCAGGAGCAAAAACCGTGGCCGCAGCGAGAGCACAGAAGCCAACGCCAACCGCCGCTGCTCCCCGCCGGAAAGCGCAAAAGGCGGCCATGCCCACTTCTCCTCCGGCAGGCCGACGGCAGAGAGGGCCCACCGCACCCGCTCCTCCACCGCACCGGCGCCGAGAGCGAGATTCTCCGGGCCAAAGGCCGCCTCCTCCCAGGCCGTAGCCGCAAAAAACCCCCGTTGCGGTTCTTGCAACGCCAAGGCCACCCGGCCCCCCTCCGGGACCAGGGCCTGCCCCCTTCCCGGCACGAGCAGCCCGGCCATCACCCGCAACAACGTGGATTTCCCGGCGCCACTGGGTCCGAGGAGGGCAATCTGTTCATTTTCCCCAACCAAAAGATTAACCCCGGCCAAAGCCCTGGTCTGCCAGGCGGTCCCGGGATAATAATCAACGCTTACATCAGATAATCTTATTTCCAAAGCCATGATACGAATTCCTCTTCACCGGCCACCGGCGGAGGCGACTGGGAGAGCCCGGCCGCGATCTCATAAACCGGCGGCAATTCGATCCCCCACCGGTTGGCCTTTTCAACCTCACCCCAAAATTCACCGGGCCTGCCTTGCCAGGCCGTTTTCCCGGCTTCCAGAACCAGCAAATGATCGGCCCCGGCCACTTCGGCAAAGGCAGACGTAAACCAAAGCAGAGCCGTTCCCTCTCTCCGGAGCTCCTGCAGGAAACCACAGACCTTCTTTTTGCTTCCGGAGTCCAACATGCTCAAGGGCTCGTCCAACAGCAGGACACGAGGCCGGAGTACCCAGAGGGCGGCCAGGGAGAGCCGGCGTTTTTCACCCCCGGACAACCGGTGCGGCGGCATTCCGGCCAGATGACCCAGGTCGAACCGGTCCAGAGTATCCCGGACCCGCCGTCGGATTTCCGCCGGAGGTACGCCCAGGTTTTCCAGGGCGAAGGCAGTTTCTGCGGTGACGGTTTCCGCCACAAACTGGTTCTCCGGGTTCTGAAAAACAAGCCCCACGGCCTGCCGAATCCTTCGCCGGTTCTCCTCCTGCCGGGTGGAGCATCCTTCTACCAAGACCTCACCGGAGTCCGGCAGGTACAAACCACAACATAAACGGGCCAGAGTTGATTTACCCGACCCGTTGGCGCCCAAAATTCCACAAAAATCTCCTGCTTCTATCTGCAGGTTAATCTCTTCCAGCCTGAACTCTGCAGAGCCGGGCCGTTGCCGCGCGTGCGCGTAAGAAACGTCCTGCAAGGCAAGGAGCGCGGGCACGATCTATTCAACCAGCTCCAACAGGGCCATCGGCGCCGCATCCCCCCGCCTCGGCTCCAGTTTAAGGATGCGGGTGTACCCCCCGTTGCGCTCCGTATAACGTCCGGCGATCTCATCAAATAACTTCTTCACCACGGCCTTATCTCTCACAACAGCCGCCGCCTGGCGCCGGGCGTGTAAATCACCCCTCTTGGCCAGGGTAATCAATTCTTCGGCCAGGACCCTGACTTCTTTTGCCTTCATTTCCGTGGTTTTTATTCTTTCATGGACAAAAAGATCCGTAACTAAATTACGGAAAAGTGCTTTCCGTTGGTTGGCCGGGCGCCCCAGCTTTCGCATAGTTATCCCCCCAATTACAATACTCTAAAGACTTTGCGTGACTCTTTTATCTCCGGGGAGAGTAAATCTCCGGATATAACCGGTGGCGCTACTCCCATGAACTACCCGGAGTTTCTAATCTTTCCGTTATTCGTCGGCTTTACGCAGAGACAAACCGAGGGCGGCAAGTTTCGTCTGTACCTCTTCCAGGGATTTACGGCCCAGGTTCCGGACTTTCATCATGTCTTCCTCGGTCTTCTTAATCAGTTCTTCTACGGTATTGATGCCCGCCCGTTTTAGACAGTTATACGATCTAACCGAGAGATCCAGTTCTTCAATATTCATCTCCAGCAGTTTGTCTTTGGCTTCTTCCTCTTTTTCCACCATAATCTCGGTGTCGTTCACCTTGTCGCTGAGGTTGATGAAGAGCGCTAGATGGGCGGAGAGGATCTTTGCCGCAAGGCTGAGAGCCTCCACCGGATCAATACTCCCATCGGTCCAGATCTCTAAAACCAGACGGTCATAATCGGTGAACTGTCCCACCCTGGTGTGTTCCACCACATAATTAACTTTTTTCACCGGGGTAAAAATCGAATCCACCGGAACTACCCCGATCACATCATCGGGTCGCTTGTTTTTCTCGGCGCTTACATAACCTCTCCCTTTGTCCAGCGTGATCTCCATAACCAGGCTCCCGTCATCGCCGACGGTGGCAATATGGTGTTCCGGGTTGAGGATCTCCACGTCGCTGGGGACCTGGATATCCCTGGCTGTTACATCCTTTGGCCCGTTTACTTCCAAACGGACCACTTTCGGGCTTTCATTTTGGAGCTTCACCCGCAACTCCTTCAGGTTCAAAATAATCTCCGTTGTATCCTCGACCACCCCGGAAATTGTGGAAAATTCATGTAAAACACCGTCAATCTTAATCGAGGTTACGGCATACCCCGGAAGTGACGAAAGCAAAATCCTCCGCAGTGAATTCCCAAGGGTGGTACCATAGCCCCGTTCCAACGGTTCAACAACAAAACGGCCGTATTTTTCTTCCTCATTGATTTCTTCCACTGTGATCTTGGGCTTCTCAATCTCGATCACAAACACAACCCCCTTCGTACCTTATCCACCTGTACCAGGGAAAAGGATCTTTAGCGGGAGTAAAGTTCAACAATGAGATGCTCCTGTATTGGCACATCAATCTGTTCCCGCGACGGAATGTTCTTGACCCGGCCCACCCAGGTGTTCGTATCCAATTCTAACCATTCAGGGATATTCTGACCATTATTGTCCTCAAGAATACCCTTGAAATGCGGCGATTTCAAAGCCTTCTCCTTTAACTGGATAACATCGCCTGCTTTCACCTGGTAAGAAGGGATGTTAACCTTTTTCCCGTTTACCTGAAAAAAGCCATGCCTTACCATCTGCCGTGCTTCCCTGCGGGAAGAAGCCAACTGCAGCCGGTAGACTACATTATCCAGCCTGGTCTCCAGGAATTGCAGTAAATTTTCGCCAGTAATCCCCCGCTTTTTCTCGGCTAAAACAAAGTACCGGGCGAACTGTGCTTCTAAAATACCGTACATCCGGCGGAGTTTTTGTTTCTCCCGTAACTGTAAGCCGTATTCGGAAACCTTCTTTCTACCCTGCCCATGTTCGCCTGGGATATAACTTCTCCGGTTAAAGCTGCATTTATCGGAGAGGCACCGTGCTCCCTTAAGAAAAAGTTTTTCTCCTTCCCGGCGGCACATCCGGCAGACCGGTCCAGTATATCTTGCCATCGAAAAACTTACACCTCCCATTTTATTCGGCGCTCAGTTGCGCGTATGCCTGCGCGCGCGTGCGTCCAGTACCATCGTGTTCTCGTGACAGGTTCTCCATAACGACGCGGCGACGCGCCGGCGCGCCCTGCAGATCGTCCCGCCACGCTCAATAGTAGACATACATCCCGTATCTTGCACGGCCGGTCCTTGATATACCCCTGGAATTCTCAGACCCGCCGGCGTTTCGGAGGCCGGCAACCGTTATGCGGTATCGGGGTAACATCCTTAATCAGGCTGACTTCCAGCCCGGCCGCTTGGAGCGAACGGATGGCCGCTTCCCTGCCGGCGCCCGGTCCTTTTACATAAACCGATACTTGCTTCATGCCCATATCCATGGCGCTTTTTGCCGCCGCTTCCGCCGCCATGCCTGCGGCATAAGGCGTGCTTTTCCGCGAACCCTTAAAGCCCATGGCTCCTGCGGAAGCCCATGTTAAAACATTACCGTTTGGTTCCGATATGGTAACGATGGTATTGTTAAAGGTGGATTTGATATGGGCCACTCCGCTTTCAACATATTTCTTCTCTTTTTTCCGCGTCCTGCTACCCTTTTTGGCCTTTGCCATCCAGCTTAAACCTCCTTATGACTTCTTCCGGCGGACCCCAACGGTTTTTACCGGCCCTTTCCTGGTCCGCGCATTGGTTCTGGTTCTCTGCCCGCGAACCGGTAGGTTCCGCCGGTGCCGAAGCCCGCGGTAACTGCCAATCTCAATCAATCTTTTGATGTTCATGGTCTCCTCACGCCGGAGGTCCCCTTCTACCTTGTAGTCTCTGTCGATTACCTCACGTAACCGGTTAATCTCTTCTTCAGTGAGATCCCGCACCCGGGTATCCGGGCTGACCTTCGTCTTTTTCAAGACCTTTTGTGCTGAGGAAAGACCGATCCCATAGATATAGGTGAGGGCAACTCCCACCCGTTTATCCCGTGGCAGGTCCACGCCGGCAATTCGTGCCATATGCTATTCCCTCCTTTAGCCCTGTTTCTGTTTGTGTTTTGGGTTTATGCAAATAACCCTGACCCGCCCTTTCCGGCGGATTATCTTACAGTGTTCACAGATCTTCTTTACTGACGGTCTGACTTTCACTGTGATCGCTCCTTCTCATTCCCGCCGCGGCCCTTTGTTGAACCGGGCGGTACGGGTTTTCCGATTTCTCATTATTCCTTATTTATAACGGTAAATAATTCTCCCCCTGCTTAGATCGTAAGGAGATAATTCCACCAGTACCCGGTCTCCGGCCAAAATTTTAATAAAGTTCATCCGCATCTTCCCGGAAATATGGGCCAAAATCCTATGACCGTTTGCCAATTCCACCCGGAACATGGCGTTCGGCAACGGCTCCACCACTGTTCCTTCCACCTCAATAACATCCTCTTTGGCCATTACTCCCCCTCCTCCGGTTGGGTTTTTCCGAGGCGGGTCAAGGCCCGGCGGATGTCTTCAGCCGTAACCCGTCCGCCACCGGTAATTTTCTGCTCGATCTCCCGGTCGATCAGGGGAGAAACTTGTACATGCCGCAGGTTTTTTCTTTTCATCCGTGCCGGTGTCCGTTTCACCCCGTCCGCCACCAGGAGGAATCGATCGCCTTCAAAACCAACAACCAAATACTCATGGCCGCGGTCCCGCCCTTGGATAGACCGGACTTTCTGTCCCGGACGAAGCCCCGCGATATTCCCTTCTTCTACCATGTCATCAATTCCTCTCCATTCCCTGCTTCCGGCGTCACCCTGGTTAAGATCTCCGGTTCATCCCCGGTCACCAAAACCGTATGCTCGAAATGGGCGGAATAGCTCCCGTCTCTTGTGGTCACTGTCCAATTGTCGGCCGGACTGACCCGCACCCGGTACCCGCCGCAGTTAACCATCGGCTCAATCGCCAGAGTCATTCCGGACTTTAATACCGGGTCATACCCTCCTTGTAAAGGAGAGACAAAATTCGGAATCTGCGGTTCCTCATGCATGGCCTGGCCGATCCCATGGCCGACAAAATCCCTGACCACCGAGAACCCGTTCTTCTCCACATGCTCCTGGATAGCACGGGAAACTGCGGAAAGGCGGTTACCGGCCCGGGCCTGTTTGATCCCTTTCCACAAGGCCTCCCTGGTTACACGGAGCAGTTTCCCATGCTCCGGGGCGACCGCCCCTACGGGGACGGTCAAGGCGGCATCACCATAATAACCTTTGTAAATAACCCCAAAATCCAGGCTAACCAGATCGCCTGCCTTAAGCCGGCGGGAACCGGGGATCCCGTGGACCACCTCATCATTGACCGACACGCACAAACTGGCCGGAAACCCGTTATAACCTTTGAAGGCGGCGGTCACACCAAACTTTTCCACTGCGTCCGCTGCCATCCGGTCGAGTTCGCCGGTGGTGATCCCCGGCGTTACCGCCTTCGCCACCTGGCTCAGGATCCGGGCCACCACCTCTCCGGCTTTGCGCATCCGTTCGATCTCAAAACCGGATTTACGGCTGATCATTCACCGGGACCCCGCAATGCGGCAACGATTTCCTGGTAAACCCCGGCTATATCCTGGTCTCCATTGACCTCCAGCAACAAACCGGCTTCTTGGTAATACCGGATCAACGGTTCGGTCTGGCGGAAGTAGACCTCCAAACGGTTCCTGACAACCTCTTCCCGGTCGTCCTCCCGCTGGTAAAGGGAGCCTCCGCACTGATCGCAGACCCCGGCCTGCTTTTCTTTTTTCCCTTCTACGTGGTACACGGCGCCGCATTGCCGGCAGATCCGGCGGCCCGAAAGCCTTTTCACCAAAACCTCCGGAGGAACCGTAATATTGATTGCGGCGGTAAGTTGCCGGCCTTCTGCGGCCAAAAACTCAGCCAGCGCATCGGCCTGCGGGACCGTTCGGGGAAAACCGTCCAAAAGAAAACCACCATCTGTGTCTGGCTGGCGGAGCCTTTCGGCCACAATACCAATGACGATTTCATCTGGAACCAATTCACCGCTGGCCAAATACTGCTGGGCCTTTTCCCCCAGAGGTGTCCGGTCTTTAATCGCCGCCCGGAAGATATCGCCCGTGGAGATATGAGGGATGGCGAACTCCACCGTCAACTTCTCGGCCTGGGTACCTTTGCCGGCCCCGGGAGGTCCCAAAAGAACGAGGTTGGTTTTTTTCATCGGTACAGCACTCCTATTTCAAAAAGCCTTCATACTGCCGCATCAGTAGTTGCGCTTCAATCTGTTTCATCGTGTCGATCGCCACACCCACAACGATCAAGAGCCCGGTACCGCCGAAGCCCACCTGCACCTTGGTGATCCCACTGATAATATAAGGAAGTAGGGCAATGCCGGTTAAAAACACGGCCCCGGCCAATGTAATCCGGCTCAAAACCCGGTCCAGGTATTCCGCGGTCGATCGTCCCGGCCGGATACCAGGGATAAATCCGCCGTATTTCTTCATGTTGTTGGCGACTTCCACCGGGTTGAAAGTCACGGCGGTATAGAAATAGGTGAAGATAAAGATAAATAAGGAATAAAGCACCAGATGTAACCACTGACCCGGAGTCAACCAACGAAGCAGATTGCCAAAAAACCCGCTGATATTCGGGAAAAACTGGGCAATGGTCAGGGGAAAAGCCAACACCGACGAGGCAAAGATTACCGGGATCACCCCCGACTGGTTAATCCTGAGCGGCAGGTGCGTGGCCTGCCCGCCGTACATACGCCGCCCGACCACCCTCTTAGCATACTGGACCGGGATCTTCCTCTGTCCCTCGGTGACAATAACAACAAGGACCACGACCGCCAGGGCAATCACGAGAAATGCCAGGAAACCGAGGGGATTAATCCCGCCGCTGCCGAGGGCGCCGATGGTGCCAATGGTCGAAGGGAGCAAACGAGAGACAATACCGGCAAAGATCAACAAAGAGATCCCGTTGCCGATTCCCCGTTCGGAGATGACCTCACCCAGCCACATCAGTAAAATACTGCCCCCGGTCATCACAGCAATAACCGTCACTACCGCCCAGGGGTTACCCGGATCGGTCATGGCATCGCGAAAGCCCATGGTAAGAGCGGTCGCCTGCAAGAGACCGAGAATTACAGTACCGTACCGGGTATACTGGGCAATCACCTTCCGGCCCTCCACCCCTTCCTTGGCCAGTTCCTCCAGGCGGGGTATGACCATGGTCAAAAGGTTCATAATAATTGAAGCGGTGATATAAGGGTTCACGCCGAGGGCAAAAAGGGACATGTTACTTAAAGCCCCACCGGAAAACAGGTTCAAAAGGGCAAAAATGGTATCCGCGCCGAATTCCCGCGGGTTCATCCCGGGGACAACGACAAACGAGCCCAGCCGGAAGATGGCCAACAACAACAGGGTCCAAAGCATTTTTTTCCGCAGATCCGGAAGTTTAAAAGCTGTTTTCATCGCGTCCAGCATCTTATATCACCTCGGCCTTTCCGCCGGCCGCCTGAATTTTGGCCACCGCAGATTTGCTAAAGCCTTCGGTCTTAACCGTCAGTTTTTTGGTGAGTTCGCCGCGGCCCAAAATTTTCACCCCGTCCCCGGTGTTTTTAATAATTCCGCTTTCCAAGAGAAGTTTGGGGGTTACTTCTGTGCCGTCGTCAAACCGGTTTAGTTTTTCCACATTGACAATGACCCAGTTTTTACGGAATACTTTATTATTAAAGCCCCGTTTGGGTAACCGGCGTTGCAGCGGTGTTTGCCCGCCTTCAAAACCCGGCCCTTTACCGCCGCCGGACCGTGCTTTCTGTCCTTTCTGGCCCCGACCGGCGGTCTTCCCCCACCCGGAACCAATACCCCGGCCAACACGCCGTACCGACTTTTTCGCGCCCGGCGCCGGCTGTAATTGGTCAACTCTCACGATGCCACCCCCTATTCCTCAGTTACTTCCAACAAATGCTCGACCTTTTTCACCATTCCGCGAACCGCCGGTGTATCGGGCTTAACGATCGTCTGGTACAGGCGGCGAAAACCCAGAGCGGCAATGGTTGCTTTTTGGTCTTCCTTGCGCCCAATTATACTGCGTTTCCACGTAAGCGTGAGCTGCTTTGTCTTGGCTTTTCTTGCCATATCCATCCTCTCCCTCTATTTATCCCAAAAGCTGGTCCGCGGGGATTCCACGTAGCCGTGCAACTTCCTCCGCTGTTTTCAAGGATTTTAAACCCTGAACAGTAGCGTTAACAATATTCAGCGGGTTATCAGAGCCCAGGGACTTGGTGAGGATATCCCGTACCCCGGCCAGTTCCAAGATGGCCCGTACCGGCCCGCCGGCAATCACTCCAGCGCCAGGAGCTGCTGGTTTTAAAAGAACTTTTCCGGCGCCAAACCGTCCGATAACCGAATGGGGGATGGTGGTATTGACCATCGGTACGCTAAAAAGCTTCTTTTTAGCGTCTTCGACCCCTTTGCGGATCGCTTCCGGAACCTCTCCGGCCTTGCCGAGGCCGACCCCAACATGCCCCTGGCCGTCTCCGACGACCACCAAAGCGCTAAAACTGAACCGGCGTCCACCCTTAACTACTTTGGCTACACGGTTGATAAAGACCACCCGTTCTTCAAATTCCATCTCATTCGGGTCTAGTTTTAATCGCTCGTCCATTATAACCCCCCTCTTTTAAAAGTCAAGCCCTTTTTCCCGGGCTGCTTCGGCCAAAGCCGCCACCCGGCCGTGATAAAGATGGCCGCCGCGGTCAAAGACCACTTTCTTGATGCCCTTGGCCAACGCCCGTTCGGCAATGATCTCCCCGACAACCTTCGCACCGGCAATATTTCCGCTGGTCTTTTTCACCTTTTTCCTGATCTCCGGCTCCAAAGTGGAAGCGGAAAGCAACGTTTTCCCGGCGGTATCATCAATAATCTGCGCATAAATATGGCGAAGGCTTTTAAAAACCGAAAGGCGCGGGCGTTCAGCGCTACCGGTCACCTTTTTCCGGAGCCGCAGATGGCGCTTAACCCGGGCTTCTCTTCGGCTGGTTTGAACAGGCATTTTCTGTTACCCCTTTCCTCTCGCGCACAGCGCGTTACTTGCCGGCCTTACCTGCTTTACCGGCTTTCCTCCGGACATACTCGTTTTCATAGCGGATACCTTTCCCTTTGTATGGCTCGGGTTTACGGACACCCCTGATCATCGCCGCCATTTCTCCGACTTTCTGCTTGTCAATCCCCTGGACAATAATTTTATTCGGCGCCGGGACCTCAATCTCGATCCCGGAAAAGGGCTCAATCTCCACCGGCTGGGAATAACCGACATTGAGTACTAATTTCTTCCCTTGCATGGCTGCACGGTACCCGACCCCGTGAATTTCCAGGGTTTTGGTGAAACCGGTGCTCACCCCTTCCACCATGTTGGCGACGAGGGTGCGCACCAAACCGTGCATTGATTTACAATGTTTGGTATCATTAGACCGCTCCACGATCACTTGCTCCTTTTCCTGCCGGACCTTTGTCTCCACCGGAATTTCCTGGCTGAGTTCACCCTTCGGCCCTTTCACCTTTACCAAGGTACCGTCAATTTTCAAATTTACTCCGGCCGGGAGTGGAATCGGTTTCTTACCAATCCTTGACAAAATTAACACCCCCTTCTCAGACTTGACGCTTGCACAGGATATTGCGATCTTACGCGCGTTACCAGATATAACAGAGGACTTCTCCGCCAAGGCCTTCTTTGCGCGCGGTTTTGTCCGTCATTATCCCCTTGGATGTAGAGAGCACCGCTACACCCAACCCCCCAAGTACCTTGGGGATCTCGTTTTTGCCAACATAAACCCGGAGCCCGGGTTTACTGATCTTTTTCAATCCGGAAATAACCCGTTGTTTACCGTTATACTTCAGGTAGATTTTGATGACTCCCTGATAATTGCCTTCATGCACTTCGTAGTCGTCAATATAGCCTTCCGCCTTCAAAATTTCGGCCACCGCTTTTTTCATGTTGGAAGCGGGAATCTCCACGGCTTTGGCACGGACAATATTGGCATTACGGATACGCGTCAACATGTCGGCAACCGGATCCGTCATCACCATGGCGACAACCTCCTTCTCACCAGCTGGCTTTATTAATTCCGGGAATCTCGCCCCGGTGGGCCAGGTTGCGAAAGCATACCCGGCAAATCTGAAATTTCCGCATATACGCGCGGGGCCGCCCGCACAAACGGCACCTGTTATAGCGACGAACGGCATATTTCGGCTCCCGGTTGGCTTTATTGATCATCGCTTTCTTAGCCATTTTTTCCCTCCTATCAGGAAGGCCTGAAAGGCATTCCCAAAAGTCTTAATAACTCAAACGCCTCTTCATCGGTTTTAGCCGAAGTAACAATCACCACATCCATCCCGCGGATTTTATCGATCTTATCATAATTAATCTCCGGAAAAATTAACTGCTCCCGCAGTCCCAGACTGTAATTGCCCCGCCCGTCAAAGGACCGGGAGGAAACCCCGCGGAAATCACGGATCCGTGGTAAGGCAATATTAAAAAGCTTATCAAGGAATTCGTACATACGCTGACCGCGCAGGGTTACTTTACAGCCCACCGGTACCCCGGCCCGGACTTTGAAC
>DUNX01000002.1 GCA_012839115.1 Bacillota bacterium
CTAAACGGTTTTGAAAGGCTGATTAAAACACACTTAAAACCAGCTAATAGCGGTCTGTCTTTTTAAAAAGAGCCGCATCTTGTTCCTCAAACATATATAAGATTTTTTAAAAATATCTACGGAAAGGTCCCTGCCTTATGGCGGGGTCCCCGTCTAACAACGGAGTTCCCATCTGTGATGGGGATTTTGTTTTTTTGTCACCAAACCTCCGGGGATTTGTCTACATACTATGTAACAAACCCCTCCCGTGCGGAGGGAAATAAAGGAGGGGGCTATAATGTCAACGAGGGTTGTCGCGGAGGCGGAGGCGCAGGTTCTGGTTGATGATACTGTCGAGCTTTTTACACCGGCGGAGAAGATTGACGAGATCCGGGCGGTAGTTGAAGACCTCCGTTGTCATATAATTCCGGGAAAAGTGATTTTCCAGGGGATTCTCCATAAACAAATCTTCTTTGTGAATAAAAGAAATACCGTTGTCCACCAACGGGTGGATATTCCCTTTTCCGGATTTGTTGATGTTGAGGGGGCCCAGCCGGGACAAGGTTGTCAAATCATCCCGGAAATAGTCTTTTTGGATTTTCAGTTGGTCGCTCCGGATCGTCTACGGGAAAAGGCCGTAATTGACCTGACAATTAGTTTATTCAATTCGCCGCCATTTGGCATAATGACCCAGGCGGGATCGGAAAGCAATGTCAGTTTCCGCGGAAACCCCCAGGCTTTTATCGTCCGGGGCGGAGCAAAACAAGGAAGCAGCCGTATCACCGGCTGATAAAATACCGGGAGGTTTCTCCCGGTTTTAAATTTCTTAAATATTTATAACAAGTTTGGAATAGAATAATCATAGACAAGCATAGATCTTGTTATCCTGTGTTAAAAAGGAGGGTTTGGCATGGCCGGGAAGACTACTCCCGAAGCCAGAATGGCGGTGGCTTTCAGTTATCTTTTTCCCCCGCTTGGCCTGGTTTTTGTCTTTACAAAACTAAGGCGGGATTATTTTCTGCGGCACCACGGTAGTCAGGGGTTTGCTTGGGGGGTTTTCCTCCTCTTTCTCTGGTTAGCCTTGCAACTGGTGGTTCTTTTGACCGGGATCATTCCTCTCCTGGGAAAGATCATTGCTTTACTCGTAAAAGTAGTTTTCTTCGGGTTTTTTTTGACATCGGTCTATTTTTTCTACTTGACATTGCGGGGAGAAAAATTTAAAATACCTTTGGTTTATGATATACTAGGTCCTAAATAAGCTACTATTTCTTTTGGGGGTTGTGGGAGCTTTTGCATCTTCCCCGTGAGAAGAGAAGGAGAAGATCACAAGTCCCCAGGGAGCCAGTGCGAAGGATGGTGAAGAAAATAATGGGCAACCCTATTCCCGCCAGGGTAAGGCTGGCTTTTACCCGCCAAAATATTCTCCGGTTTTTGACGATAATCTTTGCATTCAGTGCACCTTTGGGTTATGCCACAGCCGGTCTTTTCTTCTTTATTCTGGCGTTCCCTTTTATTTACTGGAAATATAAAAGGGAAGATCCCTCCTTTTCTTTTTTGGGCCAACTTATGCTGCCGATCGTTGCCCTAATTTTTTCTTCCTATTTAAGCGCATTTTTCGGGACCGATCCCAAGAAATCGGTTCTCTTCACCACCGGGCTGGTCTTGATGGCTGTGACCGGGATCGCGGCCGGCCGGGTTTTTGTAAAAGATAAAAAGTTTTTTTTCGCTTTAGCCATGCCGCTTTCTTTGGTTGCCACTACTTTGATGGGGTTTGTCGCCATCTGGCAATACTTTTTTCTTGCACCAGGCCGCCGGGCGACGGCTTTTACCGGAGCACCCAACCGTCTGGGAACGCTGTTTCTCATTTTTGGCCTATTGGGTGTGGTTTTTCTTTTTGACCGGGTAAAAAAGCACAGGTGGGTACTTATTCCCTACGGGCTTATTATCCTGCTGGCGATGGGGACAACCTTATCCAGGGCAGCCTGGGTAGGGGCGGTAGGAGGTCTTTTTCTCTTTTCTTTCTATAAAAAATTCAGTAAAAAGCCGCTCCTTGTCATTCTTATTATTTTTGTTCTGGCAGGAACGTTTTTTTTTCTGCAACCCAAGTGGTATAATCGTTTTCTCAGCATATTCGATCTTGAGGAAAATATGATCCGGATCGACTTGTGGCATGCGGCTTACCACATTTTTCAAGACCATCCCTTGACCGGAACCGGTCTTGGAAATTTTCCGGGGCTTTTACCGGATTATGCGGGAAACTCTATCAAAACGACCCAACCAACTCCCCATAATTTTTTCTTTAATATTCTCTCCGATATGGGTTTGGTGGGTTTCGCGGCGTTTCTTTGGTTAATGTGCAAAGTTTCGGCCATGGCTTTTTTCCTGTGGCGGTATGGCGATCTCTTTGAAGCGGGGGTAGTTATAACCCTGGCGGCTTTTTTCATCAATGAACTGTTCACTCATAACCTATATACCTCCCAGGTTGGTGCTATTATTTGGTTTTTATTGGGAGCCTTAAGTATGTTTGTTCAAGAAAGGAAGCTCCAGCCGGTTCCCTAGAGATAAAAATTATCCCCGGACGGCTTGCTTTTTGGGGCCGGATCGTTTAAAATAAGAAGGCAGGCGCCCGTAGCTCAGGGGATAGAGCACTGGCCTCCGGAGCCAGGTGCACAGGTTCGATTCCTGTCGGGCGCACCATCAAAAAACATTAAAGCGACGCGTTTTCACTGCGTCGCTTTTGATTTTGGCACTCCTTTTGATAGTCATGATAGTCAAAATAATTTAAAAACTCGCCAAAGCGGGTCACGGGAAAGGCATCAAAATCCTTCTTCCCGCTCTCTTGCGATTTTTTTATCCCGGGAGAATAGGGGGGGCCTCTTAAAAAAGCCCTCTCGGCGGCAAGCAAGCCGCCAAGTTTTTTCCCCGCATCAGCAGGGATTGACCGCCAGGTGGGCGAATATGTTCCAAGTTATTATCTCTTTGCCTGACTGATTGAACCCTCCCGCTTCTGGAGAAAATGGGGGATGGAGGTGCCGGGTTATGGAGGCCGGGGAAGCAAAAAAAAGGATTGAACAGCTACGGGCAGCCATTGAACGCCATGATTATCTCTATTATATCCTGGATGCCCCGGAGATCTCCGATGCCGAGTATGATGCTTTGATGAAAGAACTGTCGGCGCTGGAGGCGGCCTACCCGCAGTTTGTTACCGTGGACTCGCCGACCCAACGGGTTGGCGGGGCGCCGGCGGAGGCCTTCCGGACGGTGGCCCATCCTTTGCCGTTGCTTTCTTTAAACAACGCCTATGATACGGATGAACTGATAGAATTTGACCGCCGGCTGAAAAAACAAGCCGCCCCGGAACCCCTCATTTTTGTAGGTTATGTAGGAGAACAAAAAATTGACGGTTTAACCGTGGCCTTACTTTATCAGGACGGGGTTCTGGTCCGGGGCGCCACCAGAGGCGACGGCCTGCGGGGCGAGGATGTTACCGCCAATATTAGGACCATCCGTTCAATTCCCTTGCGGTTACAGAAAAGAGTCCCCGGGCGGGTCCTGGTGCGCGGGGAGGTCTTTATGACCAAAGACTCCTTTCAGGAGTTAAACCGGGAAAGGGAGCGCGCCGGCCAGTCCCTCTTTGCCAACCCGCGGAATGCGGCCGCCGGATCCCTCCGGCAACTGGATCCGGCGGTGACCGCCACCCGCTCCCTGGACGCTTTTTTCTACGACCTCCTGCTCTGGGAAGGGGCGGCCAGTGCGCTTCCGCCCACCCATTGGGAGGCCCAGACCCTCCTCAGGGAATGGGGGCTGAAGGTCAACCCCTACTCCCGGCTTTGCTCCTCCATTAAAGAGGTGGTTGACTACTGCCGGGAGTGGGAAGAGAAGCGTTCCACCCTTCCCTGGGAGATTGACGGGGTGGTGGTCAAAGTCAACTCCCTGGCCTTCCAGGAAAGAATGGGCGCAACCGCCAAAGCGCCCCGGGCCAAGATCGCCTATAAATTTTCGCCGGAGGAGGCTTTCACCCGGGTCCGGGAGATCCTGGTCAATGTAGGACGGACCGGGGTTCTGACCCCCCTGGCCATTCTGGAACCGGTACGGGTGGCCGGATCCACGGTTGGGCGGGCCACTCTACATAATGAAGATTATATCCGGGAGAAGGATATCCGCACCGGGGATGTGGTGGTCATCCGGAAGGCCGGGGAGATCATCCCCGAGGTGGTGCGGGTGGTACCGGAACGCCGGACCGGTGCGGAGAAACCTTTTACCATGCCGGCGGTCTGCCCGGCTTGTGGTGCTGCGGTCTACCGTGAGCCGGGGGAAGCGGCTGTCCGTTGTTTGGGGGCTTCCTGCCCGGCACAGCAAAAAGAGAGGATTATTCATTTTGCCGCAAAGAATGCCATGGATATTGAAGGGGTAGGGCCGGCCGTTGTTAATCTCCTGGTTGAAAAAGGCCTGATCAAGGATGCCGCCGGCCTGTACGACCTGACTGCCGGGGACTTGGCGGGCTTGGAGCGGTTTGGCGCCAAATCCGCGGAGAACCTCCTGGCAGCGGTGGAGCGCAGCAAAGAAAACCCGCCGGAACGCCTCCTGTTTGCCCTTGGTATCCGGCATGTGGGCGAGGAAATGGCCCGCCGGCTGGTCGGGTATTTCCGGGATTTGGACCGGATCTTCACCGCCACCAAGGAAGAATTGATGGCGGTTCCGGAGATCGGCGAAGCGATCGCCGAAAGTATCCGGCGGTACATGGAAGAAGCCCAGAACAGGGAGTTTTTGGAGAAGTTGCGCCGGGCCGGGCTCAAGTTCAAGGCGGAGGAAAGGAAGGCGACGGCAGAACCATTAAGCGGAAAAACCTTTGTCCTCACGGGGGCGCTGGCCGCTTTCACCAGGGAAGAAGCGGAAGAAGTCTTGCGGGGCCTGGGAGCGCGGGTGACTTCTTCCGTCAGCAAGAAGACCGATTATGTGGTGGCCGGGGAAAGCCCGGGCAGCAAATACCAGAAGGCCGTGGATCTTGGGGTTACGGTTTTGACCGAGGATGAGTTCTTGCGGTTACTTACGGATCTGCGGCAACGGAAAGAGAGCCAGACTAAAGGAGGGATATATGATGAAGCTGGAGAAGGAGGAAGTCAAGCGCCTGGCGGAGCTGGCCCGTTTCGAGCTCAGTGAGGAGGAGGCTGCGGAGTTTTCCCACCAACTGAGTGAGGTTTTGGCTTACACAGGACAGGTCCGGGAAGCCCCGGTGGAAGGGGAGAAACCGGCGATTCATCTCCTTTCCTTAACCAATGTTTTACGGGATGATGAGGTTAAACCCTCTTTGCCCCGGGAGGAGGCATTGGCCAATGCTCCCCACCGGGAAGAGGGTTTTTTCCGGGTACCAAAGATCTTGGAAGAAAGCTAGGGGAAGGGAGGTTTTCTTTTATTATGGAATTATCCACCCTCAGTCTTAAAGAACTCGGCAATGCGTTACGGAAAAAAGCCGTCTCGGCCCGGGAGATTACCGGGGCCTTTCTCGAACGGATTAAGCGGTTCAACCCGGATTTGAACGCCTTTGTGACCGTGGCGGAAGAACAAGCGCTGGCTGCTGCCAACGAGGCCGATCTCCGCCTGGCCCGCGGGGAAAGGGTGACCCCACTGACCGGGATTCCCGTGGCCGTGGCGGATACCATTTGTACTAAAGGGATCAAAACCACTTGCGCTTCGCGGATCTTGGAGAATTTTATCCCTCCGTACGATGCGACCGTCGTCTCCCGTTTGCAAGAGGCGGGGGCGGTGGTGATTGGTAAGACCAACAGCGATGAGTTTGGGGCCGGGACAACCACCGGCTACTCCGCCTTCGGCCCGGTCTGTAACCCCTGGGATAAGAACCGGGAACCGGGAGGGGACGGCGGTGCGGTGGCGGTAGCGGCCGGCCTTGCGCCCTTGGCTATTTCCTTTGATACCGGCGGGAATCTGCGCCGGGCCGCCGCTTTTTGCGGGGTCGCCGGATTGAAACCGGCTTATGGTTCGGTTTCCCGCTTCGGCCTGGCGGCGCTGGCCCCTTCCCTTGAACAAATTGGTCCCCTAGCCCGGCAGGTTGAGGATCTGGCCCTGCTTTACCAGGTCTTGGCCGGGCCGGATCCGCTTGATGCCACCTCGCTCCCGGCCGGTGCCCCGGGACGCAGCGGGCAAGAATTCACCGGTACGGCGGCTACCGGCCGCCCGGGGCTGCGTATCGGTTTGCCCCGGGAGTATTTTGCCGGGGAGGAACTGCAGGCAGAGGTGAAAGACTTGGTTCTTGCCGCTACCGGGATCCTGACGGAGAAGGACGGCGAACAAGTGGATTTGTCCCTACCTTCCACCGGATACGCATTGGCGGCCCACATATTACTGGCCGCCGCCGAGGCCAGTTCAAGCTTGGCGCGGTATGACGGGGTACGGTACGGGTACCGTTCACCGGAAGCGGCCGATATTGACCTCTTGTATAAAAAGACGAGAACAGAAGGGTTCGGCAGGGAGGCGAAACGCCGGATCCTCCTGGGTACGCTGGTCTTAAGCGCCGAATGTTATGGCGATTATTATCTCAATGCCCAGAAAGTAAGGACCCTGGTCATCCGGGAATTTACCGAAGCCTTCACCAAGTGCGACCTGATTTTAACCCCGGTTACCCGGGAGTTGCCCGGCCGGGCCGGGGAGGAGAAATCCCCCTTAAGGCAGTACCAGGATGAATCCTATACTGTCGCCGCCAATTTGGCCGGCCTTTCCGGGTTGAGCGTCCCCTGCGGGCTGGTGGACGGCTTGCCGGTAGGGGTCCAGTTATTGGCTCCCGCGGGAAGGGAAGATCTCCTTTTCCAGGTTGCCCGCACCCTGGAAAAGGCAGTGGGAAGGTTTTCGTCACCGTTCCTCCGGGGGTAGATTCCCGGAAGCCGTTTTACCGTCCGGCGGGTGATTGCCGTGGTGACACCGGTACACAGCGGCACAGCGGTGAAGACGGGGGCTTTTAACACGTGGTAAAAGGAGGGCGCGTTTTTATTATGAATTATGAGACTGTTATTGGCCTTGAAGTCCATGTGGAATTGAAGACGGAGGCGAAGGTTTTTTGCGGGTGCGCCGCCCGGTTCGGGGCCGAACCCAACACCCACGTCTGTCCGGGTTGTTTGGGGATGCCCGGAGTACTGCCGGTGCTTAATAAAAAGGCCGTTGAGTTCTGCATCAAGGCCGGATTGGCCCTGCAATGCCGGATCGCCCCGTTCAGCATGTTTGACCGGAAACAATACTTCTACCCGGATTTACCGCAGGCTTACCAGATCAGCCAGGGTGATCTCCCCCTCTGTACCGGGGGCGGGCTTAAGATCGTCACTCCGGGGGGAGAAGAAAAAATAATCAGGCTCAACCGGATTCATCTTGAGGAAGAAGCAGGCCGGACCTATCATTCGGGGGCGGGGGCGACCGGCTACTCTTTGCTGGACTTTAACCGCAGTGGGTTGCCGTTGATTGAGATCGTCACCGAACCCGATCTCCGCTCGCCGGCAGAGGCCAAGATTTTTCTGGAAAAACTCCAGGAAATCCTGAGGTATATCGAGGTTTCCGACTGCAAGATGGAGGAAGGTTCCTTCCGTTGCGACGCCAATATTTCGGTGCGCCCGGCGGGAAGTCAAGAATTTGGCCGGCGGATGGAGATTAAGAACCTCAATTCATTCAAGGCGATCCAGTCGGCCTTGACGTATGAGGCAAACCGCTTAGGTAGTTTGCTCGCGGCGGGGACCCCGCCGGAGCAAGAAGAATCCAGGGGCTGGGACGAAACGCGGGGGATGACCTTTTTCATGCGCCCGAAGGAAAAGGCCACAGATTACCGGTATTTTCCGGATCCGGATCTGCCGCCGTTGGTGATTGCGGAAGAGTGGGTGGAGGAGATCCGGGCGGGCCTTCCCGAACTGCCGGAGGAGAAAAAAGCCAGGTATATGGAGGAATACGGGTTATCGGCCCAAGACGCGGATTTGCTGGGCAGTTCACGGGAGACGGCCGAGTTTTTTGAGGCCACCCTCCGCCTTTACTCCGGTGAGGTCAAGACTGTGGCCAATTGGGTAATGGGGGAATTCGCCCGCCTGCTGAACCTGGAGAAACTCACGCCGATCCAGAGCAAGCTGGAGCCGGAGGCCCTCGCCGCCATGCTGCAGATGATTGATGCCGGGGAGATCAGCGGGAAAATAGCGAAGACCGTCTTTGAAGAGATGTTTTATTCCGGCAAGCCCCCCCGGGAGATCGTGGCGGAAAAAGGCTTGGCGCAGATTAGTGATGAAAGCCAACTCGTTGTTCTGGTCCGGGAGATCCTGGCCCAACACCCGGGACCTGTAGCGGATTACCGGGCGGGAAAGACAAAAGCCCTCGGGTTTTTGGTGGGACAGGTAATGAAAGAGACCAAAGGTCAGGCAAACCCGGGTTTGGTCAACAAATTGTTACGGGAGGAATTAGAGAAATTACCCTAAACGTGGTGGGCGTGAAGCCTGTAGAAATTACAGGGAAGGGACGGGTTCGTTAACACACCGAAACTATCCTGCGGATAAGAAGAGAAAGACAAAAATCCCGTGATTGCCGGCGGGTTTTTCGCCTGCGGTCACGGGATTTTCGTTCTGCCGTTGTGGTTTTGCCGTTACGTGCAGGTGATTCAGGGGAGCTAAGGACCGGGGATTTACGTCCTGCACTATTCCGCAGTTTTTTTTAAGTGCTAAGGGTTGTGCATTCCTTCTTCCCTTTCCCCTTCTGCTAAAGGCCGTTTTTCCGGGTAGACCAGGTCAACACCGGCAACTATGGCGGCTGCCAGCAAGGTGCTGACTACCGGCGGCCGGACGTTAATCATAGCCAGGGAATAGAGGTAGACCACTACGGCGGTGACAAGAAAAAGGATGATGCTTCTATCCCGGGGGGAACCGGGTCTAACAGCCATCTCCACCAGGGAGGAAATAACCGCAACCAACAGGCTCACCGCGGCCAACCGTCCGAGGGTCAACCCGGAGAACCCGGGGACAATATAGCCGAGGAGAAAGAGGACGATAAATGTGGCGGCAGCCCGGATTACCAGGCGTATCCAGTTGATGTTCATACATAACCTCCTTTCAGATGACAAAGACGAGTTTTGCCGATCAGATGGCAAAGACGTGTTTACCGATGCGGTTCACGATTGTTCTCGTCCAGACCCACGAACTCACGACTTTACCGGGGTTGAAAAAATAGAGGGCGCCGCCGGAGGGGTCCCACCCGTTGACAGCGTCACGGGCGGCCCGGACCGCTTCATTGCTGGGGGTAGTATAAATCCGGCCGTTGGTGACGGTTTCAAAGGCATGCGGCTGGTATAACACCCCCGCCAATGTATTGGGGAAAAGCGGGCTTTCAATTCTATTGAGAACGACAGCTCCGACGGCCACTTTACCGATATATGGTTCGGCTTCAGCTTCGGCATGTATCAACCGGGCCAGCATATAGGTGTCTACCCCGGCCCGGGAACCGCCGCCGGCAGTGGTAGCCGCGGCCGTACCACCGGTGGGGATGGTCAGGCGCTGTCCGATCCGCAGGGTATTGGAGGCGAGGCCGTTAACTGACCGCAGGGTATTAACGGGGACCCCGACCCGCTGGGAGATGGTGTAGAGGGTGTCACCCCGCCTTACTGTATAGGTCCAGCCGCCGGTAGAAGTTGCCGCCGTACCGGTAGGAATGGTTATCCGCTGCCCAATCCGGAGAGAGTCGGTCCACAATCCGTTTCTCTGCCGCAGGTTGCCCAAACTAACCCCGAAACGCTGGGCAATTGCCTGCAGGGTGTCACCCCTTTGGACGGTGTAGGTCCAGTCCGCCACGGCTCCACCCGCCAGCAGGAAAAGTAGGCCCAAGCTGATGACAATGACCAACAGCCTCTTCAAAATCTATCCCCTTTCTTTTTTCTTTATTCTTGCCCTTAGGTTGGGAGAATATGTACCCCCCGTAAGCGGGGGGATCCCGTAAGCGGGGGGATCCCGGCGTTCTTGTTCCTGGCGGCAAGCTGTATCTGTCTTTTGCCAATCCCGGTATTTCCGGTATAAAAGAGAGAATTTTATTATAGATATTTTTATGGATCATCTATTTGCAGGAGGGGGGTAAGATGGACTATCTGACACGGGCAAAGTATGATCACGGGGCTTTACGGATGATGCTGGATGTTCAGAAAGAGATCTTGGCCAGGTTGGGAAAAGCCCGGGGGGTTAACCTGCTCCATTTGGAGGATATTTTGCGCTTCTGGGAGGAGTTTTTTTGCCGGGAGCACCTGCCGGTCGAGGAGGAGTTCCTATTCGTTGTTCTCCGTCGTTTAGAGTACCCGGTCTTGACGGAGTTGGCTGCGGAGCATGAAGAGTTATGTTTTTCCATCGAGAAACTGGTGACGATTGCCGGGAAATTACGGGCCGGGAAACCCAACTCCGGCCGGGAGTTTCTGGAGGCGGGGAATAGCTTTAGTCTGCTTTTGGAGAGACATCTTAGTAAGGAAAACAGTATTTTTGCCGAATTAACGGTGAAAGAGTATGGATCCACCGATTTTTCCAGGTCGCTTTCGCCGGAGGACCTTTCCAGGCTGACTCGGCTTTTTTCCCTCTTGAACGATCTGGCCGGTGAATACTTGGGTAAAAAGTATGATACAACCTGGCTGCAGGTGGAGAAAAGGAAAGAACCGGTGGTAAACAGGGAGGAAGCGGCAGAAGTGGCCCCGGGGAATAAGGAGGAAACGCATGGGCGCGCCACCGCAGAAGAGACCCTGGAGGCAGGTTTCACGGGGACTGTTGAAGGGATCCTGGAGGCGGGCGGTGAGGGGGTTACCGAAGGGAGCCTGGAGGTGAGGGGTGAAGGAGTCGTGGAAAGGATTGCGGAAGCGAGTTATGAGGGGACTCCGGAGGTGAGCCGTGAGGGAACCGTAGAAGGGACGTCGGAGGCAAACCGTGAAGGAACTGCGGAAGTGTCCCCGGAAGTGAGCAGTGACAAAGCTGCGGAAGGGTTCCCGGAAGCAAAGGGAACGGAAGAAATAAGGGCAGGGGATTTAGAGGTAAAAAAGGAAACAGTAGGGATGGAGCCCAGGGGTTATCCGGTGACCGGAGAAGATGAGTAAAAGATGGGCTGAGTAAAGGGAAAGAGCAGGGATCAAAGGAGAGAAAGCGAATTAATGTAAGTTAAGAAGTTAACCCGTGCACCCGCGCGCTACGGGGAGCAGAGGAGAGCATGTTATGAAGTATTGGGCGGACTTACATATTCATTCGAGATACTCCATTGCCACCAGTAAGGATTGCTGCCCTGAACATCTGGAATTATGGGCGCGCCGCAAGGGACTGACAGTAATTGGCACCGGTGATTTTACCCATCCGGTCTGGCGGGAAGAAATCCGGGAGAAATTGATGCCCGCCGGCGACGGGTTGTGGCGCCTGAAACCGGAATACCGGATGGAAACGGGGGCTGAGATTCCGGGCGCCCACGAGGTGCGTTTTATCATCTCCGGGGAGATCAGCCTGATCTACAAAAAAAACGGGCGGACACGAAAGATTCATCACCTCTTGCTCTTGCCCGGGCTGGAAGAAGCGGAACGGCTGGCCGGACGCTTGGAGAAGATCGGGAACATCGCCGCCGACGGCCGGCCGATCTTGGGCTTGGACAGCCGGGCCTTACTGGAAATGACTTTGGAAACCTGCGCGGAGGCGATTTTTATTCCCGCCCATATCTGGACCCCGCATTTTTCCCTCTTTGGCGCTAATTCCGGATTTGATACTATTGAAGAGTGTTTTGAGGATTTAACCCCGGAAATTACCGCCCTGGAGACTGGACTTTCCTCCGACCCGGCCATGAATTGGCAGCTTTCCGCTTTGGACCGGTTTTTACTGGTTTCCAACTCCGATGCCCATTCCCCCGCAAACTTGGGGCGGGAAGCAAACCTTTTCGCCACCGATCTTTCATACCCGGCGATCCGGAAGGCTCTTACGCCCCCGGGCGAAGGTTTCCTGGGGACATTAGAGTTTTTCCCGGAGGAAGGGAAATACCATTGGGACGGGCACCGGGCCTGCGGGATCCGGTGGGCGCCGGCCCAGACCAGGGAACACCAGGGGAAGTGTCCGGTTTGCGGGCGAAAGGTAACCACCGGTGTTCTCCACCGGGTGGAAGTCCTGGCCGACCGGGCGCCGGGGGAAAAACCGGCCGGCGCCCGCAGGTATGAGCGGTTGGTCCCCTTGGCGCAGGTGATTGCGGCTGCCGAGGGCGTGGGGGTAAAAACAAAGAAAGTAGAGAATATCTACTGGAAGCTCGTGCAGAATTGCGGACCGGAACTGGTTATCCTGCGGGAGACACCCCTTGACGAGATCCTGAAAAGCGCCGGACCGTTAACGGCCGAAGGTATCCGCCGGGTGCGCCGGGGGCTTTTGGAGATTAACCCCGGTTTTGACGGGGAATACGGGCAGGTCAGGATCTTCCAGGAGGGGGAGCGCCAGGCTTACCTCGGACAGGCTGCCCTGTTTGCTTTGGAAGCCGGCGGAGAGGAAGACTGCCGTTCCGTACCGGATCAGCTGGTTTTATCCGCGGCCCAGAAAGGAGAAGAACAGGAGCGGGCGGCGGGTTTGCCGTGCCTGAACCCTGAACAAAAAAGCGCGGTGACCGCCGGCGCCCCACAGATCCTGGTGGTGGCCGGCCCGGGTACGGGCAAGACCAGAACTCTCTTGCACCGGGTGGAATTTCTCCTGGGAAGAGGGGCGGATCCGGCGGAGATCACCTGTGTTACCTTTACCAGAAAAGCCGCAGCGGAGATGAGAGAGCGCCTCGAGCGCCTGCTTACGCCGGTATTCGGCGCACAGAAGGCCCACGCTGTCCGGGTCGGCACCTTCCACCAGCTTTGTTTGGATCTTCTCCGCAAATCCCCGGCCTGGACCGGGGGGACGTTGGTTTCCGAGTATGAACTGGCCGGTTTTTTCCCGGGGGAAAACGGGATCCGCCGGGCTTTACTGGCAGTATCGCGGTTGAAAAACAGCAATCTTTTACCGGATGATCCGGAGGTCCCGGAAGAGTGGCGGGATTTTTACCGTCGCTACCAAGAGTTTCTCCGGGAGGAAGACCTTTTGGATTATGATGAGATCCTGGTGGAAGCGGTCCGGCTTCTCCGGGAGGGACTGGTCCCGCCGGAGGTCCAAGCCGGGTACTGCCATCTTTTGGTCGACGAGTTTCAGGATGTGACACCCCTTCAGTACCGGCTGATAAAGCTATTGGCGGAGACCGGGGCGACCCTTTTTGTCATCGGCGACCCTGACCAGTCGATTTACGGGTTCCGCGGCGCCGACGCCACCGTCTTTGCAGATTTTCGCAGGGATTACCCGGCGGCCGCCGAGATCCGGCTGCGGCTGAATTACCGTTCGACACCGGTCATCATCAGCGCCGCCCAGCACCTGATCAGCAGAAACCCGGCGCCGGGGGGACGGGCCTTGCTCGAGCCGGCCCGGCCGGCGGCGGAGGGTCCGCTCATCACCTACCTGCCGGCCTCCGGGGAAACAGCCGAGAGTATCGCCGTTGTCCGGGAGATCATCCGGCTGGTGGGGGGGACGGATCTGCTCAGCGCCCACGGGAGCTTCCGCGGGGACAAGGAAGGCGGCAGTTATAGCTTTGGGGATCTGGCGGTCTTGTTCCGGACCGGACGCCAGGCGGAGGCGCTGGAAAAAGCCTTGTGCAAAGAGGGCCTTCCTTACAAGGTGGCCGGTGAAAAGGACCTCTTTTACCTGCCGCGGGTCCGGGAGACCGTGACCTTCCTCCATAGCCTGGTGGAAGAGGAAGACCGCCTGCACCTTGCGGCTCTGGGTCTCCCCTGTTTCTTCCCGGGCCAAAAAGCCATGGACAAGCTGGAGGCGTTACGCCGGCAAGATCCCCGGGCCTTCCGTGCCGCTCTGGCCTTGGAAAACCAGGAGGTTTTGCCTCCGGAGGTTAGGGGGAAAATAAACTCCTACCATGCCTGCAGAAAGAGGTTTCAGGCGTTATTGGCAGAAGGAGTACCGGCGTTTCTCGGGGAATGGATCAAGGACCGGGGTTGGGAGGAAGCAGAGGAGATGGAGCGGCTGCGGGGGATGGCCGCTTTGAGCACTGACCCGGCGGATTTTTTGGCCCGGATTATCCACGGTAAAGAACAGGACCTGGAACGGGAGGGGAAAAGGGGACCGGCCCCGGAATATATTTGGCTGATGACGATTCACGCCGCCAAAGGCCTGGAATTTCCGGTGGTCTTAATCACCGGCCTGGAAGAAGGGCTATTGCCGTTGGCCGGTGAGGAGAGCCCGGAGGAGATTGAAGAGGAGCGGCGCCTTTTTTACGTGGGTTTGACCAGAGCCCAAAGGGAAGTGATCCTTTTTTCCGCCGGGCGCCGCCGGCGCTTTGGCTCTACAGCCCCGGCTCTTCCTTCCCGCTTTCTGCAGGAACTCCCGGAGGAAAAATTACAGCGGCGGATAATAAAGAAGAAACCGCCCAAACCGGTACAGCCGGGACTATTTTAGAGTTTCTATTAGCGATCTGAATTCTAGACGTTGAGAGATCTTGGGTTCAGATATTTCGGTTTCGGTATTGTCTATACGATAGTTTTCAAAGATAAAATGATATTTTGTGCTTGCGCGTGCGCGCGCTTTTATGCCGCGAATCAAGATATAATCCCATACCATATGTCGTATACTTCGCGTGTACGCGCGCTCTTATCCTGCGCGGGATTGTACACGGAAATTGCGCCTGTAAGGGGCATGGAGAGGAAGGGGAAGCCATGGAAAACCCCCCGGGAATTAACGCCGCCGGGCTTTCACCGGCGCTCTGGGCATATTTGGGCGATGCCCTCCATGAACTGGCGGTCAGAGAATATCTACTGGCTGGGAAGAAACATTCTACAACCGGCGCTTTGCACCGGGAAGCCATCCGCTTGGTAAAGGCGGAGAATCAAGCGCGCCTTCTCCAGCTCCTGGCGGAGGAGTTTACCCCGGAAGAGAAGGAGATCCTCCGCCGGGGCCGGAACCAGAAGAGCGGCCATATCCCGGCCCATACCGACCCGGTTACTTACCGTCACAGTACCGCCTGGGAAGGGCTTTTAGGCTATCTTTACCTCACCGGGAAAAAAGAAAGGGTGAAGAGTTTGTTGGCGAAAGCAATCGAAGTTTTGGAGAAGAATCTGCCATGAAAGTGACCTTATTGACCTGCACCCCCGATCCGGACCAGTTGGTGGCCGCTGCCGCCCGTCTCTGTTATTCCGGGAAGGATCCCGCCGCGATCCTCCAGGGGCTTACTGCTGACCGGCAAAAAGAGTTGCTGGCGCGGCTGCGGGCCGCCGGGCATGATTCCCCCCTGGAACATGCCTCATTTACTTTTATCATCACTGGAGTAAGCAGGGCTTTAAGCCACCAGTTGGTCCGGCACCGGATCGCTTCTTATTCACAGCGTTCCCAGAGGTACGTGAGTGAGGCGGGGTTTACTTATGTGGTCCCGCCTTCGGTCCGGCGGTCGCCCGTGGCGGAAGAGAGGTTTCATCACCTGATCGAAGAAATCCGGGAAGCCTATAACAGCCTGGTCGAATTGGGCGTCCCCCACGAGGACGCCAGGTATTTGCTGCCCAATGCCTGCACCACGCAGCTGATGATGACAATGAACGCCCGGAGCCTCCTGAACTTCCTGGAACTCCGTTGTTGCCGGCGGGCCCAGTGGGAGATTAACTGCCTGGCCTGGAAAATCCGTTCCCTTCTACAGGATGCGGCGCCGCTCACCTTTGCCCTGGCCGGCCCGGCCTGCCTGGTCCGGGGGAAGTGCCGGGAGGGCAAACATACCTGTGGACAGCCGTACACCAGGGAAGAAGCGGAAAGGCTCGGGAAGGAAACGGAGGAGAAGCCGTGAGGAAAGAAGACCCTAGAGAAGAGCTTATTGAAGGGCGGAACCCGGTGCTGGAAGCGGTAAGAGCCGGCCTTCCCCTCAGTGAAATCCTGGTGGCCAGCGGGAGCCGGGGGAAGGAAATCGAGACCCTGATTGCCCTGGCCGGAGCGGGGAATATCCCCGTCTCCTACCGGGAGAGGGTTTATTTGGACCGGCTTTCCAAAACCGGTCGGCACCAGGGGGTGATTGCCCGCGGCTCCTTACCGGCCACCCGTTCTCTGGACCATCTTTTTGCAGCGGCGGAAAGCAGGGGCGAGACGCCGCTTTTTCTCTTGGCCGCCGGGGTGGAGGACCCCCGGAACCTGGGGAGCATCATCAGGACGGCCGAAGTGGCGGGGGCCCATGGCCTCCTTATGCCCGAACGGCGGGCGGCCGGTCTCTCGGCTGTGGTTGCCCGGGCTTCGGCCGGCGCTCTCTACCACTTGCCGGTGGCGGTGGTTAAAAATACCGTCCGGGCTATGGAAGAACTGAAAATGCGCGGTTGCTGGCTGGTGGGGGCAGATATGGACGGCACCCCCCTTTGGCAGGAAACCTTTGATTTTACCGCCCCGGTCTGTCTGGTCCTGGGCGGCGAAGGAAAAGGCCTTACCCGTCTGGTCCGGGAGACCTGCGACCTTTTGGTGGGGATCCCGCAACGGGGAAAGGTGGGCTCCTTGAATGTCTCAGTAGCCGCAGGAATAATCCTTTACGAGGTGGTACGCCGCCGCGCCCAGGCGCTGCCCTGATCGTAACGGAAATTTATTGGGATGTTGAGTATGTTAGATACGTAGGAGATCCCCAATTGCTGCCTTGAGCGTAACAGAAGTTTATAGGGCGCAGGCCTGTTTCATGGGGTGTGAGTCTGTTTTACAGGATGCAGGCTTGTTTCAGTAGGATGTAGGCTTCTTTTATTGGGTATCGGGCCTCCCTGCCCCTTCCTTCCTGTTCTTCCCCTTCCTCTCCTCCTTTTATGCCCGTTCCGGTTGGTGGCCGGAAGGCCGGAGAAGACGGAACCCGCTTTATGGAGAAAGGGGGGACAAAGGAATTTCCTTGACGGTTGTAACAGCCTGTTGTATAATTAGTGTTGTGGACAAGGGTTGTTACAATGCTGTCTGGAGGGCGATAGTGTGGGGGCTAATCCGCAGAAAGATCTAAATGCCTACGAAAACATGATGGATGAAGCGATAGTTGAGGCCGCCAGACAGGGTAATGTCAGCGCTCAGGAATATTTAATCAACAAGTACAAGAATTTTGTCCGTGCCAAAGCCAGGTCATACTTTTTGATCGGCGCCGACCGGGAAGATATTATCCAGGAGGGCATGATTGGGCTCTATAAAGCCATCCGTGATTTTCGCCATGACAAACTGGCATCTTTCCGGGCCTTTGCTGAACTTTGTATCACCCGGCAGATCATTACCGCCATTAAAACGGCGACACGGCAGAAACACATCCCATTGAATTCTTATGTCTCGCTGAACAAGCCCATTTACGATGAGGAATCTGACCGGACTTTGCTGGACATCATCTCCGGGAACAAAGTGACCGATCCGGAAGAATTGGTGATCAGCAGGGAAGAGTTTGTGGACATTGAACATAAAATGGGAGAATTCCTGAGTGATCTGGAATGGAAGGTGCTCATGTTTTATTTGGACGGCCGTTCCTACCAGGAGATTGCCCGAGATTTACGGCGGCATGTTAAATCCATCGACAATGCTTTACAGCGGGTAAAGCGGAAATTGGAACGATATTTGGAAAAAAGAGAAGAAAGCAACAATAATTTGTAGAAAAAAAACCACAGAAAGAATTGACCACAACTTTTATTTATAGTATAATAAAGCTTGTGACTCACGGAGGGGTACCCAAGTGGCCAAAGGGGGCAGACTGTAAATCTGTTGCGTGAACGCTTCGAAGGTTCGAATCCTTCCCCCTCCACCAGCCATATGATTCAGGGTTGAAAACCAAATTTGCGCACAAGCGCACAGACGCTTTAGCGTGACATCGCGGGGTGGAGCAGCTGGCAGCTCGTCGGGCTCATAACCCGGAGGTCGTAGGTTCAAATCCTACCCCCGCAACCAGCCCTCATAGCTCAGTAGGTAGAGCGCATCCATGGTAAGGATGAGGCCACCAGTTCGAATCTGGTTGAGGGCTCCATTTTTTTATATTTTTTTTGCACAAACTATTCTCAAAAATTACCTTCAAAATACTGATGCCGACAGGTAAAGGGGGAGAGTATTTTGGCAAAACAAAAATTTGAGCGGACGAAGCCGCACGTAAACATTGGGACAATTGGTCACGTTGACCACGGTAAGACCACGACAACGGCAGCGATGACGCTGGTCTTATCCAAGGCCGGGCAGGCGCA
>DUNX01000018.1 GCA_012839115.1 Bacillota bacterium
AGCCGTTGGTCAGGGCGCTCCAGAGTTCGTCCACAGTTGCGACTTCTTTGGTCTCCGCCGACTGCAACAGGCGCCGGCGGAACTCTTGAAGCAGGTTGGGGCCGGCCCCTTTTCCCACTGGCGACTGGAAGGAACCCAGGCCAAGCATGCGCAGGATATTCTCGACCAGTTTATTATCGACAAACCCTTCCAGGTGCAGGAGGGCAATCTCCACTTGTTCCCGCCCGGCTCTAAATTCCCGGATGGTCAGATCCCCGGGAGCACCGGTGACTTCCCGGATTAGTTTCAAGGTTTCCGGCAGGGATTTTTTTAGTGAAAGCGATTTAACCGCCGCTTCCCGCTGGCTGATGTCCATGCGGCTGTCCGTAATCTTTCCGGCTTCGGCTTTTTTTTTCTGTGCCGTGTGGCTCTTTTTACCACGCAGCAGGGCGGTGAGCCATTTCACCCTATCACCTCCGGCATAGGCTTTGGTTAATATTCCCCGGGTCAGCCGGGAATATGTTAATGATAAATAATGGGGAAATAATTAGAGGATTTTATTTACGGGTAGAGTATTCTAAAGAGTATTCTAAGGAGGAAATTGGTGTGTTGGGGTGAAGAAAATGGGTTTTGAGGAAAAGGTTACTTTCGACTATTCACCGGCCCTTGGTTTTATTAACCGGGAAGAATTGGCAGGTATGGCAGGGCGGTTGCACCAGGTACACCAGGTTTTACATGAAAAGACCGGTCCGGGCCGGGATTATCTGGGATGGTTGGAATGGCCGCTCCTTTATGACCGGGACGAGTTTACCCGGGTCAAGGACGCGGCGGAACGGATCCAAAAGCAATCCGAGGTACTGGTGGTGGTGGGGATCGGCGGTTCGTACCTGGGGGCCAGGGCGGGGCTGGAGATGCTTTTGCCTGCGACGGCCGGGGAGGTCACCGGGCGGGGGGTCCGGGTGCTTTTTGCCGGCCACCAGTTAAGCCCGGCCTCTCTGGAGGGGCTCTTGAATTACCTGCAGAGAAAAGAGTTTTCCATAAATGTCATCTCCAAATCAGGAACGACCACCGAACCGGCGGTGGCTTTCCGGTTTTTACGCCGGCTGGCCGAGGAGAAATACGGGAAAAGCGGCGCTGCGGAGAGAATTTATGTTACCACCGATAGAAAAAAAGGAGCGTTGCTGAGGATTGCGGAGAATGAGGGGTACGAGCGGTTCGTAATCCCCGCTGATGTGGGAGGCAGATATTCCGTGTTAACCCCGGTGGGGTTGTTGTCTTTTGCCGCCGCCGGGATTGATATCGAAGCGGTGATGGCCGGAGCTGCCGCCGCCTACCAGGACTGTTCCTCCCCGGAACTGGAGGCTAACGAGTGTTACCAGTATGCCGCCTTACGGCAGATCTTCTATAGTCGCGGGAAGACCGTGGAACTGCTGGTCAATTATGAGCCGGCCCTGTTTTACCTGGCGGAATGGTGGAAACAACTTTTTGGCGAGAGTGAGGGGAAGGACGGGAAGGGGCTTTTCCCTGCGGCCTGTAATTTTACCACGGATCTGCATTCCTTGGGCCAATACATCCAGGACGGAAGGAGGCTCTTTTTCGAGACCGTCCTGCGGGTGGCGGATCCCGGGGCAAGCCTGGAGATTCCCCGGACGGAGGATGATCTGGACGGCCTCAATTACCTGGCCGGACGGAGCCTGGATTTCCTTAATGAGCAGGTTCTGCGCGGAACCATTCTAGCTCATGTGGACGGGGGGGTCCCCAACCTGATTCTGAACATTCCCGCGCTCACCCCCTATTACTTTGGGTATTTGGTCTATTTTTTCGAGAAGGCCTGCGCTGCCAGTGCCTATCTTTTGGGTGTCAACCCTTTTAACCAGCCGGGAGTGGAGGCTTACAAAGAGAATGTCTTTGCCTTGTTGGGTAAAGCCGGATATGAAGAGCGGGGTGCAGCTTTGCGGGCAAGGCTGGAGAACTGCCGGAGGTGACAGGAAAATGAGCGAAAAGACGCTGGTGATTTTGAAACCCGATGCCTTGTACCGGAAGTTGGTGGGGGAGATCCTTTCCCGTTTTGAACGGCTTGGCTTGGACCTGGTGGCGGTGAAGATGCTCACCTTCACTGAGGAGCTGTGCAGGGAGCATTATGCACATTTGGCAGGGGAGGAGTTTTTTCCGAAAATTGTGGAGTACATGACATCCGGCCCTAGTCTGGTGGCGGTTTTAGGCGGCCCGCGGGCTGTGGCTTTTGTCCGGCGGATGGTGGGGGCAACAGACCCGCTGGAGGCCGGTCCTGGTACCATCCGGGGTGATCTGGCTATTTCCTCCCGGAGAAATTTGGTCCACGCTTCCGGTTCCCCGGAAGAGGCTGCGGCGGAAATCGCCCGTTTCTTTGGGGACGGGTTGGGACGGGGGATGGAACTGTATTGTGACAACCGTTGTTGCCAACCCGGCGGGCGGAGTCTTTTGTCAAGTCGCCCATAAAGAAGCAGGAGATCTTCAATCCGACCCCGAATTAATTGCAGGGGTGTTGTCAGTGGAAAAAAAACGAGCTTTGGCCCACGCATGCCGCCAATGGTTGCCGGCTGTCGCTTGTTGGGCCGGGGTGTTTTTTTATCTTTATTTTACCGGGGTTGTCCCGGTGATTTTTGGCCTCTTTTTCGCCGGCCTCATCGTTTCTCTCATATTTTACCGCCGGAGCGGCGGGCGGTTTTGGCTGGTGTTCTCCGCCTACAATCTGGTTTTTACCGTGTATTACCTGGCGGCCGGCCATTTCTTACCCCCCGGCCTTTACCGGAGTGTCTTTCTTTTTCTGCTGGTGGCCGTTGCCTCCCTCCTCCTTTACCTTTTTGTTTTCCGGAAGACAGGCCGTTTCTTCCTTTATCTTTCCCTTTTCTCCGGAGGATTGGCCTTCTTTGGCCTGGCCTTTGCCGGCGGGGAATACACGAAGGTCTTCCCCGTTTTCCTGGTGGGCGTTGGCTTATGGCTGGTAGGTAGAGGAGTGGTGGGCTATTTCACCCCCGCCCGGCTTCCCAGGGAAAAAAGACGGTCTTTAGGGAAATAGGTACAGAAGGTGAGCCAATGGATGTTAAAGGTTTTCTAAAGGAGATGACTTCCGGCCGGGATTACCGAGGACAGATCAGCGGCGAGCATATTATTCCCGCCCGTCCGCCCAGTTATGGGCATTTGGCCGCGCCGTTACCGGAGATGCTGGCCGCCGGTTTAAAAGAAGCGGGGATCGACGGGTTATATTCTCATCAGGCTACTGCGGTTGATCTGGCCCGCCGGGGCAAAAATATCGTGGTGGTGACCGGGACCGCCAGCGGGAAAACCCTCTGTTATAACCTGCCGGTGCTGGAAGAATGGTTGCGGGATCATGACAGCAGGGCCCTGTATCTCTTCCCCACCAAAGCGCTGGCGCAAGACCAGTTGAAAGGGTTACGGCGGCTGACGGAAGGCTGGCCGCAGGCGCCGGTTATGGGGACCTATGACGGGGACACGCCGCCTTCTCCCCGGAAAAAACTGCGGGATGAAGGGCGGGTTATCCTCACCAACCCGGACATGTTACACCAGGGGATCCTTCCAAAACATACAGCGTGGGGGGATTTCTTTGCCCACCTGCGTTTTGTGGTTATTGACGAAATCCATGTCTACCGGGGGGTCTTCGGTTCACAGGTCGCCGGTGTCCTCCGGCGTTTGCAGCGGCTCTGCCGGCATTACGGTGTGCAGCCGGTTTTTATCTGCACCTCGGCGACGATTGCCAATCCCCGGGAACATGCGGAGAACCTGCTGGGGCAAGAGGTGGTCCCGGTTACGGAGGACGGGGCGCCCGCCAGCGAAAAGCATATCATCCTTTGGAACCCGGCCCTACTGGAGGCGGCAGGCGGTGTCCGGCGGAGCGCTAATATTGAGGCGGCCGAACTCATGGCCACCCTGGTTGCCCGGAGGATTCCCACGATCACTTTTGCCCGGGCGCGGGTAGTGGCGGAGTTAATCCGCCGTTATACGGTGGAACGGTTGCAGCAGATGAGCCCCTCGACCGCACGGTTGGTCCGTTCGTACCGCGGCGGGTATCTTCCGGAGGAACGCCGGGAGATCGAGGAACAGCTTTTTACCGGCCGCCTGTTGGGGGTAACCACCACCAACGCTTTAGAACTGGGGATTGACATCGGCAGCCTTGAAGCCTGTATTATTGTGGGGTATCCTGGGACCATCGCTTCTTTTTGGCAGCAAGCCGGGCGGGCTGGCCGTGGCGATCTGCCTTCCCTGGTGTTTTTTGTCGGGCTGAACGCCCCCATTGACCAGTATCTCCTAAGATACCAGGATTATTTGTTCGGGAAGAATCCAGAAGCGGCGGTGATCGACCCCGGTAACCCCCATATCCTCCTGGGCCACCTGCGGGCTGCGGCCTACGAAGCCCCTTTGACCGGCAAGGACCTGGCCGTTTTTGGGAAATTCGCCCCGGCGGTCAAAGGCTTGCTGGAGGAGGCCGGGGAGGTCTATCTGGTGCAAGGAAAAGCCTACTGGCGGGGGAAGGGGTTCCCGGCCGGGCAGATTAATTTACGGAACATCTCCGAGAACACCTTTACGATCCTGGATGAAGAGAGCGGGAAGGCCATCGGCCTTATGGACGAGGACAGCGCATACCTTCAACTCTATACGCAAGCTGTTTATATACATGAAGGGGAGACCTACTTCGTCCGCCAGTTGGATTTAGAAAAAAAGGTGGCTTATACCCACAAGGCGGAGGTGGATTATTACACCCAGTCGGTCACTGAAACCCAGATCCGCCTGGCCGGAGAGGAAATACGGAAAAAATGGCGGGTGGCGGAGGTTTTCTTTGGCCCGGTGGAAGTGATGACCAAGCCGTACCTCTTCCGGAAGATCAAATTTACCACCAGGGAAAGCCTGGGTTTTGGCCCGATTGACCTGCCGGTCCGGACCATGGAGACCTGTGCTTTCTGGCTCCAGCCCGGGCTGGAACTGCTTAACCGGTTGAAGGAATTGGGACGGGACCCGATGGAAGGCTTGTTGGGGTTAGCCAACGTTTTGATTGAGGTTTTGCCGTTACGGGTGATGACCGACCCCGGCGATCTCGGCGCCACGGTGGATCTGGCCAATACCGGGCGGCCGGCGGTCTTCCTTTATGACAAGTACCCCGGGGGCGTTGGTTTTGCCCAACGCATCTATGAAATGGTCGAGGAGGTCTTTACGGACGCACTGGATCTGATCGCCGCCTGTACTTGTGAAGACGGGTGCCCATCCTGTGTCGGTTCGCCCGTCCCTCCCGCCAGTCAATTAGACCCGGAGACTTCACCCCGCGGGCGGATCCCGGATAAAGAGGCAGCCCTGGTTATCCTCCACGACCTGCTGGAGAAGGAACCCTACATCCCAAAACGGCCGAAGCGGGAACTCACTTTATCCCGAGGCGAATCTCGAAGCGAGTCTGGAGGCGAGGAGGAGGATGAAGCGCCGCCCTTCATTCCCTTACCGGAAAAGATCGAATCCCGGATTAGGCGGCAATTACAAGGACTGCAAGAAAAGACCGGAAAGATCCGTAGATAGGAGCGGTGGCTGTGAAGATAGGAATTATCGGCGGGTCCGGGGTCTACAACCCGGACATGATGGGAAACGTGAAGGAGGTCAAGGTGGAGACCCCTTACGGGATGGTCCTCCCCCTGATGGGAGAGGCGGAAGGCCATGAGGTGGTCTTCCTTCCCCGGCATGGGACCGGGCACTCCGTGCCGCCGCACCGTATCAACTACCAGGCGAATATCTGGGGAATGCGGGCCCTGGGCGTGGAAGCGATTATTGCCACTGCCGCGGTGGGGAGTTTGAACCCGGAGATGGCCCCGGGCGATTCTGTCTTTGTTGACCAGTTTATTGATTTTACCAAAAATCGCCGGCAAACCTTTTTTGACGGCCGGGAGAACGGCGTGGCCCACCTGGATTTTACCGAACCGTACTGTCCCGCCCTCCGGAAAACAATGGCGGCTGCCGCCGGGGAACTGCGCGCGCGCCCGGGCGCGGAATTTGCCTTCCACGAGAAGGGAGTCTATATCTGTACGGAAGGACCCAGATTTGAAACGCCTGCGGAAATCAGGGCTTACGCCCTTTTGGGTGCGGACGTGGTGGGAATGACCAGTTATCCCGAGGTGGCACTGGCCAGAGAGGCGGGGATCTGTTATGCCACCATCGCCATGGTGACCAATTTGGCCGCCGGGATGGCCGGAGGCCGCCTTACCCATGAAGAAGTCCTGGAGGTTATGGCGAAAAACAATAGTACCGTCTGGGCTATGCTCCAAAAAACCCTGGAGAAGATGGAGCGGGTCTATGCGGCGGAGGCCTGCACCTGCCAGGAAGCAGGCCGGGATTTTACGAAGGTATTTGGGCATATATTTGGGGAAAATCAGTAGATTTAATAATATAGACAAGGAGGCTTGCGTACGCGCCCGCGGCTTTTTTCTTTGGCCGCGCCCGGACCAAGACCGGCAGGCCTGCGGCTGAGGACGCATTCGCGCGCGGCATAGTCTTTTATGGGCAAAGCAGAATTTCCGGTTTTACAAGTTTCAGCCTTGCGCTGGGAAAATGGGAGTCTGGTCCTTCTTGACCAGACAAGACTACCAGAAGAAGAGGTTTACCTTGTTTGCGGGGAACACCGGCAGGTAGCCGCCGCCATCCGGCGCCTCGCGGTCCGGGGCGCGCCGGCGATTGGGGTAGCCGCTGCTTTCGGTGTGGTCCTGGGGGCACAGGAAATCCTCGCCCGCGGGGGAGATCTCCAGACGGAACTGCCCGCGGTTTTCCAGGAATTGCGGTCCACCAGGCCGACAGCGGTCAACCTCTTTTGGGCATTGGACCGGATGGCCCGGGTCTGGCAGGCCCAAGGCCGGAAGGAACCTGCGGCCACGGTTTCCGCCCTGGAAGCGGAGGCCTCCCGGCTTTTCCGGGAGGACGCGGAGAGCAACCGGCGGCTTGGGGAGTTTGGGGCCGCCTTGCTTGCCAACGGGATGAATATCCTTACCATCTGCAATGCCGGCGCCTTGGCCACGGTGGCCTATGGCACCGCCCTGGCGGTGGTACGGGCGGCGGTAGCCCGGGGGAAAAAGATCGCGGTAACCGCCTGTGAAACCCGGCCGTTGCTACAGGGGGCACGGCTGACCACTTGGGAACTGCTCCGGGAGAGGATCCCTGTTACCTTGATTACCGACAGTATGGCCGGGTTTGTGATGCAGCGGGGGCTGGTCCAGGCGGTTATTACCGGGGCCGACCGGGTTGCGGCCAACGGCGACGTGGTCAACAAGATCGGCACCTACACCCTGGCGGTCCTCGCCCGCCAGCACGGGCTTCCGTTTTACGTGGCCGCCCCCTTTTCCACGGTGGATTTGGCGATACCGGAAGGCTCACGCATACCCATTGAGGAGCGGGCGGAAGATGAGGTCATTTGCTGGCAGGGGCGGCGCTTGGCGCCTACCGGGGTTAAGGCGCTGAACCCGGCTTTTGATTTTACCCCGGCCCGTTTGGTAACGGCACTCATCACCGACCGGGGAATCGTCAGAAACGGGGAGTGGGAAAAACTTCAGCAGTTGGCATAGAGGTTGGGTGAAGGAGGAATAAAGGAATGGCCGCGCATGAAATCCGTGACCTGTCAAAAGCCCCGGAGGGTGAGGACAAAATCGCTTGGGTTGCCCGGCGGATGCCGGTCTTGAACCGCCTCCGGGAGGAATACGGGAAGAAAAAACCTTTGGCCGGGAAGAAGGTGGCCGCCTGTATCCACCTGGAGGCCAAAACAGCTTACCTGGCCTTGACTTTAAAGGCTTTGGGCGCGGAGGTTTATATCACCGGGAGCAACCCCCTCTCCACCCAGGACGAGGTGGCGGCAGCTCTGGTCAACGCGGGGGTGGCCGTTTTCGCCTGGTACGGGGCGACAGAAGAGGAGTATTTCCGGCATTTGGCCGCGACTTTACAAGCGGGCCCGGAGTTTATCATTGACGACGGGGGGGATTTGACCTGTCTCTTGCATACCACCGCCCGTAATCTCCTGCCCGGGGTGGCCGGGGGCTGCGAGGAAACCACCACCGGAGTCCGGCGCCTGCGGGCCATGGCCGGCCGCGGCGAACTGGCTTTTCCCATGGTGGCGGTGAACGACGCTTATTGCAAACACCTCTTTGATAACCGTTACGGAACGGGCCAGTCCACCTGGGACGGGATTATGCGCACCACGAATTTGGTGGTGGCCGGCAAGACCGTGGTGGTGGCCGGATACGGATGGTGCGGTAAAGGCGTGGCCATGCGGGCCAAAGGGTTGGGGGCCCGGGTGATCGTCTGTGAGGTCGATTCCATCCGGGCGTTGGAAGCCTTGATGGACGGTTTTCAGGTTATGCCTTCCCTGGAGGCGGCCAGATATGGCGATGTTTTCATCACCGTCACCGGGAACGCCCGGGTTTTCCACGGGGAGCATTACAAGGTGATGAAAGACGGGGCGCTCTTGGCCAATGCCGGCCATTTTGACGTGGAAATCGATAAAAAGGATTTGCAAGCGGCGGCGGGAAAAGTCAGCGAGGTCCGGAAAGACATCAAGGAATACCTTTTCCCCGACGGCCGGCGCCTCTATTTATTAAGCGAGGGACGGTTGGTGAATCTGGCGGCCGGCGACGGCCATCCGGTGGAGATTATGGACCTCTCCTTTGGCTTACAGGTTTTATCCCTTTTGTACCTGAAGGAGGAAGGAAGCCGGCTGGCTCCCGGGGTGCACCCTGTTCCGGCGGAGGTTGACCGGACCGTGGCCCGGCTGGCTTTGGCTGCGGCGGGGGTAGAGATTGACACCCTCACCTCTGAACAGGAGAAGTATCTGTCCCAATGGACAATTGAATAAAGGGGGATGGTGGCTTTGCGTACCATTCTGATTCGCGGCGGTTGGGTTTTACCCCTTTCCGAAGGCGGGAAGCCTTTGCAAGACGGGATGGTGAAGATTACCGGCAATAAGATTGCCACGGTCGGTCCCTGGCGGGAGCCGGTGAAAGAGACGGAACCGTATGAAGTGATCGACGCCCGGAACCGGCTGGTAATGCCGGGACTGGTTAATACCCATACCCACGCGGCCATGGTTTTATTGCGGGGAGTGGCCGACGATCTGCCGTTAATGACCTGGTTGAAGGAGAAGATCTGGCCCCTGGAGGACAGGCTCACTGCAGAACATATTTATTGGGGAACCAGGCTGGCGATTAACGAGATGTTGCTCTCCGGGACGACCACCTTTGCGGATATGTATTTCTTCGAGGAAGAGGCGCGGGCGGTGGAAGAGACCGGAATTCGCGCGGTCCTATCCCGCGGCCTTATCGGCCTGGAAGAACAGGCAGAAAAAAATCTGGAAGAAGCGGTCACCCAGGCCAGGGAATGGCGGGGACGGGCCGGGAACCGGATCACGGTGATGCTGGGGCCCCATGCCCCCTATACATGCCCGCCGGCCTTTCTCAAGGAGGTGGTGGCGGCGGCCAAACAATACCAGCTCGGGATCCATATCCACCTGGCTGAAACCGCCGACGAACTGGTGGAAATCGGGAAGGAGTACGGGAAAAGGCCTGTTGCCTACCTGGCGGAGCAGGGGCTTTTTACCCGCCCGGTGCTGGCAGCCCATGCCGTCTGGCTGGACGACGGGGAGATCTCTTATCTTGCCCGGCAAAAGGTGGCGATCGCCCATAATCCTTCCAGCAACATGAAGCTGGCCAGTGGGATTGCCCCTGTACCAAAGCTTCTGGCGGCCAAAATACCCGTGGGGTTGGGGACGGATGGGGCCGCCAGCAACAACCGGCTTGATATTTTTACGGAGATGCGTACCGCCGCCTTACTCCATAAGGTGCAGACCAACGACCCGACGGTGATCCCCGCGGAGACCGCCTTAAAGATGGCGACGATTTACGGCGCCCGTGCGCTGGGGCTGGGTGACGTAACCGGCAGTCTGGAGCCGGGGAAAAGTGCCGACCTGATTATGCTCGATCTGAAAAAAAGCCACCTCACCCCGTTACATGACCCGGTTTCCCTGGTTGTTTATGCCGCCCGGGGCAGCGATGTCAGTGATGTAATGGCTAATGGCGAGTGGTTGGTGAGAGAGGGGAGACTTGTCCGCTGGGAGGAAGAGGAGGTACTTGGGGAAGCCACCCGTTGCGCCCAGTCTTTGGTTAAAAAATAGTAAAAAAAAGAGGAATATTGACCAATCAAGCAAAAAACGCGAATAATTACCGGTAATATCTTATTACGGACTATTATTCCTTTTGATGTTTATGCCAAGCTTTGATAATATTAAGGTACAGCCTTTAGTTTTGGGTAAAGACGGAAGGCTGAAGAGCTTCACTTTGAAGCTTGGCGCCGGCAGAGAGGTGAGCGCTCGCCCTACTCTTGACCACGCCGGCAGTCAGAGTAGGAGTCGCAAATGTTGTAGGACGTTTGTGGACGAAGTGGAAAGCTACTATTTTAAGCCACCGAAAGGTGGCCTTTTTTTTGTTATTTTTCCACCGAAGGGTGGTTTTTTTATTGTTTTTAAGGAATTTTATCCGTCTTATGCTTGTGGGGAGCGCCCGGCGAAATATAATCTGCCATAATCAAAAGCGAAACGGGATCTAGGGAAGATTTGCCGGGGTAAACCAAATTTCCCGGCAGAAAAAAAGGCCAGACAACAATGGACAACCCAACATATTGACCTTATAATGGTAGTAGTCACTACATATTGTACTACAAGAAACGGCGAACGGCAGGGTTCGCGCGCGCACGCGAGACAGGAATGCCTTCGACAGGACCTGCAAATTCTGATCGTGGCAGGATTCGCGCGGGACAGGAGAGAGAAAATTGCGTTGCCCCTATTGTAACTACCCGGAAAGCCGGGTTGTTGACTCCCGGCCGGTGGAAGAAGGGATGACAATCAGGCGCCGGCGTGAGTGCCTGCAATGCGAAAAAAGGTTCACCACTTATGAACGGCTGGAACAGGAACCTTTGATCGTCATTAAAAAAGATGGGCGCAGGGAACCGTTTGACCGGCAAAAGATTCTGAACGGCCTCTTGAAGGCCTGTGAAAAGCGGCCCCTCTCCTTTGCCACCCTGGAACAACTCGTGACCAGCGTGGAGCAGGCTGTTCGCAACCGGATGGAGAACGAGGTCCCCAGTACCGTTATTGGTGAATTGGTTATGGAGCAGCTTAAAGCCGTTGATGAGGTGGCATACGTCCGTTTTGCCTCGGTTTACCGGCAGTTTCGAGATCTTGATATTTTTATGGAAGAACTGGAAAACCTCTTAAACGCGCGGACAAAACAGAAAGATAAGTAAGATTGGAAGAGAGAGGAGTGGACGGAGAGATGGGTGGCATGCAGGAGCTGTTGCCGCAGGAGATGGAAATAGGGGAAAAGCCAAGGAAAGGCCAGATTTCGACAATACCCCCGGTTTTTTCTCCCGGGCAGGGGAGCGTTTTCCGTTCGATCCGGAAAAGGGACGGGAGAATCGTTGAATTTGACGTTTTGAAGATCACCGACGCTATTTTCAAAGCCGCCCGGGCCATCGGGGGCGAAGACCGGCAACTGGCGGAAGAATTGGCACAGGTGGTTACCGATTATTTGGTGAAGACGAAAGGACCGGGGATCCCCACTGTTGAGGAGGTCCAGGATGCGGTCGAAAAGGTGCTGATCGAAACAGGCCACGCCAAAACCGCCAAAGCCTATATCCTTTACCGTGACTGGCGGACCAGGCTCCGGGAGACCAAATCCGAGTTGATGGATGCGGTGGAAGAGATCCTCGTCGAAACAAACAGGGAGAACGCGAATATCGGGAATTCCCCCTCGGCCAAGATGTTACAGATTGCTTCTGCGGCCAGTAAGAGATATTACCTTTACCGGCTGCTCCCGGAGGAGTTTTCCCGGGCGCACCAGACCGGGGATTTGCACATCCACGACTTGGATTTTTACGGGAAGACCCTGACCTGTATCCAGATTCCCCTAGGCCGGCTATTGCAGGAGGGTTTTGATAACGGCCATGGTTATATCCGTCCACCGAAGCGGCCGGCGTCGGCCGCGGCTTTGGCCGCCATCATCCTGCAGAGTTCCCAGAATGATATGCACGGAGGACAATCCTTTGCCTTCTTCGACAAGGATATGGCCGCCTTTGTCAAGGACGCGTCGGAAGATGAGGTTTACCAGGCGATGGAAGCTTTGATTTATAACCTCAACTCCATGCATAGCCGGGCCGGGGCCCAAGTCCCGTTCAGCAGTATCAATCTGGGGACCGACACCTCTCCGGAAGGCCGGATGATCACCCGCGCGCTTTTGCTCGCTCACGAACGGGGGTTGGGGCGCGGGGAAACCCCGATCTTTCCCAATATTATTTTCCGGGTGAAGAAAGGGGTTAATTTAGAGCCGGACGACCCCAATTACGACCTTTTCCAGTTGGCAATCCGCACCGCCTCCCGGCGGCTCAATCCGACCTTTGCCTTTATGGACAGCACCTTCAACGCACCCTACGGCGACGAGGTCAGCTATATGGGCTGCCGTACGCGGGTGATTGCCAACCGCCACGGTCCGGAGGTATCCACCGGTCGCGGCAACCTCTCCTTTACCACGGTTAACCTGCCCCGCTTGGCGATCCTGGCCAAAGGAGATTTGGAATTATTCTACCATAAACTCGACCGGTTGCTGGAGTTGACCGCCAGACAGCTTTACCACCGTTTCCGGCTACAGTCCAAATTGAAAGTAAAGGACATGCCGTTTTTAATGGGCCAGGGCCTTTACTTGGATTCGGAAAAACTGGGGCCTGACGACTCAATCGCTCCTGTAATCAGACATGGGACCCTTTCCATCGGCTTTATCGGTTTGGCAGAAACCCTGACTGCTTTGACCGGTTCTCATCACGGCGAAGATTCCGCCGCCCACCGGTTGGGGTTGGAGATTATTAGTCATATGCGCCGCCGGATCGATGAATTTGTCGATGAGTACGACCTGAACTACACTCTTCTCGCCACTCCGGCCGAGGGGCTCTCCGGTCGTTTCGTGGCTTTGGACCGGTCCCAGTTCGGGGTGGTTAAGGGGATTACCGATAAAGAGTACTATACCAACAGTTTTCACTTACCGGTCAACTACGAGACCAGTTGTTACCAGAAGATATTGCTGGAGGGGCCTTTCCACCGCCTGACCAATGCCGGCCACATCAGCTATGTGGAACTGGATGCACCGCCGGAACAGAATTTAGAGGCGGTGGAGGCGATCATCAGGCATATGGCAGCCTGTGACGTCGGGTACGCGGGGATCAATTTCCCAGTCGACGAATGTCATGCCTGCGGATACCACGGGATTTTCCCGGGTGATTGTCCCTCTTGCGGTTCGGGTTTCATCCGCCGGGTCCGGCGGATTACCGGTTACCTTTCGACAATCGACCGGTTTAATGACGCCAAGAGGGCCGAGTTATCCGAAAGAAAAGCACATTTGCAGTAAAGGATCACGTTGGTGAGTTATATGCCAAGCGGGAGCAGGGAGCGGTTTTTTTCCCGGCTGTTCTCTTGGGAAGAATGGAGAAGAGGCCGGGAATACGGGCGGGAAGGGCTGATCAGCGGGGCTTGCTACGGCGACGGTGTTTGGCAAGGGACGGTAACCGGCGCCCTGGGCTGTTACCGTGTGCGGGTTAAACGCGAAAGCGGCGGGTGGCGGATGAACTGTTCCTGCCCGTCCCGGGAAGGCCGCTGCCGGCATGCTGCCGCCCTTTTATCCCACTGGCTCCGGGAACCGGAGGCATTTGCGCCTATGGTAGAGGTTTACCGGCAGTTGGCAGAGCTCTCCCGGAACGAAGCTGTGGCCCTTCTGCAATTGGTCGCCGGAGAAGAGGGGGAGTTACTCCGGCGGCTTTTGGCAGGCCGGGGTAAAGAGGGAGAAAAGAAGCGGGTTTCCCTGAAAAAACTCCTCTCTCTCGTCAGGAATCTGGGCCTGGAAACCCGGTCGCCCTGGCGCAGCCGGCAGGTTTGGGAGGAGCGGTGGTATAACCTGCTCCTTGCAGTGGAGGAAGAATTAAAGACCGGCGCCGGTGGCAGCAAAAAGAAAGCCTGGGAAGGTCTTCTCCTGTTAGCCGAAAAGTTGCTGGATTTTATCGCCGGTTTTTCCCTGGGAACCATGGCTACCGGATATTTGCTTCGCCTGCTTGAACCCCTCGCCACTTACGCCGGGGAGGGGATTCCGTGGCCGGTAGCCGCAAAAATCCTCCGTTTTTACCTGCAGACCCCGCTGACTGCCGGGGAAGAAGAGGGTTTTTTCGTTTTTTTTCGCCGGTTGGCCGCGGTCAAAGGCCGGGAGGTCTTTTTTTCTTTGGTTAGGGATGAAGCCCTTCCCTGCGGAAAAGAGGGTCAGCTGCCGGTGGTCCGGTGGGTTCGCCTTTCGGGAGAATTGTGGCCGCCCGGGACCGAAAGCTTTCAAGAATTGGCCGGCTGGTGTTTAAAGGATTATCGGCGTCTTCTCCCGCTTCTGGACTTTTTGGAAGAAAAGGGCGAGTACCGGGAGGCGAAAACCCTGCTCCAATCAGGAATGGATCTCTTTACCGGCGCCGGCGGCCGGTATCTTTACCGTCTGCGCTTGGCCGCGCTACACCGGGCTTTGGGAGAGTGGAAAGAAGCGCTTTATCTGGAGAACCTCAATTTTACGGAGCGCCCGGGGAGGGAAGAGTATTTTCGCCTGCAAAGATTGGCTGTTGAGATTGGGGAATGGTCCCGGATCAAACCCGGGGTCTTCCGGGCGTTGGCCGGGAAAACCCCGGCGCTCTACAGGGAATTGCAGGCTATGGAGGCCGGAAATTTTCCCGGTTCCTCTTGAATCCGGTGTGGGCTTGTGTTAGAATAATGCTGTGTGGGTAGAAAGAGAGGCCGGTGTAGCTCAATCGGCAGAGCAGCTGATTTGTAATCAGCAGGTTACCGGTTCAAGTCCGGTCGCCGGCTCCAGTTTTTTAATTTTACCGGAAGGAAGTCCGCCCCCGGTGGGTAACGGATGATTCGCGCGCACGGTCCAGCTTTTCCTCCCGCTCTCCGCACAGAACGCGGATAAGAGCGGGTATATTTTTGTTTTCGCCTTTTTTCCCGTTGTCTGCCGGTAAAATTTTCACCCGTAGATTTGGTTTACCGTGCTTATTCACTGCTTCCTTTTCCCCTGCGGCTGGGGAGGCCGGCCAAAATACTGTGAAAAGCATGACCAAAGCAAATTATGACCAATCATATCCGGCCCCTGGCCTTTGTTCCAGGTGGCTGCGGGGGCAGCCACAACTCGCCCTGGCTTGCCCTTTCTCCTTTTCCATGATATGATAATATGTAAACATCCGCCAATACTTTCCGGATTAACACAGGAGGGAATAAAAATTGGTGAAACGCCTGCTTGTTCTCTCGGCTTCCATCGGCGCCGGGCATTTGAAGGCCGCGGAGGCCGTATGTGGGGCTTTTAAAAACTGTTACCCGGAGAAAGACGCTGTCCATGTCGATTTTTTGAAATACTGCGATCCGGTGGTCAGCAAAATCTTAGAGGAATCCTATTATTTTCTCACCAGCCGGATGGCCTGGGTCTACGGGTTCATATACGAAAAGGAGAAGCGCCGTCCGGAACCGTTGGTCAAAAAGGAGCAGTTGCTGCTGGCGCTTGGGAAGTATAAGAAGTTTCTCGATGAATACCGGCCGGATCTTATTGTCAGTACCCACTTTTTCCCTGCGGCGGTGGTCTCTTATTATTACCCCAAATATCCCGTGCCGAACGGGGTCATCCTTACGGATTACGCCGGTCACCCGATGTGGGTCTATCCCCATGTCGGCCGGTATTTTGTGGCCTGCCAGGAAATGGTTGATGAACTCTGGACATATGGAGTTGACAAGGAAAAGATAAAGGTGACCGGGATTCCGATCCGGCCTGAATTCGGCCTTACCCTTTCCTCTGCCCAGCTGCGGGAGGAAAAAGGGTTGCCGCCGGACCAGCCGGTGATTATGGTGATGAGCGGCGGTAACGCCATCGGCCCGCTGATGGAGATCTTGGAGGTCCTAAACCGTGTGCCGGAAGGCTTTACCGCAGTGGTGATTACCGGGAAAAATGAGAAGACCCGGCGGGCGTTGGCGGAGACAAAGGATAAGTTCCATTTTACCTTGCATCTCCCGGGTTATGTGGATGATATGCATAAATGGATGCGCCTGGCGGATTTTTTAATCTCCAAGGCCGGCGGGCTCACGGTCTCCGAGGCTTTGGCCGTAGGCCTGCCGATATTGGTGGTATGTCCGACTCCCGGTCAGGAAGAGGCCAATACCGAGCTTTTGCTGAAGGCGGGGGCCGGGTATTACCTGAAGGAACTTGAAAATTTAGAACCCGTGGTCCAACAGTTGTTGAAAGACCCGGCGAAACTTGGCCAGTTACGGGAGAACGCGACCAAGCTCGGAAAGCCCGGTGCGGCTGTGGAAATAATTAAAGAATTGGTAAAAATGGCAGAAACAGCTGAGAAATTTTCTTGCTCAACCTCCGGGGATTTGTTATAATAAAAAAATAGGATGGCCATAAAGCCGCGCCCGGTACGCGGAAGGGTCGCGCGCGCGGAAGGGTTTTCCGCAGGCCGAAATTATAGTGGCTTTTAAGACCGTCGGCGGTGACGGTCTTTGCAATATTTGCGCTTGTCTATGGTGGGTTCGCACCCATACGTGGGCGTACGCCCGAACTTGTTCGCGCAAATATAGAAAAAATTATCGAAAAATTGGAGGTGTTTTTTTTATTGTCCAAGGGTGACAAAGTCTCCATAGTCCCGTTGGGGGGATTGGGAGAAATAGGCAAAAACATGCTGGCCGTGGAGTACAAAAACGAGGTTCTGGTCATTGATGCCGGGCTGATGTTTCCGGAAGAGGAGATGCTCGGGATTGATCTGGTCATTCCGGATATTACCTATTTGCTGGAGAATAAAAAAAAGATAAAAGGTTTGATTTTAACCCACGGCCACGAAGATCATATCGGCGCCCTCCCCTATGTCCTGCGCCATTTGGATGTGGATATTTACGGGACCCGTTTGACCTTGGGCTTGGCCAACGGGAAATTGAAGGAACACGGTTTGGAGCGGCATGCTCGCTTTCATGCGGTCAAGCCCGGAGATACCCGGCAGATCGGATCTTTTACTGTTGATTTTATCAACGTTAACCACAGTATTGCCGGTGTTGTCGCGCTGGCCATTCATACCCCGGTAGGGACGATTGTTCATACCTCCGACTTTAAAATTGACCACACACCGGTTGATGGCGGACCGCTGGATTTCCGGAAATTTGCCGAACTGGGCAATGAAGGAGTCTTACTTTTGCTTTCCGACAGCACCAATGTGGAACGAACCGGGTACACCCCTTCCGAACGGGTGTTGGCACAGCAGTTTGCGGAGCTTTTTTACAAAGCGGAGGGAAGAATCATCATCGCCACTTTCTCATCAAATATCCACCGGGTCCAGCAGGTAATAAACGCCGCAATGACCCACAACCGGAAGGTGGCTTTGGCCGGTAGAAGTTTGGTCAATGTGGTTTCGATCGCTTGTGAATTGGGGTATTTACAGATCCCCGAGGGATTGCTGATCGATCTGGATGATATTGACCGGTATCCCCCGGAACGGGTAACAATCATTACCACCGGCAGCCAGGGGGAGCCCCTTTCCGCTTTGACCAGGATGGCCACGGGAGAACACCGGAAGATAAATATTGTTCCCGGGGATACAGTCATTATCTCCGCTTCGGCCATCCCCGGGAACGAGAAGCTGATTGCCCGGGTGATCAATCACCTGTTCAAACAGGGGGCCCATGTGATCTACGAGACGCTTACGGGGGTACATGTCTCGGGCCACGCCCGGCAGGAAGAGTTGAAATTAATGCTCAATCTGGTCCGTCCGGAGTTTTTCCTCCCGGTCCATGGCGAATACAGGCATCTGGTACAGCACGCCCGCCTGGCTCAGGAAGTTGGCGTACCCAGTGAGAAAATTTTTATTGCGGAGATTGGGGATGTCCTGGAAGTTGCCCCGGGCTACGCCGCTTTCACCGGTAGGGTTCCCGCCGGCCGGGTCTTTGTAGACGGTTTGGGCGTAGGGGATGTGGGCAATATTGTTCTCCGCGACCGGAAGCAGTTGGCCCAGGATGGAATCTTGATCGTGGTCATCACCATGGACAGGGATAACAACCAGATCCTGGCCGGGCCGGATATTGTCTCCCGGGGGTTTGTCTATGTCCGGGAGTCTGAAGAACTCCTGGCCGAAGCCAGGCAGAAAGTCCTCTCCATTCTCCTGAAGAACTTGAAGGAAGGAAGATATGACTGGACGGAAGTAAAAACGGAGATCCGTGAAAATTTGGGGAGGTTCTTTTATGAGAAGATCAAACGGCGGCCGATGTTGTTGCCGATCATTATGGAGGTATAGGTAGGGATAACCAGTACAGGGAGACCCGGCGGCACGCCGGGTCTTTTTCCGCAAATTTTCTGCTGTTTTTCTGCTTACGGCAGGTTTTTTTTACCTTCCCCCCGAATTTTAATATTAAGCAAGAGAAGGGCGGGAAAGCGTAATGATTCAGGAGACCATCAAGTTATACGGGCTTTTTGGGGATCCGGTAGGACACAGCCTCTCCCCTTTCTTCCAGAACGAGGCCTTTAAAACATTGGGGATTAATGCCGTCTACTTCCCCTTTACAGTGAAGGCGGAGGATCTGGCCGGCGCAGTGGCGGCCATCCGCCACTTGAATATGGGCGGGGTTAATCTGACGATCCCCCACAAGGAGGCGGTCATTCCTCTCTTGGACAAGGTGGAGGGGGACGCCGTGCTTAGCGGTTCGGTTAATACCATCGTCAACCGTAACGGGGAACTGACCGGCTACAGTACGGACGGGGAGGGTTTTCTCCTTTCTTTGCAGCAGGAAGCCGGTTTTGACCCGCGGGGGAAGACCTGTGTCCTTTTGGGAGCCGGGGGGGCAGCCCGGGCGGTTGCTTTTCGCCTGGCCCGGGAAGGGCTGGCCGCCCTTTACCTGGTGAACAGGGGTGCAGAAAGGGCGGCGGCTTTACGGGAAGACCTCCGGAAACGCCTGGATTTTCCAGCGGAATACGTTGCTTCCCGGCCGGAACTGGAAAAGGCGGCAGCCGCAGCGGATTTGGTGATTAATGCAACACCGGTCGGCATGTATCCGGAAAGCCACCGGATGCCTGCTTTTCCTTTGGAATATTGCCGGTCCGGTTGTCTTGTTTGCGATCTGGTTTACCGTCCTTTGGCCACGATGTGGCTGAAGAAAGCCGGTGAAATGGGCCTTTCCGTTCTGGGCGGACTGGGGATGTTAATTTACCAGGGAATGCTCTCTTGCCAATTGTGGACCGGGCGGATGCCTGAAGAGGAGCCATTACGTGCGGTTGTGATGAAAATTTTGGACCGGTAACTACGGCGGTACGGGCGAAAACCAATTTTATTGCAGGAAAAAAAAGCGAAAAATAGAAGTATATATGGTTAAGAGTTATTCATATGGGCGACTACCGGGCTTTATGCTAAGGAGGCTAAGGGTATGTGCTCAGCGGAGAAGCGAAGGTGGGGCCGGGCCCGGATCCTTTTGGCGCTTCTTATGGTTTTTCTTTTTTCCTCCCCGGGTATGGGCAAGGAACGAATATACGGTTTACCGGATTACCGGTTGACAAATTTCTATATTATTGACGTAAATATTGCCGATGCCCTGGAAGGGTTAGCCGGGATCGCGCGCATGCGCGGTGGGAATCTTTTTGCCCTTGTCGACCGGAGGGTGGTGCGGGCGGTACCGGTAAAAATTAAGCTCCGGGAAGGGATTGGCCTGACCGAAGCCATGGCGGAATTAGCCCGGGTTTATGGGTATTCCTGTTATTGGGACCCGTCCGCCGGGGTGGTGGTCATCGGTAATGAGCAGTCGTTCCGGGATTACAAAGCCATGGAGACCCGTTCCTACGATCCGGGACGGTGCACTCCGGAGGAGTTTATTACAGCGCTTTCAGCGGTGATTCCCAGGGAACGGTTGGAAGTTGAGTTGGCCGGCGGTTTGTTGCAGGTAACAACGGGCAGTTTGGAACACCGGATCATCGGGGAGAAGGTTTCCGCTCTGAGGAGCGCGGAAGAAGAAGGCTATACTTTTGAAATTAAGGTAAAAGCGTTGACCGTAGACGATGGCGGGCTCCGGGGGATCTTGCCCCGGCTGCCGGCGGCGTCCGGCCCTTATTTTGCCCGGCTAAGCCGGGAAGAGCAGGCAGAAGCCAGCCTGTTAACAGATGGGGAATTTCCGGAGGAAACCTTCAGCCTGCATACGTTTTTATACAGGAACAACCACCAGTTTATTGGGGAGCTTTTGCCGGTGGTTGCGGCGGCAGACGAGGGGGGAGCGGCCCCTGTTAATTACCGGAAGATCGGGGTTACCCTGGATTTAACCTTGCTCGGAAAAGCGGAGAACGGCGTCACCCTGGCTTTGCAAGCCGAAATCAACAGAATTGCAGGCTGGCGGGAAACCGAAAGCGGCGCCCCTGCCGCGGTGATTGAGACGAAGGAGACTGGTGCGGTTCTTTCCCTACGGGCTGAAGAGGGTTGCGTTCTTTCCGGGCTGGCTTTGGCCGCCGGTAGCCAGGGGACGGGGCAGACCGCTGGTTATATACGTACCGGTTCGCCCAGGGAAGAATTGTTGTTTGGCAGTGGACGCAGGCCCGGTGAAAAACGGGATTTGGCGATTTTTATAAATTCTTTTTCCGGCAGCACAGATTATTGGCGTGGAGCAGGAGGAGAGCCAGCGCCTGTTTTGCCGGTTGCCGAAACACCGGCAGCGGCGGTGGGAGAGAAGGAAGAAAAAACGCTTAAGGAATCGGAAAGCACAGCGGCGGTGGAAAGTACGACAGTGCTGGAGAGTACGGCATTGTGGGAGGCGGAAGTGGTCGAACTGGGGTCTTTGGGTCAGGGTCAGACCGGCGGGCCAGCCCCGGAACCGGACGAACCTGGAGCGCCTGCCACCCTTGGTGGCGGGCAAGGCGAGGCAGCCGGGGAACCCAAAGAAACCATAGTCGAACAGGAAGAAAGACCGTTAGTTGCGGCAGTTGAAAAAAGACCGGCAGGTGAAGAAAGGCAAGCCGGGCCGGAGGCTTTTTTACCCGGCACGGCCGAGGTGGGATTGGTAATAACATATAAAACCAAAGAAGAAGAGGATCTACCGGCGATCGCCACCAAATACGGGATCCCGGTGGAGGCCCTTTCCCGCACAAACAATCTCTCTCCTGATACGCCCTTGCCGGCCGGGGTCGATCTGGTTATTCCCGTTCCCGTGGAGCATCTCTATGTCTTGCAACCGGGGGAGACTTTATGGCGATTGGCAAGAAGATATGAGGTCCCGCCCGAACTGCTGATGGAGATAAACCAGATCAGTGATGTGACCCAGCTTATGATCGGGCAAATAATTATCTTGCCGAAACCGGTGGATCAGGCGGTCAAGGAGAACTAAAACAGAGAGGGGGCAGGACTGATGACCATGAAAAATTATATGGAAGATGTGGTCAAGGAGATCCTGCAGGATCTGGTGAAAGTGCAGCCCATCCACTGCCAATGCGAGCGTTGCCGGAACGATATAATCGCCTTAGCCCTCAGTAGCTTGAGGGGAAAATACGCCACGACCCCGCAGGGAGAAATTCTTGCCCGTGTGGAACAGTCGGACCGGCAAGTGAGAACCGATGCTTTACTCGCGGTAATGCAGGCGATAGATATTGTCAGGGAGAAGCCCAGGCATCGGGGGCCGGAAAAATAACCGGGTTTTCTCCTTACTTTCTTACCGGGAAAGGGGCGATTACAAGTTGCGGTTTCTTACGGCCGGGGAGTCGCACGGGCGTGCGCTGGCGGTGGTGATCGAAGGCTTTCCCGCCTTGGTCGCCATCGGTAAAGAAGAGATTGACCGGGAGCTTTCCCGCAGGCAACAAGGGTACGGGCGGGGAGGGCGGATGAAGATTGAAAAAGACAGGGTGGAGATCATTTCCGGGCTGCGTCATGGTAAGACCTTAGGCAGCCCGATCGCGTTTCTAATCCCCAACCGGGACTGGCAGAATTGGGCGGTGGTGATGGATCCCTTTCTTCCCGGAGAAGACACTGAAGTTGAGCTGCGAACTTGCGCGCACGAAGCAGAACAGCATTTGCCCAAAGTTCCGTGGGCACACGAGGAAGAACAGAGGCTCCGCCGGGTCCCGGCGGAAGTGACCGCTCCCCGTCCCGGCCATGCCGATCTGGCGGGTGGACTCAAATACGGCTTTACCGACCTGCGCAATGTGCTGGAACGGGCTAGTGCGCGGGAGACCGCAGCACGGGTCGGGGCAGGAGCTTTTGCCCGGATTTTGCTGGCGCAATTTGGGGTTGTTATCGGCAGCCACGTCTTGCGGATCGGGACGGTATCTTCCGGAGAAGACCACAACCGGGCCCTGGACGAAAAAGAACAGGAAGAGGTGGAAAAATCCCCCGTGCGCTGCCTGGATCCCCGGGCGGCTGCGGCGATGACGGACTTAATCGATAAAGCCCGCGAGGAAGGAGAATCCCTGGGCGGGATTTTTTTAGTTTATGCCAAAGGGCTCCCTCCCGGCCTGGGTTCCCATGTCCACTGGGACCGCCGGTTGGATGGGCGTTTGGCCCAGGCGGTAATGAGTATTCCCGGGGTGAAGGGGGTGGACTTCGGCCTGGGCTTTGCCACCGCTTCGTTGGCAGGGTCAAAGGTTCATGACCCCATCGCTTACCAGGCGGGAAGGGGCTTTTACCGCCCGACCAACAACGCCGGCGGGCTCGAAGGGGGTATAAGCAACGGGGAACCATTGCTGATCAGGGCGGCCATGAAACCCATCCCCACCCTGTACCAGGGATTGCCCTCAGTGGACCTGAAAACCCGGGAACCGGTGCGGGCGGCGGTGGAAAGGTCGGATCTCACCGCGGTTCCCGCGGCGGGAGTGGTGGCAGAGGCTATGGTTGCCTGGGTGTTGGCTGAGGCCTTTTTGGAGAAATTCAGCGGCGATTCCCTGCCGGAGATAAAAAAAGCCTGGGCCGCTTATTTGGAGGAGATCCCATGGCAACCCCAAAAAGGATGAGAGAGAACATAATCTTGGTCGGGCCAATGGGCAGCGGTAAGTCAACAGTGGCGCAGATTATCGGGAAGAAACTCGGCTGGCGCACTTGTGACCTCGACCTTTTGATTACGGAGAAAGCAGGGATGACGATCCCGGAGATCTTTGCCGAAAAAGGCGAGGCGTACTTCCGCCGTTTGGAGAGGGAACTGCTGGCCACGGTTTTACAGGGGGAGAGGCAGGTGGTTGCCACCGGCGGCGGCGCAGTCCTTGACGAAGAAAACCGCCGGATAATGAAGGAAAACGGCGCCGTGGTCTACCTCCGGGCAGAAATAAAGGAACTCTGCCGGCGCCTGGGGACAGGGAAAGGCCGGCCCTTACTTGCCGGGGGTGAACCGGAGGAGATCCTTGCCCGGCTAGCCCGGGAAAGAGAGGCTTTTTACCAGGAAGCCCAGGTAACTGTGGACACCCAGGGGCTGACGCCGGAAGCTGTTGCCGGGCAGGTTATTGCCGCGGTTCTTAAATGACGCCTATAGGCACAGGTTTGGCTGGTCATGGATCAGAGGAGATCTCTGTAATAGAGGCGGAGGAAAGGGTTTGAGGTTGGTAGCGAAGTAAGGAGGAAGTAAGGAGGTAGTACGGTTTGGTTTTGGAGAAAAGGCTCCGGGTGGAACTAGGGGAGAGAAGTTACGAGATCGTAGCCGGTGCGGGACTTCTGGGGCAAGCCGGGAGGCTTCTTCAGGAGAGGGGGTTGGCCGGAAAAGCGCTGGTGGTGACGAATACTACTGTGGCCCAATTTTACCTGGAATCACTGGCGGCGAGTATAAGAAAGGCCGGTTTTGAAACGGTAACACTGATCCTCCCCGATGGTGAAGAATACAAGACCCTTGCCCAGGTGGAAAAGGTCTATGACACCGCTGTCAAAGAGCGTCTCGAAAGGAGTTCGGTCATAGTCGCCCTGGGCGGAGGGGTAATTGGCGATCTGACCGGGTTTGCCGCCGCCTCCTATCTCCGGGGGGTACATTTTGTACAGGTACCTACAACCCTGTTGGCACAGGTCGACAGTGCGGTCGGGGGGAAGGTCGGGGTCAATCACAGGGAAGGGAAAAACCTGATCGGCGCCTTTTACCAGCCGGCGCTGGTGATCACGGATTTACTGACTTTAAAGACTTTGGCGGAGAGAGAATTCCGCGCCGGGCTGGCGGAAGTAATCAAGCATGCCCTGATCATGGATACCGGTCTTTATCATCTCTTATCCAACCGCATCCGGGAGGTCCAAAACCGGGAACCGGGTATTCTCGAGGAGGTGGTTCTCCAGGCCTGCACGGTTAAACTCCGGGTTGTGGAGGAGGATGAACAGGAGCAGGGGCTGCGGGCGATTTTAAACTATGGCCACACCATCGGTCATGCCCTGGAGGCGGAGAGCGGTTACGGCGTTTTCCGGCACGGAGAGGCGGTGGCCATCGGGATGGCCGGGGCCGCCTTGATCAGTGAGACTTCGGGTTTTTGCCCCGCCGGAACCCACGGGAAAACGGTGGCGATTTTACAAAGGTACGGCCTACCGGTGGCGATCCCCCGGGAGTATACAGCCCAAGCCCTTTACCGCCGGATGTTGTTGGATAAGAAAGTCCGGCAGAAAAGGGTCCGTTTTGTTTTACCGCGGAGAATCGGGGAGGTCCTGATCACGGAAGATGTACCGGAAACGGTGGTCATCGATACGCTCCGGCGTTTAGGCGCCGGTTGAGGAGGAGAAAAATGAGGATTCTGGTCTTGCATGGTCCTAATCTGAACCTTTTGGGCCGGAGGGAGCCGGAGGTTTACGGCAGGAAAACATTGGCCGGGATCAACCGGGAACTTGCAGGAGTGGCGGAAGAACTTGGGGTGGAGTTGCGGATTATCCAGTCCAACCACGAAGGGGAACTGGTGGACGAGATCCAAAAGGCCGGCCAGGACTGCGCAGGCATCTTGATCAATCCTGCCGCTTATACCCATACAAGTGTGGCGTTGCGGGACGCCTTGGCCGCGGTGGCCCTGCCCGCGGTGGAGGTCCATTTGAGCAATGTCTATGCCCGGGAGGAGTTCCGCCGGGAATCACTGGTGGCGCCGGTGGTTTTAGGCCGGGTCTGCGGCTTTGGGGCCGACGGTTATCTCTGGGGACTCCGGGCGCTGGTGAAGAAGATCCGGGAAGACGGGAACGGCTGAGGGGGTGAGCGGGTGCAACTACGTTTTTTGGGAACCGCCGGGGCGGAAGGCTGGCCGGCGGTCTTCTGTTCCTGCCGGGCCTGCCGGGACGCGTGGGCGGCGGGGGGAAAGAATATCCGTACCCGGGCCTCCCTCTTGCTGGACGGGGAGATCCTGGTGGATTTCCCTCCCGATGTCTACCACCATTTTCTTACCTACGGCCTGGAATACCGGAAATTAAAGTATCTGCTGGTCACCCACGGGCACCGGGACCATTTCAGCCCCGCCGAACTGAAATGGAGAAAAGAACCGTTTGTTGATACGGAAGGGTGCGAGACCCTGACCATCGCCGGGAACAGGTATATTATGGACCGTCTCCGGGAGACGCTGGAGGCGCCCGGGGAGTACAAGATCATCACCAAGGAACTGGAGGCTTTTCACCGGGAGAAACTGGGGCGGTTTACGGTTTGGCCGCTTCCGGCCAGTCATTGCCCGGAAAAGGGGGCCTTCCTTTATTTGCTGGCAGGCGGCGGTAAGAGGATTTTTGTCGCCTACGATTCCGGCTGGTTTTCCGGGCCGGTCTGGGAATGGCTGGCGGAGAATACCGATCAGCCTTTGGACTGTGTGGTCATGGAGTGTACAGCCGGTCCGGCCGAAGGTGGAGAAGAGCATATGGGCTTTACTGAAGTCCTGAGGACCAGGGACCGCCTGGCGAAAATAGGCCTTTTACGCCCAGATACTCTCTGCCTGACCACCCATTTTTCCCACACGGGCGGGCTGCTCCACCACCAACTGGAGGAGTTCTTTTCTCCTGAGGGGATGACCGTTGCCTACGACGGGTTGGAAGTAGATCTGTAGGCTCGGGTCTATTGAAACCTGGCAATTTAATCATACTCGTTTACCCGCTACCGGCAGGGAAAAACCGGGCGATCCGCCAGGATAGAGATTAAAGCTTTCAAGGTTAACCCAGTTTAGAAAGGTAAAGAAACGCCACTTTTGCCCGAATTATAATATTGAGCCGTTCAATTAGAAAGTTTATCTACCCGGTAAAGAGAAATTGTTAAGAGAAACTTTTTGGAGGAGAAAAAATGAGCTTCCAGTTCAAACCAGGCTTCCTGTTGGGTGTGGCGACATCCGCAACCCAGATCGAAGGTGGTGATCTTGGTCATAACTGGAATGACTGGTATCGCCGGGGACGGATCAAGGATGGCAGTGATCCGGCGCGTGCCAATGACCATTACAACCGTTGGCGGGAAGACGCGGATCTCATGGCCGGAATGGGCCTGCAGGTCTACAGGTTTGGGGTGGAGTGGGCGCGGATCTGCCCCGCTCCGGACCGGGTGGATGAGGCGGCCATTGCCCGTTACCGGGAAGAGATGATTTACCTCCGGGAGAAGGGTATCAAATTACTGCTGACGATTCACCATTTTACCAATCCCATATGGTTTGAGGAAAGAGGCGGTTTTTTAAAAAAAGAGAACCTCAAGTATTTCCTGGACTTTACGGAGCTTGTGGTCCGTTCCTTTGGGGATCTGGTTGCCGAGTATATCACCATCAATGAGCCCAATGTCTACGCCACTAATTCTTATTACTTTGGGGACTGGCCTCCCGGCGAAAAATCCTTTGCCAAGGCGTTGACGATCATGGCGAATTTGGCCTATTGCCATATCCGGGCCTATGAACTGATCCACAAGATCCGCCGGGAAAAGGGCTACCATGATACCAAGGTGAGTTTTGCCCATCACCTGCGCGCCTTTGATCCGGCAAGACCACGAAACTTACGCCACCGGCTCTATGCCAAACTTTTGGACCACTTTTTCCAAGGTTTGATTACCCAAGCCCTTTTTTTTGGGGAGTTTAGCTGGCCCCTCCGCGCGCCGGCGCCAGTGGCCCGGGGGGAATATTGTGATTTTATTGGGCTCAATTACTATACCCGCACCACCGTTTCCCGGTTCGGTGACGGCGTGCGGGCGGGCGCGCCAAAAAACGATCTCGGCTGGGAGATTTATCCGGAGGGTTTAATCCGGTGTGCCGCCAGTTTGTACAACCTGCTAAACCGCTCAATATACATCACTGAGAATGGAACTTGTGACAACCGGGATGCTTTTCGTTGCCGTTACATTTATGAGCATCTGAAGGTGATCTGTGAAGCGGAATTACCGGTTGCCCGCTACTATCACTGGTGCTTCTGTGATAATTTTGAGTGGAGCGAGGGGGAGAGCGCCCGTTTTGGCCTGGTCCACGTGGATTATGAGACGCAGCAGCGCACGGTGAAAAGGTCCGGCGCTTTCTTTGCGGCCATGATTAAGGCGGGTGGCGTAACCCCGGAGCTTTATGAGGAATACGTAAAAGAGCAAACCTATCATCATTGATTATCAGCAATTATCAGCTTTTTGATGCTGTCTTCGCTTATTAGCAAGATTTTGCTCTTTACCTGCCAGCTTTTTGTCATATTTTGCTTATAAGCTCTTTCTAAGTGATTTTACGCCAACAAAGGGGGTTTGGCCTTTGATTTCCGTAAAGGATCGGGTTTTCCGGCTGGATACGGTGGCCACTACTTATCTCTTCCGGGTCACAAAATTTGGCCACTTGGAGCATATCTATTACGGGCCGTTGCTGGCGCCCGGGGAGGATGCCCGGGTTCTGGCGCAAAAAAATACCGTCCCCCTGGGGAGCAGTGTGGTTTATAACGAGTCCGATGAGCTGTACTGCCTGGACCAGATGTACCTCGAATGGTCCGATAACGGGCGGGGCGATTACCGCCAGAGCCCAACCGAACTGAAAATGCCCGATGGTACTTTTGTCAGTGATTTTGTCTATGCCTCCCACCGGATTGTCGAAGGTTCGGTACAGATGAGTACCTTGCCGTCGGCTTGCGGGGGCGACCGGACGCTGGTGGTCACTTTGCGGGATACAACTGTCAAGGCCACCCTTTCCCTGTATTACACGGTTTTTGCGCAGGCAAATGTTATTACCCGCCGGGCGGTCTTGACCAACGAAAGCCGGGAACCGTTGGTGATCCGCCGGCTGATGAGTATGATGGTGGACTTGCCCGATGAGAATTTTCACCTGTATACGCTGGATGGCGATTGGATCAAAGAGGCCTATTTGCATTGCCGGCCAGTGACGTACGGGATGGTCACCAATGCTTCAAAGACCGGCGCCAGCAGCAACCGGCATAATCCCGCTTTCATGCTGGCGGCAGCAGCCACGACCGAGGAGAACGGCAATGTTTATGGTTTTAATCTGGTTTACAGCGGGAACCATGCCAGTTACATTGAGAAGAACCGGCGTGACATCGTCCGGGTCGCCGTGGGGATCAACCCCCACTGTTTTGAGTGGGGCCTGGAGCAGGGGGAGAGCTTTGAGACCCCTGAAGTGGTCCTGACCTTTAGCAGCCAGGGTTTTAACGGGATGAGCCATAACATGCATTGTTTTGTCAACGAACATATCGTCCGGGGCCACTGGCAGAAGCGGGAACGTCCTATCCTGGTCAACAGTTGGGAGGCTTATTACTTTGACTATGACGAGGGGAAGTTGCTCCAGTTGGCCAAGAAAGCCAAGGAGCTTGGGATCGAACTATTTGTCCTGGATGACGGCTGGTTCGGTCAGCGTAACAACGACAAAGCCGGTCTGGGAGATTATACCGTCAACCGGAAGAAGTTCCCCCGCGGGCTGAAGGCCTTTGCCGATCAACTGCGTAAACTCGGCCTTGATTTCGGGATCTGGGTCGAACCGGAGATGGTCAACCCCGACAGTGATCTCTTCCGGGAACACCCGGAATGGGCGGTGCGGCACCCGGAGAAAAAACCGGTCCTGGCCCGGAATCAGTTGGTCCTTGACCTCTGTCAAAAAGAGGTCAGGGATTACATTGTTGACCAGGTTGGCCTGGTTCTTGACGAAGCGGAAGTCAGCTACGTCAAGTGGGATATGAACCGTGCCATTGCGGAGGCTTGTTCAGGCGCATTGAAGGACCAAGGGGAGTTTTACCACCGTTATATCACCGGCCTTTACGAGGTGCTGACCCGGATCTTCACGCCCCGCCCCCAGATCCTGCTGGAGAGTTGTTCCAGCGGTGGCAACCGTTTTGACCTGGGGATGCTCTGCTTTAGCCCGCAGATTTGGACTTCCGATAATACGGACCCGGTGGAGCGGCTAAAGATTCAAACCGGGCTTTCCTACTTTTACCCGCTGTCGACCATGGGGGCCCATGTCGCCCAGTCTCCCAGTGCACAAACGCTGCGGAACACCCCGCTTTCGACCCGTTTTAACGTGGCCTGTTTCGGCTGTTTCGGGTATGAACTTGATCTCCGGCACCTGAGCCCAGAGGAGAAAAAAGAGGTTAAGGATCAGACTGCCTTCTACAAAAAGTACCGGCGGGTCTTCCAGTATGGCACCTTTTCCCGGTTACCCGCGACAAAGGCCAACAAGGTGTTCTGGCAATGTGTCAGTGCGGACGAAAGCACGGCGGTGGCCGGCTTTTTCCAAACACTGGCCTCTCCCGCCGAGACCGATGACCGGTTGCGGGTCACGGGACTGAGCACCGGGGAATACGTGGTGCGGACCCGGCCCCAGCGCTTGTATCTAACCCGCTTTGGCGGCCTGGTCAACCATATTTCCCCGGTGACGCTGAACCCCGAAGGCTTTTTATTGCAGCAGGCCAACCGTTACTACAGCCTGGCCGGTTGCGTTGAAGAATACCGGTGTTCCGCTGCCGCCCTCAGTGCCGGTATCCCCCTCAACAATCAATTCACCGGGACCGGCTACAACGAAAACGTCCGGATGCTGGGTGATTTCGGTTCAAATCTCTATATTATTGAAAAAGTAAACACAGAGGAGGGGGAGGATGAGTAAGCAAACCAAAGCCAACCGCTATTTTTTTGGCCTTGGGACCGTCGGCCGGGATATGCTCTATGCCCTGGTCAGTATGTATCTTGTCGTTTACCTTACAGAAATCCTTGATCTTTCCGATGCCACCATGTGGTGGCTGACCGGCGTTTTTACGGCACTGCGCATCTTTGATGCGGTGAACGATCCTTTTATGGGCTACATTATTGACAACACCCGGTCCAGGTACGGTAAGTTCAAACCCTGGATTGCGATTGGCGGTGTGATCGGGGGAATCCTGACCGTTTTACTCTTTACCGATCTGGGTCTTGCGGGTCCCGCTTTTGTTCTGGCCTTCGGCCTTTTTTACCTCTTGTGGGATTTGACCTACGGTGTCAACGATATCGCTTACTGGTCAATGCTGCCCGCCCTGACCATCGACCAGAAGGAACGGGAGAAGACGGGCGCCTTTGCCCGGATCTCGGCCAATATCGGCCTGTATCTGGTGGTGGTAGGGATCATCCCCGTCACCAACGCCCTGGGCGGCGATAAAAACGCCTGGTTTATCTTTGCGTTGGCCGTAACCTTAATCACCTGGCTTTTCTTACTCTTCACCTTGTTTGGGGTAAAAGAACGGCGCGACCTGTATAAAAAAGAAGAGCAGACCTCGTTGAAGGAGTTGTTTGCCGTCATCTTCCGCAACGACCAGCTTTTGTATACCGCCATTGCGATGGCCCTCTTCATGATCGGCTACTGCACAACAACCAGCTTCGGTGTTTATTATTTCAAATATGCTTATAAGGACGAAAACATGTATGCGGTCTTTGCGGCGATCCTCGGCGTCTCACAGCTTTTGGCCTTGTCCATCTTTAACCTCTTTTCCAAGCGCTTCACGCGAAAGCAGCTTTATACCTTCGCCACCGCCCTGGTGGTCCTGGGCTACATCATCTTCTTCGTTGCACCGGAGCGGATGGCGTTCATCGGACCGGCCGGGGTCTTGATCTTTGTTGGTGAAGCCTTTATCCAACTGTTAATGTTAATGTTCTTGGCGGATACGGTGGAGTATGGCCAATGGAAACTAGGCCGCCGTAATGAGAGCATCACCTTCTCGGTGCAGCCCTTCATCAACAAAATCGGGGCTGCGCTTGCCACCGGGGTTGTCATGGCCACCACGGTGGTTTCCGGGATCAATGAAGCGGTCACCCCCGACGAAGTTACCGCCGGCGGCCTGTTGCTGATGAAGTTTGCCATGCTCATCCTGCCGCTCATCTGTATTGTCGCCGGTTATCTGATCTACCTTTTTAAGTATAAGATCGACCGGGAGATGTTTGCACGGATCCTTTCCGACCTGGCGGCGCGGGGCGATTTAAAGCTGGGAGGGCGTGAGCGGCTTGTTGACGATTGACAGCCGGCTTAAGGAGATCTATGCGCACCCCATCGGCCGGGATCTGCTGAAGAAGGTCCTTTTCCAGCTGGGCCTAAGTGACCGGGTACTCACCAACCCGCTGGTTTTCCGGGTCAAACTGAAGACTCTGCCCTTCCTCACCCTGGGTTATGTGGACCGCGCCTTTCTCGACAGCTTTCTAGAGATATTAAACAGCGCGCCCGAACGGACGCGTCCTGCGGAGGAAAGGCCGGTCCAGCCCGCCTGGTGGAAGGAGGCCGTCTTTTACCAGATTTACCCCAGGAGCTTTAGAGATAGCAATGGGGACGGGATCGGCGATCTCCGCGGGATCATTGAAAAACTGGATTACCTGAAATACCTGGGCGTGGATGCGATCTGGCTTTCTCCCATCTATGATTCGCCCAATGACGACAACGGGTACGACATCCGCGACTACTATAAGATCATGGCCGAGTTCGGCAGTATGGAGGATTTCGACTGTTTGCTGGCGGAGGTTCATGCCCGGGGGATGAAATTGATTATGGATCTGGTGATCAACCACACCTCCGATGAACATGAGTGGTTCCAAAAGGCCCTCACCGAACCCCGTGCCAAGTACGCCGGCTATTATATCTTCCGGGATGAACCGAACAACTGGAGTTCGGTCTTTGGGGGTAGTGCGTGGAAGTACTGCCCGGAACGAAAACAGTATGTATTACACCTCTTCTCAGAAAAACAGATCGATTTGAATTGGGAGAACCCGGATTTACGCCGTGATATTATCGGGATGATCCGCTGGTGGCTGGAGAAGGGGGTCGACGGTTTCCGCCTGGATGTGATTAACTTCATCTCCAAGCGGGAAGGGTTGCCTGACGGCAATGAAAAGATCGGGAAGATGATGGGGATTTACGGGGCGGAACACTATTTTTACGGGCCACGGCTCCACGAATACCTGCGGCAACTCCGGAAGGAGGCCTTTGCGCCCTACGACGCTTTTACGGTCGGCGAAACCCCCGGGATCGGTCTGGAAATGGCCAAACTGCTGACCGCTGGCTACCGGGAAGAGCTTGATCTGGTTTTCTCCTTCGAACACTTGGAAACACCGGGCCACGGCAAGTTTGACGATTACCGGTACGATCTTAATTACTACAAGGAGCATATCATCTACTGGTTGGAAAACTACGGTAAGGAGTGCTGGATGGCGCTTTATTTTGAAAACCATGACAACCCGCGGATGGTTTCGAAGGTGGACCCGGACCCGCAATTCCGGTTTGTTTTGGCTAAGCTTTTGGCTACGATCCTGCTGACACTTCCCGGCACGCCCTTTATCTACCAAGGCCAGGAGCTGGGGATGGTTAACAAGGATTTCCGGTCCATCGCGGATCTGCGCGATGTGGAGAGTCTGAACTTCTATAACCTATGGCGGGAAGCCATGGGGGATCAAGCGGCGTTCCAGCGGATCCTGGCGGGCAGCCGCGACCACGCCCGAACCCCCGTGCAGTGGAAAAACGCGGGATACGCCGGTTTTTCGGAAGTGGAGCCCTGGATCGGAACGGATGAGGACTGTAAAACCTGTAATGTGGAAAGCCAGATACAGGCGGAAGATTCGGTCCTTAATTTCTACCGGGAGTTGATCCGGTTGCGGAAGTCCCACCCGGCGCTGGTTTATGGGGAGATCGAGTTCGTGCAGAAAAAGACCGGCGATTTTCTTGCGTATTACCGCCGGGATGCTCAGGCCGTCTTCTATGTGGAGTGCAATCTGAGCCGGGAAAAACGCAAACGCCGCGGAAAGCGGCCCGAAGGCCTGCGTTTACTCGCAAATTATCCGGAAAGCGAAACCGGGGAACTCCGTCCCTATGAAGCCACGGTCTGGCAATTGCGAGGCCTGCGGGAAAGCCAGAACTGCCGCGGCGGGACTGGCCGGAGGGATTAGTTCCCTCCATTGAATGAGTGAATTTTCTTTCACAAAAGCGATGAGCTCATCAACGAAAGCAAAGGCCAGGGCGGTTACTGTGTCGGCCGCTCCGTAGTAGAAACAACGGCAAATAAGAAGATTCTGCCGGTAGAGATCATTGTACGGGGTTCCGGCCAACCTGACGAAGCCATGGAACAGGCTATGGAAACCAGTAGGTAACGCCAACGGCATGTTTAGACACGAGCGACGAACAACGAACGACGAATGACGAGTCTCAGCGACGAATGCCGAGACTACCAGCGGATGGCTGCGCCGGCCCAGCTGAGGCCGCCGCCGAACCCGATAAGCAGGACCAGGTCGCCTTTTTTGAAACGTCCTTCCTTCTCCGCTTCGTCCAAGGCCAGCCCGATGGAGGCGGAAGAGGTATTACCGTAGTGGTCGATATAGCAGATAAAACGGTCTTGCGGGAGCTTGCTCTCGCGGGCGGCCGATTCGAGGATCCTGTAGTTGGCCTGATGCGGGATGATGTAGAAGTCGTCATTTTTGCTTGCCCCGCTTTTCAGGAGGAGGCGGTCAATCATTTCACCCATGATCGTCACGGCGAATTTAAAGACTTTACGCCCGTCTTGGCGGAAGTAATAGTCTTCGCGGCCGCCCATAATCACATAATCGCTGCCGGTGGCGTCAAGTCCCAATTCAGTGGCAAGGATTTCATGCTCCGGCTGTTCTGAACTGAGCATAAGCGCGGCGGCGCCGTCGCCAAAAAGAATACAACTGGCTCTATCCGTATAATCCGTAAGCATGGACATTTTCTCACTGGCTGTGATCAGGATGTTCCGGTAAGGCCCGGTCTGGATCATACTTTTTGCCACCGCCAGACTGTAGACCAGACCGGAGCAGGCCGCGTTCAGGTCAAAGGCCCCCAGGTTGGTCAGGTTAAGACGGTTCGCGACAATGCTGGCCTGGTAGGGACAGGCTCTCTCGGCAGTGGCCGTGGAGGAAATTAAGAGATCGGGACGGAGATTAACCTTTCCCAGGCAGTCCCGGGCGGCTTTGGCCGCCATATCCGAGGAGTATTCATTATCAGCGGCAATCCTCCGTTCCTTAATCCCTGTCCGGGTGGTAATCCATTCGTCAGTGGTGTCAACCATCTTCTCCAGGTCGCTGTTGGTCAGTTTCCTTTCCGGTGTATAACTCCCGGTGGCCAGTAAACCTACTTTTTTCATTCTTTTTCCCCCTCATTCCGCTAGTGACTCTTTTTTGTTGATCTTGAGACGCGAGGCGAACCTGGCGTCCAGGCAAAGGATGGTGAATTCGCCTCTGAAGACCACCTTTTCTCTGGTCTTCATAATAACTTCCACTTCTTTTCTCCGGCCTTTCACCTTTGTCACCCGGGCTTTGGCCAGTACCCTTTCGCCAGCGCGGACCGGAGCCAGGAATTTAATGCGGCATTCCCGGGTTAGGGCCAAATCCGCGTCAACAATGGCATTGGCCAGGGAATTTGCCTGGGCAAAAAGGATGTGCCCTCTGACAATCCCGGATTTGCGGATCGCCATCTGTTCGACGGTATCAAGTAATGAAAGGCCTTCCCGGTTCAGTTCGACTTCGAGGAGGTCACCGGTGATCTCGTGGGCACTGAGCGTCTTGGCCTGGCCGAACAAAAAACGGGCCACGTCTTTCGTTCTCTCCCGCACCTCGGGGATGCCGGTTTTTCTACGGTCGGCTCTGATCGTATGGATGCTGACGTTACAGAGAGAAGCCAGTTCTTCGTCGGTAATAAAAGGGTTTCGTTCGATCTCCGCCATTATGCGGGCCTGTCTCCTACGCATATCCAGGGTTTTTTTATCCATGATCTCACCACCCAATATTACCTCCTAATATTATCTGGTAGTATTATACTTGATATATGGTGAATGGTCAATCATTTTTTTGATCCGGAAAGGAAATTGCTATTTCCCTTCCCGCCGGTTTCGTTTATAATTAATAATTATAAAGCCCATAATTATGCACGCGCCGCCAACTGTGCGGGGGTGGCAGAACTTCCGGCGCAAAAGGGAAAAATATTGGGCGGGCGCGGGCAGAACTCTAAGTAAGGAAGTGGGGATTAACAGTGAAAAATAACGTCCGCCGGGTTTATGTGGAGAAAAGGCAGGAGTTTGCCGGTGAGGCCGGCCGGCTTTACCGGGAACTCCGGGATAATTTAGGGTTGACAGGGTTAACGGGGGCCAGAATTCTTATCCGCTATGATATTGAAGGTTTACCGGAAACCGCTTACCGGGAGGCAGAAAAGGTTGTCCTGGCCGAACCGGCGGTGGACCGGGTCTATGATGAAGATTATTTTTTACGCGAAATCGCGCGTCACGAAAACCGGGTGCTGGCCATCGAATACCAACCGGGCCAGTATGACCAGCGGGCCGATTTTACCGCCCAGTGCCTGCAGGTTTTAACCGGGGGTGAGCGGCCGGAGGTGGCGGTGGCCAAATTGCTCGTTCTGACCGGGAAGATCAGCGGGGAAGAGCTGGAGAAGGTCAAAAGTTACCTGATTAACCCCTTGGAGTCGCGGGAAGCCACCCTGGAAAAACCGGCGACCCTGGCAGAAACGTTTCCGGCAGCGGAGGAGGTGGCGGTTGTCACCGGCTTTATCCAGGCCGGCCCGGAGGATTTGCAAAGAATCGCAGAGGAAATGGATCTGGCAATGTCCCGGGAGAGCCTGGAGTTTTGCCAGAAGTATTTCCGGGATACCGCGCGTAGAGACCCGACGGTTACCGAATTAAGGATTTTGGATACTTACTGGTCGGACCACTGCCGGCACCTGACCTTCTTAACTGGAATCAAAGAGGTGGAATTTGAAAAAGGAGAGTATACGGAGTTTTTCCGCCGGGTTTTCCAGCGGTTTTTGGAGAACCGCCGGGTTTTCCCGCGTAGCGTTTCTGGCCCGGGCGATACAGGAGAAATCACATTAATGGAGCTGGCTACAGCCGTGGGAAAAGAGATGAAGGCGGAAGGGCTTTTGGAGGATTTAGAGGTTTCCGAGGAGATCAACGCCTGTAGTATTAAGGTTGATGTGACGGTGGACGGGGAGACCCAGGAATGGTTGGTGATGTTTAAAAACGAAACCCATAACCACCCTACGGAGATCGAACCTAATGGCGGCGCCGCCACTTGCCTGGGCGGGGCGATCCGGGATCCCCTTTCCGGCCGGGCCTATGTTTACCAGGCGATGCGGGTCACCGGCAGCGGCGATCCGCGGCAGGAGGTGGAAAAGACCCTCCCGGGCAAACTGCCACAGCGAAAGATTACCACTGGTGCGGCGGCGGGCTACAGTTCTTATGGCAACCAGATCGGGGTGGCTTCCGGGTTGGTGGCGGAGGTCTATGATGAAGGTTTTGTCGCTAAAAGGATGGAGATGGGAGCGGTAATCGGTGCGGCGCCCCGGGCCAATGTGGTCAGGGAACGGCCGGTACCGGGGGATGTCGTGATCTTGTTGGGTGGCCGGACCGGCCGTGATGGTTGCGGGGGGGCTACCGGTTCGTCACGGGCGCATACCGAGGAATCCCTTTACACCTGCGGGGCTGAGGTGCAAAAGGGAGACCCGCTTTTGGAACGGAGAATCCAGCGGCTCTTCCGCCGGCCGGAGGTGGCCCGGTTGATTAAAAGATGTAATGACTTCGGGGCCGGCGGGGTTGCGGTGGCCGTGGGGGAATTAGCGGATGGGTTGGAGATTAATCTGGACGCTGTGCCCAAGAAATATGAGGGTCTGAACGGTACGGAACTGGCTATCGCCGAGTCGCAGGAGCGCATGGCAGTGGTGGTGGCGAAAGACCAGGCGGAAGCTTTTATCCGGGCGGCCCGGGAGGAGAACCTGGAGGCCACGGTGATCGCTGAGGTGACCGCCGGCCGGAAAATGCGGATGGTCTGGCGGGAAAAGACCATTGTCAACTTGGACCGGGACTTTTTGGACAGCGGCGGGGTACGCCCCACCACCCGGGTGATGGTTAAGGCCCCGCAGCCGGAGAGTTACTTCCGGCAACTTCCACCAGAAGTGACCAGCGCCGGTGACCTGGCCGGCGCCTGGCTCCGTAATTTGCAGCGTCTTGATGTTTGCAGCCGCCGGGGGTTGGTGGAGATCTTTGATAGTACCATTGGGGCGGGAACGATCCTGATGCCATTGGGCGGGAGTCGCCAGTTGACCCCGGCGGAGAGCATGGCGGCGAAGATCCCGGTTTTGGCAGGAGAAACCACCACCGCCACGCTGATGAGTTATGGGTACAACCCGGCCATCGGGAGATGGAGCCCGTTTCATGGCGCCCTTTACGCCATTGTCGAAGCAGTGGCACGGATCGCGGCCTCCGGCGGCGATTACCGGCGGATCCGCCTCACCCTGCAGGAGTATTTCGAACGGCTGGGAGAAGACCCGGTAAGATGGGGGAAACCCTTTGCCGCTCTTTTGGGAGCGTATTATATCCAGAGGGAACTGGGGATCCCGGCGGTCGGGGGAAAGGACAGCATGTCCGGGAGTTTTCAGGATCTTGATGTCCCGCCGACGGTGGTGGCGGTAGCCGTCTGCCCGGCGGACGCCCGGCGGATCCTCTCCCCGGAATTCAAGGCCGCCGGCAGCCACATCGTCTTCCTCCCGCTCCGCCGGGAGGAAGGGGAGATACCGGATTTCCGGCAGATGGCCGCGAACTACGGGCGCCTCTACGAACTGGCCGGTGAAGGCAAGGTTGCTGCGGCGCAGACGGTCCGCGAGGGCGGACTGGCTGCGGCAGTCAGTAAAATGGCTTTCGGCAACATGATCGGGCTGGCTTTTGCGGAAGAAGCCGGCATTGAACAGTTTTTTGCCCCTGCCTACGGCTCTCTGGTCCTGGAGATCCCCGCCGGGGAGAACCCAGCAGCCCTCCTGGGGGGATTGGAGTATAAAGAGTTGGGAGCGACCATCGCCGAACCGGTGATCAGGGTAAACGGGGTGGAGATCCCCCTGGCGGCGGCGGCAGAGAAGTGGGAGGAGCCGCTGGCCGGGGTCTTCCCGCCCTCCGGAACCGGCAAAACCGGCTCACCGGCATTGACCCAGCCGGCTCCGGCCGGTGGCGGGGGGCGGGCCAAGGTCATGGTCCGCCTCGCAAAACCGCGGGTTTTGATCCCGGTTTTTCCCGGGACCAACGGGGAATATGATACCATCGCCGCTTTCCGGAGCGCCGGCGGTCTTGTCGAGACCCTGGTTATCAAGGATCTTTCTCCCCGGGAAATCGGCGAGAGCCTTCGCGAGTTGACGAAGATGATTGGGCAGGCGCAGATCCTGGTTTTACCCGGCGGTTTCAGTGCCGGGGACGGGACGGCCGGTTCCGCCGAATTCATGGCGGCATTTTTCCGGAATCCCATGGTCAAGGAGGCCTTGACCGGGTTTCTGCAAAAAGGGGACGGCCTTGTTCTGGGGATCGGCACCGGTTTTCAAGCCCTGCTCAAACTGGGACTCCTCCCGTATGGTGAGATCCGGGAAGCCGGTGAGGATTCGCCTGCGCTGGCTGTTAACGCTTCCGGGCGCCATGTTTCACGCTTTGTCCGGGTAAAAGTCGTTGCCAACCATTCGCCCTGGCTGCGCCGGACAAACCCGGGGGAGGTTTATTCCCTTCCCGTCTCCCACAGTGAGGGACGGTTCATCGCCCGCCCGGCCGACCTGGAGCGGTTCTTTAAAAACGCCCAAATTGTCACGGTCTATGTGGATCTTGAGGGAGTTCCCACCCTGGACCCGCCATACAACCCCAATGGTTCGGCCGGGGCGGTGGAAGGGCTGACCAGCCCCGACGGGCGGATTTTTGGCCGGATGGCCCATGCGGAACGGGTCGGGCCTTATGTGGCCAAGAATATCCCCGGAGAAAAAGACGGGCAAATCTTTGCTACCGGTGTCGAGTATTTCTTCTAAACAGACTGAACCGGTGCTTCAGGTATTGGTTTGAGTTTACCATCTAAGCAATGGCGGCTTCGATACCTATGACGGCAGATTCGATACGATGATGGTAGCTGCCATGTCTATGATGGTAACTTCGATACCTATGCCAGCAGTTTTACCCCATGAGACCGGGGCGTGTCTATGGCTTGCCGGGTCTTTTGTGATATGCTAGAATAACGGTTATGGAAGCAAATATATTTTACGGATAGGGAGGAGAAAAATGGCAAGGTACGATATGGCGGTCTTACCTGGAGATGGAACAGGGCCGGAAGTGGTGGCCGAAGGGGTTAAGGTCTTAAAAGCCGCAGCTGGGAAATTCGGCATAGAGCTCAATTTGGAATACTTTGATATCGGCGGGGACCGTTACTTAAAAACCGGCGAGGTCCTTTCTGACAGCGAGGTTGAACGTTTAAAAGAAAAAGACGCGATTTATCTGGGGGCAATCGGCCACCCGGAGGTAAAACCGGGGATTCTGGAAAAAGGGATCCTCTTGCGCCTCCGCTTTGAACTGGACCAATATATTAATCTGCGTCCGGTGAAGCTCTACCCGGGGGTAGATACACCGTTAAAGGATAAGGGCCCGGAAGATATTGATTTTGTCGTTGTCCGGGAGAATACCGAAGGGTTATATACTGGCAGCGGCGGGTTTCTAAAGAAGGGGACCCCCGACGAGACCGCAATCCAGGTGTCGATTAACACCCGGAAAGGGGTGGAGCGCTGCGTGCGTTTTGCCTTTGAATACTGCCGGAAGCGGAATAAAAAGAAACGCCTCACCCTTTGCGGGAAAACCAATGTCCTTACTTATGCCTTTGATCTCTGGGAACGCACCTTTTACGAGGTGGCGAAGGAGTATCCGGATATCACCACTGATTATGCGCATGTGGACGCTACCTGTATGTGGATGGTGAAAAACCCGGAGTATTTTGATGTTATTGTCACCGATAACATGTTTGGCGATATCATAACCGACTTGGGAGCGGTCCTCCAAGGCGGGATGGGAATTGCCGCCGGTGCGAATATCAACCCGGAAGGGGTCTCGATGTTCGAGCCGATTGGCGGTTCCGCCCCCAAGTACACCGGGAAGAATATGATTAATCCGCTCGCCGCGATTGCCGCCGGCCAGATGCTGCTGGAGCAATTAGGGGAAGACCAGGCGGCTGCTGCGGTGGAAGGCGCCATCATGAAGGCGGTGGCCAATGACTTGAAGTCGCTTTCCGCCGGAAAAATGGGTTATACCACCACTGAGGTGGGGGATCTGGTCGCCGGTTATATCTAAGGCATGTTAGACATGCCTGGGCATGCCTGCGAAGGGACGGGGATTGCCAGCCTTTTTGCTCGTGATTGCAAGGCTGCAAGCACCTCTACCATTCATACCGTGGGGTAGGGACTGCCGGAGGGTGAAGGAATGGGTGTTTCGGGAAAAGAAAGAGAAGGCCGGTTGCGGAGGTTCCGGGAGTTGCTGGCTGAAGAGGAATTGGACGGGTTTATTGTTACTTCCCCGGAGAATCGCCGCTATCTGAGTGGTTTCACCGGGAGTTCCGGTGTTCTTCTGGTCGCGTTGGAATGGGCGGTCCTTTTGACCGATTTCCGCTACTTGGAGCAGGCGGCCACAGAGACGGCAGGGACCGGTATTGACCTGCAGAAACAGGCAAAGAAGATCTGGGAGAGTGTTGCCAAGCTTTTGCGAGCCCGCACCGGTCCCTTGGCCCGCTGGGGCTTTGAATCCGACCATCTGGTAGAGGGGGATTACCGGTTTTTAGCCGGGCAGGTGGGGCCTGACCGGCTGGCGCCTAAGGAAGGGTTCCCCGGCCGTTTGCGGATGGTGAAATCACCGGCGGAGATTGGGTTGATCGCAAAGGCAACGGCCATCACCGACCGGGCTTGGGAACGTTTATTGCCCGAGATTAAGCCCGGCCGCCGCGAGGAAGAGCTTGCCGCCCTCTTCGAGTTCTTCCAGAGAGAAGAGGGGGCTTCCGCCGCTTCCTTCCCGACATTGGTGGCCTCCGGGCCGCGCAGCGCCATGCCGCACGGGGCGGCCGGCAGCCGGCCTTTGTGTCCTGGCGATCTGGTGGTGGTGGACGGCGGTGCGGTTTATGCGGGGTATTGTAGCGATTTTACCCGCACGGTGGTAGTGGGGGAAGAACCCGGCGCAGAACAGAAGAGGATTTATCGGCTGGTCCTGGAGGCGCAGGAACGGGCGCTGGCCGGGCTTAAGCCGGGGATGACCGCGGCGGAGGCGGATGCTTTGGCCAGAGAGGTTCTGGAAAAAGCCGGTTATGGTCCGAATTTCGGCCACGGGCTCGGTCACGGCCTGGGTTTGGCGATCCATGAAGCGCCCCGTTTATCACCGGGCCGGGAGACGGTATTGGAACCCGGGATGGTCGTCACGGTTGAACCCGGAATTTACCTGCCGGATTGGGGAGGGGTCAGGATTGAGGATGTGGTGGTCATCACCGAAGAAGGCTGCCGGGTTTTGACCCGTAGCCCAAAAACCCCGTTTCCGGTTACCCCTTGATACGCTCCCTTGTCCTTGGTACACGCCATGTTATCTTTTGCGGCGGCAGACCGTGCCAGGTTTACGTTTCTATATACGTTTCTCTGAAGGAGTTTGCGAAGATGTCCTATGGTCTGGAGAGGTTCTGGGAGATCAACCAGGAGTGCCTGGATCTGCGCGGGAAGATCCCGCGAGTACCGGTGCGTCTCCACTTCGACGGGGACTGGATCTGCGATCTTTTGAAACTTGATCCGGTCCGGTATTACACGGACTTCACCTACCAGCAGGAGAGCAGGTTGCGGTGCAACGTGATTACCAGGAAAGAACTGGGGTATACCCTTTACCCTGCGGTAGACTTCGGGGTCATCATGGATGCTTCCGTCTACGGGGGAGAAGTAAATTACCATAAAAAAGCCGCCCCCACTTTGGAGCCGGTGATCACCGAACCGGGGCAAATTAAGGATTTCGTTGCCCGGATGGCGAAGAAGGAACCTCTCGCCGGGGGGTTGGTCCCGAAGTATCTGGAATGGCGGGAGAAGATCAAATCAAAATATGGGATAGCACTCCCCGCCGGGGAGGGGATGAAAGGCTGCGCTGCAGTACTAGGCCAATTATGCGGGGTGACTAACCTTCTGACCTGGCTCCATACCAACCCGGAAGAGATCCGTGCCCTGGTTGAATGCTGGTTTGACACATCTGTCAGGTACCTCCGGGGACTGCGGGAGGCCACGGGGGTTAAAAGCGGAGGGCTTTCCCTGGCCAGCGACCTGACAGGACTGCTCTCCCCCCAACTTTACCGGGGGTTTTTTTTCGAGGCGGAAAAGACCCTTTTTACCCTCTTCGCTCCGGGAGAGAAAGACCGCCGCTATTACCACGCGGACTATCATATGAGTCACCATTTCGATTCCTTGCGGGAGTTGGGGGTGAATCAGGTCAATATTGACCCATACATAATGGCCGCCCAGATCCTGGAGAGCCTGCCCGCAGTGGTTGTCCACGGGCAGGTTCCCCCGGCAACAGTCCTTTTGCATGGTTCGCCGGCAGAAGTCGAGGCCTGCGTGCGGCGGGATATTTCCCAGGCCGGACCGGGTAAACGGCTAATCCTGACCACCGTCGGCGGGGTTAACCCCGGGACGTCCTTTGCGAATTTACGGGCGCTTTGTTTTGCGGTTGAGAAATACGGTTATATTTATGGGTAATAAGAGCCCGGCGCTCCGGATCCGCCGGCAATAGGAAACCCTCGACACTCCCGGCTGGATTGTGGTAGAATAATCAAGAAAGCGTATTTACGCTAAGACGTGGAGGAGGTTATGCCATGATTTCTGTTAATGATTTCCGGACAGGCCTGACCATCGAGTTGGACGGTGAACTTTATACGGTGGTGGATTTTCTTCACGTTAAGCCCGGAAAAGGATCGGCCTTTGTCCGGAGCAAGCTGAAGAATATCCGCACCGGTTATGTGGTGGAAAAAACATTCAACGCCGGGGAAAAGGTGAGCTTGGCCCGGATTGATACCAGAGGGATGCAGTATCTCTATAAAAGCGATACCGATTATGTCTTCATGGATATGGAGAACTATGAGCAGTTGACCCTGAATGAAGAGCTTCTGGGCGACGGGATCAAATACCTCAAAGAGAATATGGAAGTGTTGGTCCAGATCTATGAGGGAAAACCGATTGGTGTGACCCTTCCCAATACCGTCGAGCTTGAAGTGGTGGAGACTGCACCGGGATTTAAGGGCGATACCGCCACCGGCGGCAATAAACCTGCGAAATTGGAGACGGGAACTACCGTTACCGTCCCGCTCTTTATTAACGAGGGTGATATTATTCAAGTTGATACCCGGACCGGCGAGTACTTACGGAGAAGCAGCAAGTAGAGCAGGGCGCGGCAAAATTTTCTTTGCGAACGGTATAACCGGGGCGGGCGCGTGCGTGTAAAACCGTTGTTTTCCGGGTACGATAAAAGAGGATTTGCGAATAAGGAAGATAATTTGCGAATCCGGAAAGCCTTTGCTGATAATACCCGGGTATTTTCGAATAAAAGAGCAGAAGTGACGGTGACGCACGTGCCTGACCCCGGGAGAACCGGATTGCGATTTTCAGGCCGGTGGGCGGGGATTTTCGCCGTCTGCCTGGCCTTTTTTTTTGCCGTCCCCGTCTTTGCCGGTGGGGAGCAGGTGACCGGGGCTCCGCTCCGCCGGTGCGAAAAAGCGGTTGTTCTCTTTTTGGGCGGTCTTTCCCTTGCCGACTGGCAAGCGGCGGAAACACCGCAACTGAAAGCCCTGGCGGAGCGGGGGGCGGTGGGGCTGATGAATGTCCGGACCGCCGGTCCTTTCAGCCCGGAGAATGCCTATGCTACTTTCAACGCGGGGGAACGGGCCTTGGGCTCCCCGGAGGCCGGGGAGGTTTTGCAAACCGGGGAGGCGTATAAAATGGCTACCGCCGGCGAGGTTTTCGCCCGGCGAACGGGGGTTACACCCCCGCCCGGAGCCCTGCTGGTCATGGATTGGCCGCGCCTTGCCAAGAATAATGCCACCCTTCCCATGGTCTTGGGGCTTGGAACCTTCGGTGAGACCATGGCGCAGGGCGGGGTAAGAGTGGCGGTCTTCGGCAATGCCGACACACCGGTAGGTCCGGGGCGGGAAATAGCGCTGGCCGCGGTGGGCGGCTCCGGAATTGTTTCCCGCGGGGAGGTAGGTTCCGGGCTTTCCCGCGCCAATCCCCTGCGGCCGTGGGGGATGGAAACCGATTACCAGCGGCTCCATGCGGTATTGGTGCGGTTATTGCCGGAGGCCGACTGTCTCCTCGTGGAATTGGGGGATTCTTCCCGGGTGGAAAAGTACAGGGAATACCTCTTGCCCGCCCGGCGGCAAGAATACCGGCTCCAGGCCTTGGCTGCGGCGGATCGTTTTTTGGGAGCGCTTTTGGCCACGGTTGACCTGGAACGGACAGTACTACTTATCGTTACCCCCTACCCCTCCCGGGATGCGGTGGACCAAGGCGATACCTTGACCCCAGTCCTGGCCGCCGGGCCGGGCTTTAACCGGGGGCTACTTTTTTCGCCCAGTACCCGGCAACCCGGGATTATTGCCTTTTCCGACCTGGCGGCGACCCTCTTTGCCGCCTTCAAGATCAAGCCCCCTTCCGGTTTTTCGGGCCGCCCCCTCACCTGGGCGCCTGAGGATTCTCCCATGCAAACCCTGGCGGAAAAAAACCACCGGATGGTCCGGGTCAATAATGCCAGAGGGCCGGTGCTGAAAGGTTTTGTCTTCATCCAAATCGCCATTTTTCTCCTGGTTCTCCTCTTTATCCTGCACCCGCGCTTCCGTAACCCCCGCTTTTTTTCCTTCCTTCAATTTTTACTCTCCGGAATTACCGGCGTACCGCTGGGCCTTTTAGTTTTGCCGTGGTTCGGGACCCCCAGAGTGTCCGGGACTGTCCTGTACCTGTTGGCTGTGGCGTTTGGCACCGGTTGGACCGGGGCAAGGAGGATTTTTTGCGGGCAGAGGACCCGCGCCGCCTTCCCCGCCCTGCTCGGCCTGGTAACATCCCTCGCTATCCTGGGGGATATCTTCCGGGGTTCTCCGCTTATGAGCAATTCCTTATTAGGGTATAGTCCCGTGGGTGGGGCGCGGTATTATGGAATCGGCAATGAATACCTGGGGGTTCTCCTCGGGGGATCGGTGACGGGTATTACTTTCCTCTGGGACCGCGTTGGAAGGGGAGTTCCGGCCGCCCGGTGCAAGTTCCACCCGTACATTATGCCGGTTATATCAGTCATCCTCTTCGCCCTCTGGCTCTATGCGGTTGCCGCGCCGTGGCGCGGCGCCAACCTGGGGGGAGCAATTGCCTTGACCGTGACTTACCTGGTCACCGGTTTTTCCTTTTCCGGCCGGCCTTTCTCCGTCAGGCAGAGACTCCTGTTGGTCTTGGCCGGTGTGACCGGGTTGCTTTTCCTTTTGGGTGTGACCGATCTCCTCCGGGCTCCGGGGGTCCAATCCCATCTGGGGCTGTTGGTGACATTGCTCCGGGCGGAAGGGCCGGCCGCCGCCGTACCGGTGATCTGGCGAAAGTTGAAGATGAACCTCACTTTGATCGAGTATACAGTTTGGAGCAGGGTTTTTCTCACCTTCTTTATTGTTCTGGCGGTCTTGTTTTTACGGCCCGGGGAAAAAACAGCCGGTATCGACCGCCGGTTCCCGGCGCTGGCCAAAGGGATCCGGGGCGCCCTGGCCGGAAGCATTACCGCGTTGGCAGTGAATGACTCGGGAATTGTCGCTGCCGCCACCGGCCTGCTTTTTCCTGTGGTCCTGCTGACCATGATCATTTTGGAGGACTATGCTTATGATGAAGACCATGCCTAAATCCACCCCTTATGAGGCTTTTTTACAAAGGTTGCCCGATGGATTCACCCGTCAGGTGTACCAGCCAGGTTCACACAAACTGTTTCACCCCGGCACAGGTGCACCATGGATGTGTACCCAAATGAATCTACCCCTCCGGTGTACGCAATAGGTCGACCCGAAGGGCCTACCCTGAGGGTGACTAATCTTTCACCCGGCGAGCAATAATAAAGGTAATCAGCGCTTGAGCAGAAAAAGAAGGGGAGGTAAGGCTTTTGAAAGAGGATTTAACTGAACAAGTGGCCTATTTGCGGGGATTAGTCGAGGGGCGTGATTTGACCACAGGCGAGAACACGAAGGTACTGTGGAAACAGATGGTGCAGATCCTTGATTTGGCTGCTGGCGAGGTGAGGCGGCTCGGTAAAGAACAGGAACAGCTAAAAGAGTATATCGAAGCCATCGATGAAGACCTGGGTCATTTGGAGGACCATTATTATCCAGCGGAAAACCTGGAGGAAGAAGAAGCAGAGTTGCAAATCAGCAGTACCGGGGCTGGTGATACCAGTGATACCCGGACCACCGCTCCGGGGGTTGAGGAGACTCCACACTAACACCAATGGCGGGCGGGTGCGCCGGAGCTATTTCTTACGTTGCGTATCTTTTTTTATCCACGCCACAGTTACGCGAAAAAGCCATATCCCGGTGGCGGGCTCGCGCGTGCGGGCTCCGTGTGGGCGGGCTCCGTGTGGGCGGGCTCCTTCTGTGTGGGCTGCAAGAGAAAACCTTCTCTTACAGCCCGTTTTCTTTGTAACAGATGGTTTTTTTGCCGGCCGCCAGGTTATAATTTTTTCGCTATGTCCATATCTATACATTAGGGACGGGCGCCCGGCCCACTTGGAAGCTATGCTGTGCGCGGATTCGCGTACGCGCGCATAAATAAGACGCCGCTACAGCGCCCAGGCCAACGTTCACGGACGCGCGTATTTCGGTCGGGGTAGTCTAAAACGTGGTGATACGGTTCGCATACGCGTGCATACGCGCGACCCCGCCTTTTTGGCCATGAGATGTTCCGGATGGGTATGTTCCGGGCGGTTACGCTTTACTATAAGCTGGGGCGCGTTTTGCGGATGCGTATGGAAGGAGCAAAAGAAGCAACGGTGGCGGGCATCAGGGAAGTATTGATGTATATGGCTCCCTGCCTCCGGCGGACGCTGGAAAAGATGGGCGAAGTCTTACAGGAACTGGAAGAGATCCGGCTGCGCGCCGGCCAACCCCTTCAGGTCGAAACCGGCTTGGCCTCCACTCTGGTTACACCGGAAGGTCTTTTTACCGACCGGAAGGAGCGGGCCCTTCGGGTCGCGGAAGAGGATATCCTGCGCTGTTTGCAATTAATGGGAGAAAACTCCCTTTATACCCTGGAAGAAGAGTTGAAAGAGGGTTTCATTACCCTCCCCGGCGGCCACCGGGTCGGTCTTGCCGGTGAATGCCTGGCGGAAAACGGCCGCCTGGTCCGGGTAAAAAGGGTAACCGCTTTGAACCTGCGCATTGCCAGGGAAGCCATTGGCAGTAGCCGGCCGGTATTGCCCTTTTTGGTTGCGGGCGAACGCCCGCTACGGGTAATGATCATTTCACCGCCGCAGGCGGGAAAGACCACCCTCCTCCGGGATATTGTCCGCAGTTTTAGCAATGGGGAAGGGGTCCCGGCCCCGGTCAAAGTCGGCCTGGTGGATGAGAGAGGGGAAATTGCCGGGTGCTTTCGGGGGGTACCCCAGTTGGATGTAGGGATCCGTACGGATGTCCTCAGCGGTTGCCCGAAACAGGACGGGATCCTTCTTCTCCTTCGTTCCATGAGCCCCCAGGTGATTGCCACCGACGAGATTGGCCGCCCCGCGGATTTAAGAGTGATTGAAGAAGTCCTCAATGCCGGTGTTGGTTTCATTGTCACCGCCCATGCTTGGGATACGCAGGATCTTTCTTTACGCCCGGTTTTGCGGGAGATTTGGCTACAGGGGCTGGTGGAAAAGGTGATTATTCTTAGCCGGCGTTACGGATCGGGAACCCTGGAGGGAATATGGGATGGGAAGACAAAAAAAGCCCTGCCGGTGAAGCCGGTACGGCTGGGGGTGGAAAATTGAAGCTGGCCGGCGCCCTGTTAATAATTTTGGCTTCGACCGCCGCCGGGTGGTTGTGGGGGTTGATGCTACGGAAACGCCGCAAAAACCTGGCGGATCTACGCCGCCTTTTGCAATGGTTGGAGACGGAGATCGGTTATAACCTCCTACCTTTACGTGAGGCTTTTTTCCGGATCAGCCAAAGGCTGCAGGGGGAGGTTTCCCTTTTTGCCACAGCTTTTATCCGGTTTTTAGATGGCCCCGAGGGCTTGACCGCGGGTGAAGCCTGGCAAAAAACCATTGAAAGTTGCCGCGAGAAATTGGTTTTGGCCGCTCCGGACTGGATGATCCTGGAGGATTTAGGGTGCAACCTCGGGACCACCGACCGGGAGCACCAGTTAAAGGCGATCCGGGAAGGGATTGAACGGATAGAGATCCAGGAAACCGCCGCCGAAGAGCGAGCGGCAAAGAACGAAAAGCTCTACCGCTACCTGGGGATGGCCGCCGGCACCCTGACCGTCTTGTTATTTTACTGACCGCCGGGTCGCAGGCGGGCCTGGCCGCGCAGGCAGCGAGGAGAAGGAGGGTTTGCCGGTGCCTGATATTAATATTATCTTTAAAATTGCCGGGGTCGGAATCTTAATTTCCATTTTGAATATGGTTTTAAAGCAGGCGGACAAGGAGGAGCAGGCACAGATGTTAACCTTGGTCGGGGTGGTGGTGGTCTTGTTATTGGTCATCCAGTTAATTCAACGTTTATTCCACGACGTTCGGGCGGTTTTTGGGCTTTAGTGGATTAGTTTTTAGTTTATCGTGTTTAATCGCACGTGCGGTTCTAGTTTGCCAAGGTATTTATCTCGACTTAGTCTGGGTAAAGGGGAGAAAGCCGTGGATCTCGGTGTTTTTTTAGGCATTGTCCTTTTGGCTGTAGTCTTTCTCTCTTTGTTACGGCAGACCCGCCCGGAATTGGCTGTTCTCCTTTCCGTGGCAGCGGGGGTAATTATCTTCCTGCGGCTCATCGGGCCCCTGCAGGAACTGGTCAGAACCTTTGAATTCCTGGCGACGCAGGCACAAATTAACCTGGTTTACCTGCAAATCGTTTTCCGGGTAATGGGTGTGGCCTACCTGACCGGGTTTACCGCCCAAATTTGCAGGGATGCCGGGGAAGGGGCTTTGGCGCTAAAATTGGAGATGGCGGGGAAGGTTATTATCCTTTTTCTGGCCGTCCCGGTACTCGTGGCCATCCTCGAATCGGTCCTGCGTATGCTTTGAAGGGGAAAAAGATGAAATATCCGAAACAGCCGGTTTTGGCAGCGGTCTTGCTTGTCGTAATCTTTAGCGCCGGGGTCGCGCACGCGCGTGCACACGCGCCTGGTAGGCAAACGTCCGGAAGCATGGCGCAGAGCGCCGGGGTCGCGCACGCGCGTGCACACACCGGGGGGGCCAAGGCGACCGGAGCACCCCGGGCATTCCTGGAAGCGACAGGGCCGGTCTGGACAGCCCCGAAAGCGACCGGGTCGGCCTGGGCAGTGCCGGAGGTGGCCGGGGCGGCAGGAACGGCGGGAGCGGCATGGACGTTGCCGGAGGTGGCAGGGATCGATGCCGTGGTGGAAGAGGAACTGAACCATTTGGATTTGGAGGGCCCTTATTCGTTGCTCAGGAGGATGGACCGGGAAACCCGGGAGCTCCTTCCGGAGTGGGACCCGGCAGCCTGGGCCAAAGGGGGGCTGAAGTTAGACGTTTCCGGCATGGCCGGAAGACTAATCCGGCTCCTCTGGAAAGAAGTGGTGGTCAACTTCAGCCTCTTGGGGAAGTTGATTATTTTGGCGGTGGTTGCCGCGGTTTTATCCAAGTTCCAACAGGCTTGGAACCGGGAGAGTTTGGGCCGGCTGGTGGAGAGCGTCATCTATCTGGTCCTGATGGGGCTGGTCATCCAGAGCCTTCATTTCACCCTTAATCTGGCCCGTGGAAGCCTTGACCGGGTAACCGGGTTTATTTATGCCTTGCTGCCGGGGATCTTTACCCTGCTGACCGCAGCGGGCGGGTTGACGTTGGCCAGTATTTGTCATCCGGTGGTTTGGACCGGGATTGGTCTGGTGGTCCGGGCCATCAAAGATCTGGTTTTCCCCCTGATCTATTTCGGAGGAATAATTGGGCTTGTCTCAATGCTGGCAGAAGGCTTTAGCCTGAGCAAGCTGGGGGGGTTAGCCCGGAAACTGGCAATAGGGCTGTTAGGGCTCTTGGTCGCTCTTTTTCTGGGTGTGGTTACCATTCAAGGGATATCCGTGGCTGTGGCTGACGGGGTAAGTTTGCGGGCGGCCAAGTTTGTCACAGGGACTTTTGTACCCCTGGTCGGGAGCGCACTGGCGGACAGCATGGAACTGGCGGCCGGATGCTCGTTACTGATCAAAAACGGGCTCGGCCTTTTTGGCGCAGTCGCCGCTGTTCTTATCTGTCTCCACCCGGCCTTAAAGGTTCTGGCAGTAGCGCTCATTTATTACCTGGCTTCCGCGCTGGTACAGCCCGCAGGAGAAGAACGGTTGGCCGCGGCTTTGCATGAAGTAGGCAACATCTTTTTGATGGTCTTTGCCGCCTTGGCCATCACCGGGTTGATGTTTTTCTTCTGCCTCACGATCTTGACCGGGCTGGGAAATATGACCGTAATGATCCGCTAGGGGAGAGGGTTTTTTGAAAGCAGCGATCCGGTCTTTATTGGCGTTGGTTCTTTTAGGAGGGTTCCTGGAACTACTGCTCCCTGCGGATGAGATGCGGAAATATTCCCGGATGGTCGTAGGTTTGCTGGTCCTTTTCTCCCTGCTGCGATTGGTGATTACGGGCATTGACGACCTTGGCACAGAAAGGATCTTCCGGAGTCTCGAGGGGGAAGAACCAGCCCTCTCCAGCCGGTCTTTGCTGGCGGAGGGGGAACGGATCCGCCAGGCCGGGATGAAAAAGGCCGGAGAGGTGATCACCCCTTTAGTGACAGAGAGAGTAAAAAAGCTGCTGCAGGAGGTAACCGGGGATGAAGGCCTGCAGTTGCAACTGACAGTAACGGAGGGAGAGAAGATTGCAGGGGTAAAAATCGTTTTGTACAGGGATCCCGCTTGGCCGGCCGGGACTTTGGAGCGTTTAGCCGGGGAAATACTGGGGATTAACCCGGAAAAAGTGGAGGTGGAAAAGGCTTTTGCCCGGAATCCAAGAGAGAAAATTTGATCTGGTTACCCTTTTCCGGGATTGGTTTTGCCGGCAGGGTGTTCCGGCGGGGGAAAGAAAAAGAATATTTACCCTGGCTTTCCTCTTCTGCCTTGGGGTTGCGCTTATGCTTTGGGCGGGCAGGTCCGGTTTACCCGAAAAACGGATCTCCTCCGAACCGGTTGTTTTCGCCCCGGGGCGGGAAAGAGGGGAATTTATGGGAAAAACCCAGCTGGAAATAGAGTTGGCGACGGTTTTATCCAGGATTAAAGGGGTGGGGCAGGTAAAGGTAACACTGGTACCGGCGGAAACCACTAAAGAACATTGGCTGTTTAAAGAGACTAGGGAAGAACGGACGAACCGCCAGGAGAACGGGGCGGTGGTCGGCAGGGAAGAACGGGTTCAGAGAGAACCGGTTTTCCGCCGGGGAAGCGGGGGAGTTGAGGAGCCGGTCAGGATTTGGGCGGAAGCACCGGCGATTGCCGGGGTACTGGTGGTGGCCGAGGGGGCGGAGAAGGCGATCACCTGCCGGCAGCTGTGGGAGGCTACCGCCACGGTTTTAGGGATCCCGTTGCACCGGGTAATGGTTTTACCCTGGGGAGAATAAGGAGGGTTGGAAATGAAAGAAGTAACGCTTCCCCGGCCGGGGCTATTGGTAACGACTGTGATCGCGGCGGCGTTTACCACCGGGTTCTTACTGGCCGGGTACTGGGAAAACCGGGTTCCGGATGAACGTCCGGCCTTGGTCGTTACCACAACTCCTGCCGAGGTTGATCTAAGTCTGGAAAGGGAAAAAGAACGAAGCCGGTTAAAAGAGGAACTGGAGAGGATGCTGGTAACGGCTGATGATGATTTGGGAGAAAAGATTAAGCATGAGCTATGGGAGCTAACTCTCAGAGCGGCTATGGAAAAGGAGGTGGAAACGCTCCTGGCCGCCAGGGGTTACCGGGGAAATACCGTAGTTATCCAGCCGCGGACGGTTACGGTCGTCATAAAAGGAGCGGATTTATTGCCGGCCCAGGCGGCGGCGATCGGGCAAATGACTGCGGAAATCACCGGTTTTCCCCTGGAACAGATCCGGATTATTGAGTGACCGGTCCGGCTTCCGGAAGGTTGGAGAGAGCAGGAATTGGAATAGGCGGAAAAAGAAAAGACAGAATAAAAGAAGGAAAAAAATACTTCCCGGTGAATTTATATAATTCATATTAACTAACTTTTGCTCTGTCTTATCCTTTTAAAGGAGGCCTACGATGAGTATCAAGATTAATGAAATAAAGGAATTGATAGAGTTAGTAGAAAAAACCGGTCTTACCGAGTTGAGGCTGGAAACCTCCGGGACAAAGGTGGTTATTAAAAAAGAAGGACCGGTCATGGCCGCCCTGACTGCCACGCCCGTTCCGGTTCAGACTGTGGAATCCCAACAACCGCCGGCGACTGCGGAAGCCACAAGCGCCCAGGAAGAGAAGAAACTCCCGGAAAACCAGGTGACGATTAATTCGCCCATGGTTGGAACTTTTTACCGGGCGCCGAGCCCGGAAGCGGAAGCGTTCGTCCAGGAGGGGCAGATCGTCGAGCCCGGCCAGGAATTGTGTATCATTGAAGCGATGAAACTGATGAATACCATCGAGAGTGATTTCCGCGGACGGGTCTTGAAGATTATGGTCGAAAACGCGCAACCGGTCGAGTACGGACAACCTTTGTTTTTAATGGAAAAACTTTGATGTTTTTCTGGCGGAGGTGCTGTTGAGAAATTGTTCCGGAAAATATTAATTGCGAATAGGGGCGAAATCGCCCTGCGAATTATTTATGCTTGTAAGGAATTGGGCATTCAAACAGTAGCCGTTTACTCGGAAGCCGACCGGGATTCCCTCCATATCCGTTATGCCGATGAGGCCTTTTGCGTGGGACCGGCGCCTTCGGGTAAGAGCTACTTGAACATACCGAATATAATTAGTGCCGCCACAATTGCCGGGGTGGACGCCATTCATCCCGGGTACGGTTTTTTGGCGGAAAATTCACGGTTTGTTGAGATCTGTGATACCCATAATATCAAATTCATCGGCCCGTCGGCGGAGGCCATTGCCAAAATGGGCGATAAAGCCCAAGCCAAGAGGATGATGGAGAAAGCTGGGGTCCCGGTTATTCCCGGCTCGGAAGGCCCGGTTTGCAACCAGAGGGAAGCCTTGAAAATGGCGGAAGAGATCGGATATCCGGTGATGATTAAAGCCTCGGCCGGGGGCGGCGGGCGGGGGATGCGGATCGCCCATAACGAAAAGGATCTGATCAAATCCTTCCAGACCGCTCAGGCGGAGGCGGAGGCCTCTTTTAATAATCCCGAGGTTTATTTGGAAAAGTTTATTGCCAATCCTCGCCATATTGAGGTGCAGATCCTCTGCGACGAGCACGGGAACGGAGTATACCTGGGCGAGCGGGATTGTTCTTTACAGCGGCGGCACCAGAAAGTCCTGGAGGAATCGCCGTCACCCGCGGTAACCCCGGAAATCCGGAAGGTTTTGGGGGAAACGGCCTTACGGGGCGCAGAAGCAGCCGGGTATACGAACGCTGGAACCATCGAGTTTCTAATGGACGAAAAGGGCAATTTTTATTTTATGGAGATGAACACCAGAATCCAGGTGGAGCACCCGGTAACCGAGATGGTGACAGGGATCGATCTGGTGAAAAAGCAGATTGAGATTGCCGCCGGCGAGTCTTTGGGCCTCAAACAAGAGGATATCAAAATCAGCGGCCATGCCATTGAGTGCCGGATCAATGCGGAGGATCCCTATAAGAATTTCCTGCCGAACCCGGGAGAGATCCAGTTTTATAACCCGCCCGGCGGACCGGGGGTGCGGGTGGACAGTTGTGCCTATACGGGTTATACCATTCCCCCGTATTATGACTCGCTCATCGCCAAGCTGGTGACTTGGGGGAGGGACCGGGAAGAGGCCATCAACAGGATGGCAAGAGCCCTTGACGAATTCGAGATTTACGGTATCGCCTCCACCATCCTTTTTCACCTTGAGGTTATTCACCACCCGTATTTCCGGAGCGGTGAGGTAACCACCAATTTTATCCGCGATTATATCCGGTTGGTACCACCTGAATGAAAATACCACCTGAATGAAAATACCACCTGAATAAAAATACCACCGGAGTAAAATACAACCAGAGTAAAGATTTTGTTAAAATCCGGGCAGAAAGAGGAGGTCTTGCCCTAAACAACAAATCTTATGACAGGAGGGGTAAAATGCCGGGACTAATCCAACCCCAATGGAGTGAGAAGAACGGGACTGTACGTATAGCCAATGAAGTGGTGGGAATTATTGCCGGCCTGGCTGCCACTGAGGTCAGGGGAGTAG
>DUNX01000019.1 GCA_012839115.1 Bacillota bacterium
AGAAGACCAGCGATGAGTTTTTTCATCCTTTTGCCTCCTTTCTTTTCAACCTCCACTCAGAAAGATAACGATATATAGCAAAACCGGGCGGTGTCAGGGTTACCGTTTGCCACCAAAGACCGCAGGAACCGGCAAGGAAAAGTGCCGGGCGGTTGGTGGAAAGAAAAAAAAACGCCGGAATTGCCCAGAAAAGAACCAGCAAGATTCCGGCTTTTCTATAAAACCCTCTTTTTTCCGGCCTGATCGGTCTCTCTTTCACCTCGGCCGGGGCGTATTTGTTGACAATAATTACTCCCCAGATAAGAACAGAAAGAAGGAGTATGAGTAAAACCTCCGGAGCAAGCAAAGGCCCGGCGTACTTCCCTAAATAACCAAAAAACCCGGGCAATAGTGCGGAAAGAACAGCACACCGCCACGGGGAAGAAAGATGGGCGCCGCCGGTAACCGAACGAAGAAGGGCGCCGGTACAGGCGGCAATAAGGCCTTCTTTCAATACGCCAAGAAGCCCACAAACCACTACCAGTAAAGCCAGATCGACAAAGATTAAAAAGAGCGATGTTAGCGCATAAGCTACAACCTCCGTTTTCTCTTCGTCGAGACCCAGCTGATCTTTAAACCATAAGGCTATTGGCTGTACCCATCTTTGCATTCGGCAAAACTCCTGTTTTATATAATCTTAAATCCCTGGGAAAGATGGTGCAGGTTAAGCCTGGTATTCACTTTAAAAATTTCGACAAAAAAAAAGAAAACCCTTCATGCTGTTGCTTTATTATAACTTTTCTTTTCAACGCCGCGCCTGATGACAAAAGGCCTGGTAAACGCCGGTATCGTACACGCGCCACCTCCTACATGATACCAACGGGGCATATTCTTCCCATGCCAAACTGCCGGCCGGGTACATCCCCCACAACAAATTATCAGCCGGCGAGACCCCCCACCCCCGACTACCGGCTGCTTGCAGTATCAGCCACGGGTAAAAGATGACCGGTCACCGCCCGGTAGATTCCTTCCGCATTCAGACCGTACAAATCGCGGAGTTTTTGCATAGGCCCAAACTCTATAAACCGGTCGGGATACCCCATCCTTATCACCTGTGTCTCCCGGACCCCTTCTCCGGCCAGGAGTTCCAAAACAGCAGAACCAAAGCCTCCGGTCAGATTATGATCTTCAACAGTGACCAAATACGGCCCCCGGCGGGCCCAATACAGGATCGTCTCCCGGTCCAATGGTTTGACAAAGCGAGCGTTAATTACAGCACAACTGATTCCCATCCGGGAGAGACGGCGGGCGGCCTTTTCCGCCTCCGCCACCAAAGGTCCCAAGGCAAAAATCGCAACTTGCTCCCCACCGCATAATACCTCCGCCCGGCCGGGTACAACCGGCTCCCGGATCTGCTTCTCTCCTTGCCCCTGCCCCCGGGGATAACGGATGGCGACCGGCTTTTCCATGGCTAAGGCCAAGCGGAGCATCTCCCGGAGTTCATTTTCATCTTTGGGCGCCATGATGGTGAGCCCGGGGATTGAACGTAAATAGGCCAGATCAAATACACCGTGGTGGGTGGGTCCGTCCTCGCCAACCACACCCGCCCGGTCCAGGGCAAAGACCACCGGCAGGTCTTGCAGGCAAACATCGTGGAGGATTTGGTCATAAGCCCGCTGCAGAAATGTGGAGTAAATGGCGACCACCGGTTTTTTTCCCCCCCGGGCCAAGCCCGCCGCCATGGTCACCGCGTGTTGTTCGGCGATGCCCACGTCGAGAAAGCGTTCCGGAAAAACGCGGGCAAATTCTAGCAAGCCTGTTCCCTCCGGCATTGCGGCGGTAATCGCCACCACCCGCTGGTCCTCCCGGGCCAGTTCCAGTAGGGTTTCCCCAAACGCTTCGGTATAGGTGGGCGGTCCCGACCGCTTCCGCAGACGGCCGCTGGGGAGCTCAAAACCGGAAATCCCGTGATATTTCAAGGGATCCTCTTCTGCCGGCAAGTAACCCTTGCCTTTTTTCGTTAGCACATGGATCAGCACCGGTCCACTGCGTTCCGCGGCGTCACGAAAGACCTGGATCAGTTGGCGGATGTTATGCCCGTCGACCGGACCAAAATAAGAAAAACCAAGTTCCTCAAAGAGAATACCCGGAATCACCAGGTATTTAAGGCTGTCCTTCAATTTTTCCAGATACCTGACGGTCATCTCCCCTACCCCGGGGATACCTTGAATCAAATGCTCAATCTCTTCTTTTAAGCGATTGATCGCCGGATTCATCCGCACCCTGCTCAGGTAGGCGGAAAGGGCCCCTACATTCGGGGCGATCGACATTTCATTATCATTCAAAACCACCATCAAGTCGAGGTTTAAATGGCCGGCGTGGTTCAGGGCCTCGAAGGCCATCCCTCCAGTCATCGAACCGTCGCCGATTACGGCAATGATCTTATTATGCTCCCCCGAAAGATCCCGGGCTTTTGCCAAACCTACAGCCGCCGAAATGGAGGTACTGCTATGCCCGGTGGTAAAGATGTCATGCTCGCTCTCTTCCGGCTTGGGAAACCCACTGATCCCGCCCAACTGCCGGAGGGTTGAGAACAGCTGGAGACGCCCGGTCAGTAGTTTATGCACATAAGACTGGTGTCCCACATCCCAGATGATCTTATCCTGCGGACTGTTAAAGACCCTATGTAAAGCAAGGGTCAATTCCACCACGCCCAAATTGGGGGCCAGGTGCCCGCCGGTCCGGGCAATGGTGGAGACGAGAAGCTGCCGGATTTCCGCAGCCACCGTCTCCAGATCTTTATAGGACAACTCTTTCAAGCCTCCGGGGAGTTGAAGATTACTAAGGAGATCAGTGCTTTTTATGGTTTTTCCGTCCATTAAAACCCCGCCTTTACCCAAGCTGTTTTCTGTTTCCTCTTCTCTTCTTATTATTCTCTTTTAAACCGAACAACCTTCTTCCATTTTCAAAAGCCTTTCCCACCTGCAAAATAATGAAATTGGCCCGCTGAATCGCAAAGGCCTTTCCCCAGGCCTTACCGCCTACGGTCACAGCGGCAACCAAGCCGACCATGATTATGGAGATTAAATCTTCATAACGAAAAACCTGGTAGTGAATAACCAGATCGATCACAAGGGCGGAGCCAATTGCCCCGCTTACGGTACCGCAAATATCACCAACCACATCATTGCAAAAACTGGCAACCCGGTCGGCATTCCGCACCATGGCCATGGCTGTCCGGGCGCCGGTAACACGGTCACTGGCCATCGCATGAAAAGGGGCTTCCTGGGCGGCGGTAACGGCGGTACCGACAATATCAAAGACAATCCCCAACAAGACCACAATCAATAAAATACCGGTGGAAAACCAGAACGGCACCACCGCACGGGTCAACCGGAAAAAAGCCGAAAACGCCAAGGATAAAAAAAAGGTCAGCAATCCGACCCCAAGTACCCGACGTGTAAAAAAGAGCAAAAGAAATGGCCTCCTAGAAAAAACTGCAATAAGATGGGGAGAGGAAGGTCACCTGTTGGGTAAACATTATGGCTTAAGGTCCAGTAGGTTTTCCCGGCGGTCTCCGGATCGTCGCCGTTCCGGCGGTTTCCCTTTATGCCCGCCTTACCGAGTCGCCTCAAGTAAAACTGGATCACCACTTAGCTCATACCGCAATCCCCAACAGGTGTCCCGGACCGGGAGTAGCCTAGGGGTTTTCCCCGGCAGAAACCATTCACTACTAGCCTCTTTTGCAAAGCGGGTTTCGAACGGCAAAGGACGGTATTCTCTGGCCTGGAGAATATCACCCCGGTTCCCCGTCTCCTCCACGCTTCACCTCAAGGCAGGCTACGCTGCACCGATTATGTAACTAACCGGTTGCAGGTTTAATCCCAAGCCGTAGTCCGAGCGGAACTCTTTCCACGCACTTGGGTCTCCACGGTAAAGGGGTCAACGCCTGCATGCCCTTGCAGATCGCCCCCTTACCTTAACCCCCAGCACCAGCCCCCGACTGGGCGTCAGCGGCCGGCACCAGAGACTTCATCGATGTGCCCTTGACGGATTTTTAGGCCCGTCTTCGCAGCAAGGTTTCTGACTAGGATACTACACCATCCTCCAGTCATAATATATTATAGCATAAAATTTTGGGATCGCCAATTACTATACCAAATTTTAACTATTCCTATATTTCGCATATCTCTTATAATTTACCGGACTGCTACCACATCTGCCGCCCGTATTGCCAATGGCGGTTCCCTACCGGCCGTCTATGCGCAACTCCTTACTTGCGAAATCCCTTGTCTTAGGATAAACTAAGTGAGAAAAGAATAAGGCCGGGAGGGTTTTCTTTGCGGACCGAACTGACAGTTTTTCTCAAGGAGAAAGAAAGAGAGATTTTAGCGTTTATTAAAGAAAGTGAAGTACAAAAATATATCCAACCAAAAGACCTCCACGATGCGGTAATGGCCTACATATTCCGGCCGGCGAAACGGTTGCGCCCGGCAGTGCTTATCATGGCCTGCGGATGCCTGGGCGGCGCTGAAGAGCTGGCAATCCCCGCGGCCGCCGGGATTGAGCTCTTTCATACTTGGACTCTGGTCCATGATGACCTGATCGACAATGATGATTTCCGCCGCGGGGCGCCCACCGTCCACCGGCTAATGGCAGAAGCGGGCCGGACAGGCCTGGGTTTGGACGAAAGCCCGGCTCAAGACTACGGGCGCCACCTCGCCATCCTCGCCGGCGACATGCAACACGCCTGGGCCATAAATTTCTTTATTGACCTTGCCGGCAAGAAAAAGCTCGACCCGTGGGTCGTCCTGAAGATCATCTCCTGGCTGGAATCTTATGTCATCGGCAATCTGCTGGGCGGCGAAGCCCTCGACGTGCAACTGGGGATCGCCGACATTGCCGGCGGGTTGGATTTCGGCGAAGACGACATCATCAAGATGCTCTGGTTAAAAACCGGGGTATTATATGAATTTGCCGGAATGGCCGGGGCAATGATTGGAAAAGGCGCCACCGGTTTTGATGATCCGGAGGTCGAGGCGGTCAAAAGATTCACCGGGTATTGCGGGATCGCTTTTCAGCTTCAGGATGATCTTTTGGGGGTCCTGGGCGACGAAAAAATCCTTGGCAAGCCGGTGGGCTCGGATATCCGGGAAGGGAAAAAAACCACCATCCTGTACGAAGCCCTCAGGAACGCCGATGAAGACCAAAGACGGACCATCCTGCGGATCCTGGGCAACAAAAACGCCGGCGCGGATGAGATCAAAAAGATCATCGCTTTGTTTAGAGAGCTCAACGGCATTGACCACACAAAGCAACTGGCCGCGGCTTATATCAACAAAGCCCTTCCCTGTCTTGACCCAATTCCCGCCTCCAAATACAAGGATTTATTATTGCAATGGGCTGATTATATGATAAAACGGGATCTTTAGCCTTTATAAACCGCCCGCCATGGCCGGGCTTCATACCAAGCCTGATTTTATCCCGAGCCGGGTTTATTCCATAGCCCGGCTTTTATCCTTCGGCGGCTTGGCCTTGTTTCATAGCCCGGCCTTATTCTCCAGTGTTTTCTTCCTCCTCCGGTTGGAAGGGCTCCGTTTGCGCTTTTCCTTCCTCCACCCCGAGAAGGATCTCCACTTTCCCCTGGGCTTCGTCCAGCCGGCCGCGGCAATGGCGGGCCAGGGCGATCCCCTCTTCAAAAAGGTTCAGGTTTTCTTCCAGGCTCAACTCACCCTTCTCCAGAAACTCGATAATCTGCTCCAGCCTGGCGATGGCCTCCTCAAAACTCTTTTCCCTCATTTCCGCCTTATTCATCCAGGGCTTCCCCCTTTCTATTCACTGTACAAATGAGCTCCCCCCGGCTCAAGATAACCCTGACTTCTTCCCCGGGGTCAACCTGGCCGGCTTCCCGCACCACCCGGCCGTCCTCCTCCCTCCGGCAGATGCTGTACCCCCGCTGCAAAGTGGCCAACGGGCTCAAAGCGTCCAAGGTGGCCAGTTCCTTCTGCAATACCGCCCGGGCTTTTTCCAACTGGTTCCGGATTGACCTGGCCAGACGTTCCTCCGCTTCGTCCACCCTTTGCCTTTTAATATCCAGCCAGCGCTGGGGCTTGAGGAGGGCCGGGTGGTTGGCCATTTCGGCCCAGCGGTTCCTTTTTCTTTCCAAAATCCGCAAGCCCGCGATGTTCAACCTCTCTGTCATCAGCAACAATCTCCTGCGCAGTTCCTGGAGTTCCGGAACGGCAAGCTCCGCTGCGCCCGACGGCGTCGGCGCCCGTAAATCCGCCACCATATCGGCGATGGTAAAGTCCGTTTCGTGCCCGACGGCGGAAATCACCGGCAACCGGGAAGCCGCTATGGCCCGGGCCACAATCTCTTCATTAAAAGCCCACAACTCTTCGATGGAACCGCCGCCGCGCCCAACGATTAAAAGGTCCAGATCGGCCAGGGTATTCGCCCGGTGTAAAGCCGCGCTAATGCTTTGTGCCGCCTGTTCCCCCTGGACCTGGGCGGGGATGATCAACAGGTCCACGCTGGGAAAACGGCGCCTGGTAATCCGGATGATATCCCTGACCGCCGCTCCGGTCGGCGAAGTGATCACCCCGATCTTCTTCGCCAAGACCGGTAACGGTTTCTTCCGCGCCTGGTCAAAAAGGCCCTCCTTGGCCAGGCGTTTCTTTAACTCCTCAAAGGCCAGGTAGAGCGAGCCGATACCGGCAACTTCCATCTGTTCCGCATATAATTGGTATTCACCGCTTTTGGTGTAAACAGCCACCCTGCCGGCAACCAGCACCGCCATGCCGTCGGCCGGTTGAAACTGGAGCAACCGGTTTTCCGTGCGAAACATCACACAGCGCAAACGGGCCTGTTCATCTTTGAGGGTAAAATACATATGCCCTGAAGAGTGCCGGGTAAAATTGGAGATTTCGCCTTTGACCCAGAGGCCGGCCAGGACCGTGTCCCGTTCGATCAGTGCCTTGATGTACCCGGTCAATTCCGAAACCGTATAAATTTTCGCCATAATTCCCCCTCCGGTAGAAATAATCTGGCGCCCGGCAGTTCCTCCCGCCAAGGCACGGCCTGCAAGGCCTGTCCGGCTTTCCTGCCAGCTAAACCAACATTTACATAAAGGAGTTCCAAAGATATACGAGAAGCAAAATAGAGAAGAATCCCCGGGATAACCAGGGAGAATAGTTAGGAGCGAGGGGAGAAAGGCCAAACGTTCTCCCCCGTACAAAAAAGCATCTTCTCGACTTTAAGGAGGAATATAGATGGTTCGTTACCGGCGCCTTTTCTTCCCTGTTTTCTTGGTTCTCTCTCTATTCCTGATCGCCCCGGCCGCCCACGGTTTTTCCGATCTTGAGGGGCACTGGGCGGAAAAAACCGTGCGGGATCTGGTACGCCTTGAGATCCTCCACGGTTATCCGGACAAGACCTTCCGCCCGGACCAGAGTATCACCCGGGCGGAACTGGCGAAAATCCTTGCCGTCACTTTTAACCTGAAGTCCTCGTCCGGGCGAACTTTCTCCGACACCGCCGGCCACTGGGCCAAAGAATATGCCGGCGCCCTGGCGGAAAAGAAGATCATCACCGCAGAGGACGGGGCCTTTCATCCCGAGCGTCCCGTCACCCGGGAGGAGGCAGTCGGCATGCTCACCCGGTTGCTCAATATCAAGCACCCGGAGGAAGAATATACTTTGAAGCTGACGCCTTCCTTTACCGATATTACCGACGAATCCCAGGCCTTTGCCGAGATTGAACTGGCTTCCCGCCTTGGCCTGCTGCCCGGTTACTACCAGGAGGAATTCAACCCTTCCTACCTGGCCAGCAGGGCGGATATCGCTTGGATGATCAGCCGTCTCCGGGAGATAAAAACCCTCCGTGGTACCGTCCTCGACACCAATGAGGCTTCGGGGTTGCTCACCGTTAAACCGGAAGAAGACGGGCAAGAAGCCCGGCTGGTGCTGGTGGGGGATGAGACGGTACTCCTGCGTAACAACATTACTACCAAACCCGGCCAAGTGCTGGCTGGCGATAAATTGACGGTCTTCTTTAACCCCCAGGAGAAACCGGTCTTTGTCAAGGCCTACGGGGAGGTAACCCAAAATGACCTCCTGACCAGGCTTAGCTCCATGGTGAAAGAGCGTTTGACCCCTGAACAGATCGCCGCGATCCTGGCGGGCGATTGGGAGAGCGTCAAAGATGCTTTAACCGGTGAACTCTACAACCAAATGCTTAATTACGGGCTCACGCCGGCAGAAGCCGAAGCCATTCTCATGCAAGACTGGCAGTACCTTGATCTGGTCAGCCGCGACCGGCTCGCGGAAGCCCTCTCCGGTTACTTGGGGATTACCCGGGACTTGGGCCGGGCGCTTCTCGACCGTGACCTGGAACGGATTAAAGAATATGCCCGGATTGAACTGATCACCTACGCCCTGAGCAGGATCCTGGACCAACCCGCCACGCCCGGGGCCGGCAGTTTCAACGGGTAAGAAAAATCTCTTAGTTAGTTATCGCGCGCTAGTTGTAACGGACACGCGCCGGGCGCGCGCACCAATAGCTAGCGCGCGCCCTCTTCCCTTTTTTTCTCTTTTTTCCGCCCGTACCGGTGCAGCAACCTGCCCCGGGTTACCGCCGTCTCGCCAAAGCGGTCCCTGATCCGGTCAACCGCCTGGTGGAGACGGCGTAATTCATCCTCTTCCTCCACAAAGAGCCGTCCTTGTTCGTTTTCCTTCCTTTCCAGCCCGGAAAGGCTCACCCCCACCAAGCGGAGCGGCTTCCCGGCCCATTTTGCCTGCGCGAAAAGGCTCCGGACGTTTTCAAAGAAAATCTCCTCCAAATCCGTGGGCGAAGCCAGTGTCGTCTGCCGGGTAATGGTCTTAAACCCCGCATCCCGGAGCTTCAGGGTAACCACCTTGGCCAGGAGGGCTTCTTTCCGCAACCGCCGGGCGGCCTTATCACAGAGTTCCAAGAGAGTAGCCTCGATTATATTTGGGTCGGCGGTATCCTGGGCAAAGGTCACCTCATGCCCGATACTCTTCGGTTCCCGCTCCGGCACCACCGGTCTCTCGTCTTTACCAAAGGCCAACCGGGAAAGGGATTCCGCCGCCGCCTCGCCCAGCCGGTAGCGGAGACGCTCGTAAGGAACGGCCTGCAAATCGCCGATGGTCTTTATCCCCAGTTCGGAGAGGACTGTCAAGGTCTTCGGGCCCACGCCCCACAACCGCCTTACCGGCAACGGCGCTAAAAAAGCCTCCACCTTATCCGGGTCAACAACCACAAAACCATGGGGTTTTTGGAGGTCCGAAGCCACCTTGGCCAGGAACTTGTTATGGGCCACCCCCACCGAGGCGGTTAACCCCAGTTCCGACTCGACCCGGTCAATGATCTCCCGGGCAATCTCTTCCGCCGGGCCGAATAACTTCTCCGAGCCGGTGACATCAAGAAAGGCCTCATCCAACGAGATGGGTTCGACAAGAGGGGTATAATCATGGAGGATCGCCATGAGTTCCGCCGAGACCTCCTGGTACCTTCTCATCCGTACAGGGAGAAAAATCCCATGGGGGCAGCGCCGGCCGGCCTCCCGCAGCGGCATGGCAGAACGAACCCCGTATTTTCTTGCCTCGTACGAACAGGTAGAAACCACGCCGCGGGCGGCCGGACTACCGCCGACAATCACCGGCTTCCCGCGGTAGGTTGGGTTGTCCCTTTGCTCCACCGCCGCGTAAAAAGCATCCATATCCAGATGAATAATCCGGCGCACCCTCTTTCCTCCTTTTCTCCCTATCCCGTATGCACACCTTTATGTGAAAAAAAGTACCGAAACCGGTACTTTTCTTATTCCCAAGACCTATACCAAAATCAAAACATAAACCGGACCGGCAGGGCTACTTCTTCGCCGTTTTCTTCGGCTTTTTCGTTTCCTTTTTGGCAGCTTTCTCCTTAGCCACCCAAAACCCTCCCCTCCGATGATATGTTGATAATATTGTACGCTCCCTTTCATTTTCCTGCTTTAAAAATCCCTTATTTAAAAATTTAAAGTTACCCGCAAATGCGCAGGTTTGAACTTTTCAAGGCACGGGCTGTATTGGGAAAGGGCCAGGCTATTTTTTCATTCGAGAGTATTGCTCAGGTCAATCCGGTACCAATTCACATTTCGTGTCAAGTACATGACCGTCGCCATAATTAAGAAGAGTCCCACGCTTCCGATCAACAGCGCATAATCCTGGTTTTGCAGTAAGATATAGAGGAAACCATAGAGGACTGTTAACATCCCCGCAGTGATCACTGGTATCACCTTTTTCTCCAGTGCGCTCCGGACATAAGCGCTGATTAATATGACCACACTAAGACTGGCAAGTAAATACGCCCATCCGAAACTGATATGTTCCGAAAGGGAGAGTAAGAGAAGATAAAAAATGCACAAGGAAAACCCGATCATAAGATACTGGATGGGATGGATTTTTTTACTGCTGAAAATCTCAACAAGGAAAAAGACGAGAAAGGTAAGGCCAATAAACATAATCATATACTTGGCCGCCCGTGTTGTCTGGGTGTAGATATCAACCGGGGTGAAAAGGTTTACCCCAAATGACGAAGAAAAAACCGTTCTTTCCGAGACATTTTCTACCCAGACCTGCGGATAATTCCTGTTCAAATCAAGAACTTGCCAATCGGCAGAAAAACCATTATTATCAATTTGGTGTTGCACAGGCAAAAACGCCCCGTCAAAACTGGGGTTGCTCCATGACGACTCGAGACTTATCTTCGTTGCTTTCCCCAACGGCAAGAAGCTAAGGGCTTCACTACCCTTAAAATTAAGCTGGAAAGCATAGTCCACCCTATCGGAAAGGTTACCGGAAGCAAGGGGGATACCAACACTGGCCCCGGAATCAAAGAGGTTGTTTCCCCTCTTGATCCCCGGCTCAAAAAGAATCGCCTGCTCCCCCCATTTCAGTTCCACATATTCCTTAATACCACGCATATCAGAGATGTTTACGGAGATAAAAGCCTCATCCCATAAGACATCTTTCAAATCTATATTCAGTTTTCGAATTCCTTCAAAAGCAAACTTTCCTGAAAAATCCAGACGCCCATTATAGACCACAGCCTGATAAATTCCCCGGTACCTGATTTCCGGGTGGAGCTCTCCTTCAATATTTAATGTTTCGGGTAAAACCTGAATATACTTGGTGGTCGATCTGGTTACTCCTTTTTCATCCTTCCACGTTACAGTATACGGAACAGTAATAACCGGGCCGCCAATGGTTTGCTCTGTCGACCACTTGGAGGTAATCTCCTCGATCGCCTCTCTCCTTCTACTCGCCCGTTCACCAACAAGCGCTCTGATAAAAGCGGAGGGGATCAGCAAGGCCAAAATCAAAACCCCAATAATAACGATCCTAACGCCAACACTGCTTTTGATGTCCTTCATTTCTTGCGAGCCTCCTCTCAATAGATCCCATAGCCCAATTTATTGTCCTTTCATAAAAAACTCAATAGTATTCAGAATACCCCTTCCGTGAAATTCATTTCTATATTTACATCCTTTCTTTGTTTTTCCCAATATCCCAGTTATTCACGTAAATCTATTTTGCTAATTTGGGTGTCCAAGTTCATCCATTCTTACCTCAAAAACACAGCTTTCATCTCCATTCAGTATAGAATTCTTGCGAATAACTGTAGCTTTATTCTGACCGAAAACACTCTCCCAATTATACAACAGACTCTTTTCTGAACAGATGCATAGTTTTTTTGACACAATCAATCCTTTTCTATATAAATCACAACCACACTTATTATAGATGATCTGAATCCGGTCTGGGAGAATATTGTAGCTAAAATCCTCAAAGTGCTCTGCCAAATAATCCAATGAATCTTTTATGTTGTTTCTGTCACTAAAGGCTCTCTGGTACAGCCTTAGCGAAAAAGAATCAGAACAACCCTTGGCACATCTTGATAGCAGATGGTTTACTTCTTCGTCGGATCCATGATCTATAAAGCAATTTACCCCGCTAAACCAGTGTTTAAGAAATCTGTCTTCTGCGTCCATAGAACCTCCAATCCGGCTGTTAAACCTGACACCTATCTCTTGAAAGAAACAAACTTCTATACTATTCTCCGGTTCTTGTGCCTTTCCTTCTTTTGCCATCCACAAGTTATACCGTTGGAACTGCCGGAGGTCAAGATCATTATAGAAACGGAGGAATCCAAAATTCCCCCTTTATTTTCTCCTTTTATCCTTTTCCACCTTTGCATACGTACTTGATATTTTTATCGACATGAAGACAAAATAGCCGTTGATCTCCCAGATCTGCACCCCGCCGAATATGGCAATAAACTTATTCTTGTACCATTTCTTCCGCTTTGTTACCAAATACATTCTCCCGCCGGTGCATAATCGGTTAAAACCCTTTTCAATGAAATTTTTTGCCACCGAGAAATCCGTGTGATACGGCGGGTTTGATAATATTAATGTAAAATCCTTATCGTCCAGGTTGGCAAAGCCGTCGCTCTTGATGACCTTTACCCCCGGAACACCATTCAATAATGCATTCTTCTGCGCCAGTTTTACCGCTTCTCCATCAATATCGAGCATGACCACGTTTTCTTCCCCGACGATTTTAGCGGCTAAGATCCCGACAACCCCATAGCCGCAGCCTAGATCCAAAACCTTCTCGTTTTCTCCGAACTCCACAAGAGACAGCATGGATAAGGTGCCTAAGTCAACCGCTCTTGGAGAAAACAGGCTCTTACTTGTCTCAAAAACCAGATCAATGCCTTTAATGTTTGTTTTAATCACAGTACAAACCCTCTTCCTGCAGTTCAAACCTTCTTCCCAAAGGCGTGCATGTACCCACGAAACGTAGGCGCATAATTATGATACGGGCGTAAACCCTATGTCATATCTATACATGCTACAACTCTAGCTATGGAAGCGTCAGCTCTGACCTTCAAAGGAAAGGCAAATATCGTAAAACTCTTAACATTTGCCAACTCCGACAAATTGGTCAGGTTTTCGATGAGCAAGATATTATTCCCCAATAATTTTCTATGGATCCCAAATGGATACCGGTCCGGTGAAGGCAAATCCATCCCCAGCATTTTTATTCTTTTCGCAACAAGAAAATCAGCCAAATCCTCGCTAACTACCGGGTGGTTTAGAAAATACTCTTTTGTTCCGTATCCATCCCGGTAATCCGTGAACAGGATTACGATATCATCTTCATTAACGAGATTTGTATACTTTTGTTTGAAGCTGATTATTTTCTCACCCCTGACATCGAGCAAACACCCTTTTCCGGCAAATCTGTCGAGAGGTACCCCGCTGATGAATGTTTTTTCATTGAGCATATGCATGGGAGTATCGATATGAGTCCCTGCATGCATGCCAGTTTCCAACCGGAAATTATTATACCCGTCTCTCTCCAAAAATTTGTCCTGATACAATTTGACTTGATCGTCATAAGGATGAACAACCATATTGTCAACTATATCTTGACTTAAATCAATGAATTTACCCATTAATTGCTTCCCTCTTTCAATTTTCGTGCAGCCTTAATGGATCTAGCCTTGCCTGGCCAATCAACGCCAGCAGAGCAATAAATAGGTGGCGAAATATAAAAGCAAAATGAAAATACCGGTTTTCGAACGCCCGGAATCTCTTATGAATAAGCGGCCTACGGGAATCCCGGCCAGATCGCCCAGACCTAGCCCGGCGATCCAAATACCCAGCGGCCAAACTAAAGGGCCGTGGCCATTCACCGACGCGATGAAGATGAGATCCTGGAGGAAAAAGTAACCGGTACCTGACCAGATAGCGCCCAAAATAATAAGGAAGATTCCGATGAAATGCCGTTCCACCCATGACGGCGCCGGCAGATGAACATCTATGGCCGTAGCCGCCGCAGAGTTTGCAAGGCGCTGATTTAAGAAAGCAGCCACCTTTTCCAAGGATTCTTTGGCTGTCTCTGAGACAAGTTTTATGGATTCACCGTTGACAACTGCTGTTAAGACAAATAGTTCCCTGTCGGCAAAAGGCCTCCTCTCCAGAGCAATCTGTTGTATTTGCGAAAAATCATATACCTTGGCGCCTCTTCGCATTTTCCCGGAGTTAAGGTCAAAGACGGTTGTGGAATTTAAACTCTGGAGGAGTCCGGTTATGAAGATTAATCCTGCCAAAGACAGGATAATGATTGCCGCCCAAAAACAAAACTGCTCCATTTCTCTATCTACGGTAAAGGGCATGCGGGAGAACAGATATGCCAATAACCCGAGGATCAGCCCAAACAAGGCGATAGCCATAATTCTGCGCGTCCTTGCTTTAACATAAATAACCCCGTTTTCATCGGTTACTAATGTATAGGGTGTTACGAATACCTTCTCTATTTCCCTTCCTCCATTTAAAGTTTTGCTTTCACCGCGAAATCAACCGTTTATTTCTTCATTATGGTTTATTTCTATTTAGAAATAACGAAATAATTAAAATCGTTTCAGGCATCTTGTAACCATAAATCCTGCCGGATCCCAGATGCAACCACATAACGATCATCACCGAATTTCCTTTAGAAAATCTTTAACCTCATTAGCTATGATATCTGATTTTTCATGATGTATATAATGGCCGCAGTCGAGTATTTTAAATTTCCCAAAATCAACCTCTAAAACATACTCGGACAATTTTCCCTTCCAATTTGGTATAATATTGACACTATCCTCAGCTATAAAAAAATACATGGGAATTTTATTCGGAATACCGTTTGCCATTACCTTTCCGGCATTTTCCCGAATGTAATTGACTTCATTCAACATGCTTTTTGTTAACGAACTTTTGTAAAAGACTGTTTTAAGCTTTTCTTTATCTTCCTTTGACAATTCTTCAGATTTGAGTAAAGGGAGAATTTTTTCTAATTCTGCCTTACCCATAAACCTGGATAAACCTATTCTTGATAGTAAAAACATAAAATATAACTCATTTTTTTCGGGCAATTTGAAAGCGGAATCTTCATAAACATCTGGAATCGCTGGATCAAGTCCGATAATTGCTTTTACCTCATGTGGATAAATTTGTGCCCAATAAATCGCTTCCAAACCTGACATTGAATGAGGTACAAGCACATATGGCCCATCTTCCCCTGAAAGCTCTAATGCTTTTCTTGTTTCTTCGAGCATTGTATCTATATCCCTTGGACCTGATGATGTTTCACTCCAACCATAGCCTGCTTTTTCTACCACCGCAATTCTATAGCCATCCGTCATCTTCCTCCATAAAGGTTTAAAATCTATAGTTGGGCTACTTGTGCCAAACCCGGACATAAAAACAAGTGTAATATCCCCTTGACCCTCACAATATATATGTATTTTATTCTTATTAACTTCAACTAATTCTCCGGGTGGAGGATATTTTTTGGCTTCATTTCTTATTTTATGCTTATGATGTAATGCGGAAAGTACGAGAAGTACTATTATGATTCCACCACTAATCAATACTATCTTCCCCAATATCTTCAGTATCTTCATCTTATTCCTCCAACGCATCAACATATTTTTCCTCTATACAGTGACTGCTTTTCCTTTAAATCCGTTTTGATTTGTCGCCAGTTCCACCAGTGCCTTTGTTAAAATGCAAGGCAGTAAATGGAGGATTGAGGATGCCGGTAATAACACACTTGCCTGGCTCAACGGCAGCACTATTGAAAAAGTTAACGGTTATTCCTGGACCAGTCTAAGTACGGAAAATCTTTATGTAACGGACCTGATCAAATCGCAGCGAGTATGAGACAATAGTTATCGGGGGCTAGAGAGTAATTAACAAATAAGCAAAAGGAAAATGAGGCCTTGCTCCATAATTATTGAGGTGTCAAAACCAACAACATCAAAAAAATTACCCGATAATACTTGACTCAGTCCGGCTTTGCCCACTAAAACCCTACTTTTGCAATAAAACTAACCATTTATTATATTGTACAACTAATCATGGATTATTTCTAATTATCTGAAAGAATAACCAAACAATAAACAGGATGAAGACCCCTCTGACCAGCAAATCCCAAGCCAAAGAGAACCCGCTCTGTTTTTCAGGAGCATATTTCTTCATGACTCTTGTAACCTTCAAGTAGCTGAACCCTTTTATTTCATACTCTTCTCCATTGGCGAGGATAATTTTTAAACTGTTCCGTTGCAGTCTGGATGAAGGCTCATAACTCCATTTTTCTATTTCCCGCCACGGAATAAACCTCTTACCTGTTATGTTTATCCCCTCATGATCTATCTCCGCCAGTATTTCACTGCGTAAAACTATGTGAATGGCAATAAAGAGCGATTCTATAAGCAGCATAACAAAGAAAGCCTCAACATGCACGCCTTCAAATATCTCCAAAAATACTATGACCGATAATATTCCGAATAGGTACAGATAACGCAAGACCGGCTCATGACGGATTACCGCTTTTTTCATTTTTCCATGTTTACCCCTTTGTCGCTTATTGCAAAAGCCTCTTTTATTTCCATGAATGGCCATTTTTCATTACATGCGGACTTTTGTAAAAGCGGCGTGGCGTACCTAGCCGTGGCTAATCAACTCATTCAGATCCGAGCGAAAAATGGTATTCCCATCTATCTCGTATAATACATCCCCGTCGATGAACGAGCCCCATGTACCCCGCCAAATAGTCTTGTACAACGATAAGTCGGACTTATTCCAGATTTTCATCTCCCCGCAGGGCGGACTCACGGTGAGTAAAAAATCCTGCCAGATTCCTGCGTAATAAAACATCTTTTTGTGACAACGTTTATGGCTAGCGATTGTTTCGAGGGTATTCTTGTCAACCTTTGCCATGGAGAGATCTTGAGAAGCCGTGTAGATTACATCTTCCTCCAACAATAAGCTTTTTAAGTTTTTCTTATGAACGGCCTTTTTCTTCACAACCTTAATACCGGGTTTGGCGATAACAAGAAGGTCCCCTTCGACATTTCCGGCATAAATATAATCGCCAATGATCATCTCCCATATGCTGCTCCCGGATATTGAATAAACCTTCACTTCACCCGTGGCTTTATGAATAACCGCAAAACCTCCATTGCGAATAGAAGCATAGACATTGGCTTCATCATAGCCAAGGGCGCAGATATCAGAGGTCAAATCAGTCCCCAATTCCCACGTATTATTGATCTTTAATGTTTCAATATCAATCTCATACAGCTGACAAAAATCCCGGCAATAAATGGTATCTTTATCAATAACAAATTTTCTGGTTTTGCTGTCCTTTGGGAAAATTGCTTCCCTTTGTATGATCCGGCCTGTACTGCTGTTTATTTTTATGAATTCCTTGCCTGCTATTGCGTAGAGAATATCCCCTGCTTTTTTAAGCCGCAAAACCGGATTTTCCAACTCCACCAAACTCGCAAAGATCATTTGCTGATTACCCCTTTCCAATATACGTGGCGCGACTCTTCTTCGCAACGTAAAAGTGTTCTTCGCCCGCCGGCGGCGGTTCCGGTAAAACCGGCGATTGCTTTTTGTTATACTTCATCTTATTTCCACTTTTTCCTTTAAAAATACGTTCGGATTTTACCTGCCAGCAGGCCCCGGGCCAACGGCAAAAAAGATCATCATATCGTGATGCGTAATACAAGGGGAAAAGCAAGGCCACCCGGTAGCGGTCTCCCCCATTCAAGAAAAATTTTGACCGCCCTCTGTTTGGTAACCTCAGTTACCGCTTTTTCATCATTATTCGAATACAATACAAATAAAATCGCCATACGGATCATAAGAATACACGATGTGCCGGATTTCCGTGGCGATGCTGAAAAAGTAAGGAGGTCAAGAGCATGAACAATATGTTCTGTTTTCAGTGTGAACAAACCGCCGGCGGTAAAGGTTGTGTCAAGGCTGGTGTTTGCGGCAAAACACCGGATGTTGCCAATGCCCAGGATGAACTGACCGGCGCCCTGGTGGGATTGGCCCGGGCGATGGAAGGCCGCGGGCACGTACGCAAAGAGGCTTCGCAAAAGGCCGATGAACTATTGATGCAGGGCTTATTCGCCACAATCACCAATGTCAATTTTGACGAGGCCCGGATCCGGGAATTGACCGCGCTCGTCCGGGAAGAAAAAGAGAAACTCGGGGAGGCAGAAGACCTGGCTCCGGAAGAGTTGTGGAGCGGCGACCCGGATCAGGTCTCTTTCCGCTCCACTTTGTTGCTGGGGATCCGGGGAATGGCGGCCTATGCCTGGCACGCCTATGTCCTGGGCAAAGAAGATCCGGAAGTCACCGCCTTTTTCTACAAGGGGCTGCGGGCAATCGGCGGATCCGCCCGTCCGGTTCCGGAGTGGCTGGATCTCCTGATGGAATGCGGGGAAATAAACCTCAAATGCATGGCCCTGCTTGATGCGGCCAATACTTCCGCCTTTGGCCAACCGGTACCAGTCAAGGTGAGTACAATTATTGAAAAAGGGCCTTTTATCATCGTCTCCGGCCATGACCTCCATGATTTGCAGCAGCTTCTCATCCAGACCGAGGGCAAGGGAGTCAATGTCTACACCCACGGGGAGATGCTACCGGCCCACGCCTACCCGGAGTTGAAAAAATATCCCCACCTAAAGGGGAACTTCGGTACGGCCTGGCAGAACCAGCAAAAGGAGCTGGACGGCGTACCGGGCGCCGTTCTCTTCACCACCAACTGTCTAATGCCGCCCAAACCCTCCTATGCCGGCCGGGTCTTCACCACGGCGGTTGTTGGTTACCCCGGCTTGGTCCATATCCCTGGGAAAAACGGGGGGAAGGATTTTTCCCCGGTGATTAACAAAGCCTTGGAACTGGGAGGCTGGGCTGAGGAGCGCCGGTTGACCGGGATCAATGGCGGCACGGTACTGACCACCGGCTTTGGCCACCATGCCGTCCTGGGAGTAGCCGACCAGGTGGTGGCGGCGGTGAAATCCGGCGCAATAAAACACTTCTTCTTGGTGGGAGGCTGTGACGGCGCCCGGACCGGCAGGAATTACTACACGGAATTTGTCCAGAAAGCCCCGGCAGATACCGTTATTCTCACCCTGGCCTGCGGCAAATACCGCTTTAACGACCTTGATCTGGGGGAAATCAACGGCCTGCCCCGGTTGATGGATATGGGCCAGTGTAACGACGCCTATTCAGCGATCCGTGTCGCCACGGCTTTAGCCGACGCCTTTGGTTGCGCCGTAAATGATCTCCCCCTCACACTGGTCTTATCCTGGTATGAACAGAAGGCCGTCGCCATCTTACTGACCCTGCTTTCGCTGGGCATCAAAAATATCTTTCTTGGCCCAACCCTGCCGGCGTTCATCTCCCAAAACCTCTGGGATCTGCTGGTGGAAAAGTTTGCACTCAGACAAATCACCCGGCCGGAAGAGGACTTAAAGATGATCCTCGGATAAAGAACCTATGGCTCATATAAGGAACTATAACCCATAAAGGCAATCTATAACCCATAAAGAGAACCTATAAACTGAAAAGCAAACTTAACCTGCACGCAAAAGAGCGGCTGTCCAAGAAGGGCAGCCGCTCTCCAGGCAGATTACGGCCTCAGAAAACACTATTATTCATTACTTTCATTTTCCCCTTGTGGCAGGGCGCCTTTTACCTGCGCAATAATTTGCGCCTCTTCCTTTGAAATAACAAGCGGTAAACCCCATTCCTCCTTATCCTTTTCCTCTAGATTGGCAAAAAGTACTTCCGCTTCGGCCAACCTTTCCCGGGCTTTCTCCGGGTCGTTTATGAGCATGTAATATTGGGCAAAAGTCAGGTGACCGACAAATTTGGAAACCAAGGAAGGATCAGAATTGATATATTTAAGCAAGAGACCTTCAACCAAATGGTCATTCTCTACCCGCTCGTCAAAAATATATAAATCCGCCAAATTATTGAGGTTTGCCTTATATAACTCTTCTTTTTCTTCAGAGAATAAGTAATACTCATTGACTAATTTATCCCCGAATACGTTATAAATACGCACATAACAATCCAAGGTGTATCTCTCAAGGAACTCTTCGTTCTTAAAATCAAAATTAGTAGTCATAAACACCAATGCACTGCTTTCATTTGCAAATACCCTGTATGATACGTGCAAAGGCTCATCCTGGTCAGCAAATTTGACAGTTATTCCAGCGGGATAACCCTCGCCTATATTATTGAAGATCTTCGCAAATATCTCCGCCTTTGTGTGCAGATCCAATTGATCCAGCAACCCAAAGAAATACAGGACATCAATGTAAAAATAATGCAGGAAATAATAGGGCTCCAGGTTATAAAGGTTCTCACTGCTTTCGTCTTCCGGCAAAGTAAACCCAACATACTCAATTTGTGCAGATACATATGTTGAGAGAATAAAGACAATCAACAAGGAAAATAGCAGTCTTCTCATTTTTTCACCTTTTTCCATTTGATAGAATATATTATACCATATGCCCACCCTTCCCTCAACACTTCGTGATTCACTCCGGGGTTTAGGCGATGCTTGAAGCTGAAAGAGTTTATATTCTTTTCTCAGGTTGATGCAAGCCCTGAAGGAGGAGAAAATGGAAAACTATAGAAATGAAAAAGCATGATGGAAAGGAGTGGCAGAAATAGGCCGATAGGCCGGTGCGAACCCGAACCCTACCGGGTGAACAACGCCGTCAGGGGTCCCGGGGACTCCCTCTATAAATACCTCCGCGCGGCAATCGCGGAGGCCGTGGAGATCCGTTTCCTGGTCGCCTTCATCACCGAATCCGGCGCCCGGCTCCTGGCCAAGCCGTTACGGGAAGCTGCGGACCGGGGGACGCCGGTCACCATCCTCACCGGAACCTATCTCTGTAATACCGAACCTTACGCCCTGGAGTACCTGACGGAAAAAGTCGGTCCCTCTCTCAAGCTCCGGGTTTACGCTGAAACCGGGCGTTCCTTTCACCCGAAAGCCTACTTCTTCACCATGCCCGGGGACAGTGAAGTCTTCATCAGCTCGGCCAACCTCTCCTGGACCGCGTTGACCACCGGGGTGGAATGGAGCTACCGCCTGCGCCGGAGCTTGGTCCCTGCTGATTATGACCTGTTTGCCCAAGAGTACCAGCGCCTCCTCACGGAACACTCCTCTCTGGTCACTGAAGAGTTCCTCCGGGAATACTGGCGGGAATGGAAAGAAAAAACCCGCTGATGCCCAAGGTGAAATATGTGAAATATTAATCAGAACAACTGTGGGAGAGATTTGAGCGTAAAGAAACCAAGGTAGTGGAGTAATTGATTGCTTCCGAGCTGCTTTTGTTGCTCAAATCCTTAAGAAAGAAAAGCTTGTATATGGAAATGAGAACAGCTTGGTAAAAGAATATGTAAGGATTGTATTAGTAGAATTGCGAAATATTCATCTGAGCGGCAAAGAGATATCCCGCCACAAATCATCAATTAATGATTCTTGGTAACCGGCATATCCTCTTTTCAGGATCTCTTCTCCCACTTTTCTTAGGGTTTCATCCTGCAGCCTCTCCAGTTGTCTTAAGCGTCCCGCCGATAACTTGCGACCGGAGATAGTCTTGGCATAATCCTCCGCCGAATAGCGCCATAAATGAAGCGCCTCGCCGAAACGGGCTTTTAAACGGTCGGCGATTAACAGTCCTTCGGGGTCGAAGTCTCCGGAATAGTGAAGAACGGCACCGGTCTTTACCACCATCTCCAAGAGGACCATCGTCGCCAAATTGATCTGCCCGTTGGCACAGACCAGGGAGAGGACCGGGATCGCCCGCCCGTAACTGGTAGACTTCTTCCCTGGTTTATGAGTATTCGCTTCGTTCCCTTTCTCCCGCCGCCGCCAACGGTCGGCAAGGGCGGAAAAAACCGCCGGGTTTTCCAGAACATAAACCACACTGGTGGGACTGACAACCTGCTCAATCCGGCTTAAGTTCTCCAAGGAAAGCTGGAGAGTCTCCCCTTCACGGTAGAACCCCGCCCACCCGGGGTGAGGTTTCTTACCCTTTTGCCGCCCCAGCAGGCCTAAACAGATGGTGTAGTTGGTAATCTCGGGATTAAAGAGCCCTGCTTTGTATAACAACTCAGCCTCGGTAAAAGCGCTGTTGGGTTTTTCTACCTGGAAATAATGGCTTAAGGCATAGAGGAGCAACTGCCGCGCCGGTTTGTTTCTATCAAAATAGTGGGGGTCGGCAGTAAGTTTAGACGCAAAAAGAGCCAACTGAGTTCGGGTCCCGGTCGGGCCGGGCAGTTCCGCCAAGGCCCGGCCGACCACGGTTAAATCCCGGCTCAAGGCCTCCCTGTCCTGGTGGTCATACCTGCTTACCAGGATTTTGTAAGCATTTTCTTTCTGCCCCAAAGCATCCTGTAGCCAACAAGCGGCAACGGAGGGCAATTCCTGAATTATTGAGGTAAAAAAATCTTTCCGCTGCTGATGATAGCGGAGGCGTTCTTCTTTCTTCGAGAGCAGTTCTTCACCCCAGTAACCATGAAGGATCTCCTCAAGATTAAAATGGTGAAATTTCGTCTTTTCCAGTGCAGCAGCCAAATCGACCACTTTAAGCGTTGCCTCTTTATTTTCAGGAAAATCTTTCCGTAAAAAACCGGCTAAGGCCGCGCTTTCTTCAGGGGTTAGCGCCGGTAGGCAAACCCGCCCGCCTAGCGTGCCAAGGGACCGGAATTTCTCCTTCAATGCGCAGAAAAGGCGATGAAACCCGGGATGGTCACGAAAATACGCCACCGCTTCCCGGAAGGCAGGTGATTCATTGACTCCCCCGCCGACCTTTTCCCGCCCGCCGGCTACCGTTGTTTCCAGTGCTTTGCCTGGCTGATGCTGCTCCATCCTCTCAGTTTCCCCTCGCCATTACCTTTCTTCACGACACAGCCGCCTTTACCGTGGCCTCCCCTTCCGGTGTTGTTGTCTCTTTGGTAACCAACTCCCGGATCTGCCCGTTCCAGCGGTAACGGATCACCGAGACATAATTGGCGTTATTTGGCCGGACCAACTCGCAAATGGAGAGCGCCGGGACGGTATCGTAGTCCCCCCACAGGTTCTGGGAGTTCATTACAAAATTCAGTTCCAGCTCTTCCAGGAGACGGAACATGTCGCGGATGTTATTCTCGTCCACCCCGGCAAAGGCCTCATCCAGGGAGATCAGACGGGGCGCATCCGGCCGGGCCGCTTCGTAACGGGCGTAAACCGCGGAAAAGAGCGGAACATACATGGCCATGGCTTTCTCACCGCCGCTGAACCGGTCAAAAGCGTTGTTGGTTAGTTCCCGTTTCCGCTCACCGGTTTTGGTGTAGAAGAGCTGGAACTCAAACCACTGCCGGTAATCCAGAACTTCTTTGACCAGTGCATGAAAGGTCTTGGTCACGCCGGCCTCTTCCAAGCCCTTACGGGCTTGATTGATCTTGGAACGGAAATGCTCCGCCAGGCGTTGAAAATCCTCAGGCCGGAGCAGATTGGCATCGGATTTCAAGAGCCCGACCAGTTCGGCGGTGTCCATCTGTTCTTCGGTCTCCGCGGCCCGGCTCTTCCAGGCCAGGCTGAAGGTGAGACCGCTGGAGGTATTCATCGCCGCCATCAAGCGGTTCATCTTCTCGACCCACTGTTCGCTGTGGTAGATTTTTGCCCTAATCTTCTTGCTGATGGTATTGGCCAAAACATCTTCAAACAACTGCCGGTCGCTTTCGCGGAGGAGCTTCTCGTTTTCCGCAATGGAATCGGTTAAGAAACCGGCCAGGATTTGAAAGTTAACGTCGCGCCCCTGGATACGCCCGCGGATATCCAGACGTTTCCACTCAGCCCGGGCTTGGACCAGGGCAGCGCATTCTTCAGCCGTCAATTCCCCATCCAGCAGATGATTACCAGGCCGACCGCCTGTCCCGTCCATACCATCCTCTTCCCGGCCAGCTTCCGGAACCCCGCTTTCCAACCTTCCAAGCTGTTCTCCCGCCCGGGTCTGCCTGCTCCAGACCGCAGAAGCCCCGAGGCCGCTTTCATTACCCACTGCCGGGTTAAAAATATTCTCCAGGTTTAACCGGTACTCGGTCAATTGGGGGCGCACTTCGAAGTAGCGTTCCTGCAGCGCGGAGAGATAATCCTCCCGGGTCTTGGTATCATACTTGTAGTTTTTGTATTCTTCCCGGACCCTTTTCGCTAGGGCCAAGGGGTCCTCCCGGGCGGAGCCAATGGCGACATAGCCCAGGTTATATTCGTTTGTAAAACCGTCCCGGCGAATCTCCGCAAGTGAGCGGAGAAAATAGATTTTCCGCCGAAGGTCGGCCAGTTTCTCCCGGGCGCCGGCGGTCTTCTCCTGCCCGCTCCTAATCTGGGCAGCCGCCTCTTCCCGCTCGCGGGGGATGGCGGCCAGCCGGGCCAGGCAAATTTCAGTCTCTTTCTTAATCGACTGATAATCGGTCTTGTCCAGTGTTTCCTGGAGGTTGCGGATCACCTGTTCCTCCCGGTTGATCAACCGGCCTAACCGGCCCAAATCATAACGGAGATCATCCAGGTCGGCTTCGATTTCTGCCAGATGATCTTTTAGTGACGCCAAATAACCCCGCTGCGCCAGGTATTTCGTATGGCTGGTCTCCAGTTCGCGCAGGGTATCGGCATAATCCTCCAGGCTCTTTTCAGCCCCGGCAAAGGCCGCCAAGTTAGCCGGGAGCTGTACCTTGACGGTCAGTTCCCGGAGCTCCTCCCTGGTCTGCTTGAGCCGTTGATAACAGGTTTCTGCCCGTGCGTTTTTCTCTGCCACCTCTTTCTCTTTGTTCACCAGGGTGAGTTGGGAATCACGCCAGGTGGCAAAGGCGGTCTCCAAGTCTTCCTTGCCCGGAAAGGCCGTATATTCCGCAGCCAGTTGCCGGCCTTTTTCTTCCTGAGCATCGATTTCTTGGTCGATCTGCATAATCTCGGCTTGCAGATCCGCAATCTCCCCGCGGAGCCCGGCGATTACTTTTTCCCGGTACCGACGGCGGGCTTCCACGCCAATATATTTACTCTGGTAAACAGCGGAGACCTTCCCTTTGAGCACCCCGCCTGCGCCAAACCGTCCCTCTTCCGTGAGGTAAAGGAGGTCCGGGCTTTCTTCAATCATGATACTCCTGAGGATTAAATCCACTTCTTCCGGTGTCACGGGCGCGTTACCGCCGACCGCCGGTTGCAGCCAGTTGGCCAGATCCACCGTCATTAGCTGGAATTTGGGGAAAAGGTAGCGATCGGCGGCTCCTTTTTCTGAAGCACCAATTTGTTCCTGACATTGCGCAGGGATAAGCAATGCGTCCAAAACACCCATAGTGGCCAGGGCTTCTTCGATCTTTCCCCGTAGTTCCTCCGGAACCTCCGGGCGGAAATCGACCGCTTGGTAAAAGGGGATAAAGGGGATGCCCGCCTCCTTGAGCCGGGCGCGGTTCCGGAGCACCTCCTCACTGCGGGCAGGCTCCGGTTCCTTCCGGTGCAGCCAATCCGCCAACTCTGTCTCTTTCGCCTGCAACCGCTCAACCAGGCCATCCTTGGCCGCGGACAAACTGGAGATGGCGCCTAAACGCTCTTTTTCCAGTTCATCCCGGACGGCCCGGACCACGGCCATGAGGTCGTCATAGCTGCTCTCCGGATAATGATTGACCATTCTTTGCATGCGGACCATCTCTGCTTCCGCGGGAAGCAACAGTTGGTTGGCTTGCCGCCAGGCATAAACCTTTTCGATAAACTCTTCTTTAACCTCAAAAAGTAACTGCTCGGCTCTTTCCAACGCGAGCCGGGCGGTCTCCCGTTCCTTTTTCGCTTCTTCCAATTCACCGTAGACCTGGTCATAGGCGCGGTTCCGTTCTTCTTCTTCCCGTAATTTCGCCAGGATCCGGCGGATCAGTTCCCTGTAGCGCTGCAACTCTTTTTTCAGCGGCTGCCAATCCACTTCCACCACGGGGTTTTGGGGAAAATCGCCCAAGATAAAAAAGTGTTCGTCAAATCTGGCTTCTTCGGCTGTGGCAGCCAGTTCCGTACAGATTTCCGCCATCCCCGCCGCCAGCAATTCCAGGTCGTTCCCGGCCTTCGTGAGATCGGCCCGGATCTTAACCTCCCGTTCCTCCTTTTGCTGCAAAGCGCCGCTTTTCTGTACCTTCTCCTTTTTCCATTCTTCAAGGTCGGCAGTGTGTTTATTCAACTCCTCCGCAATCCGGAAGGCATCGTGCTGTATCAGCTCCCGCTGTTTGACTTCCAAGGCCTCTTGCTCGCTTTTTAAGGCGGCCAGCTTCGCTTCGGCCGTCTGCTGGAGCTGCATATACTCCTCCACCGCCGCTTCCAGCCTTTTCTCTTCCGCCTCGCCTTTGGCCACCTCTGCCGCGCTCTCCAAATACTTGCCGGCCTTCTCCCATAAAAGGCAGGTATTATACTTGTCAAACTCCCGGCCCAACCGGTCGGCGGCTTTTTTACTCTCTTTCAACTGATCCAGCCGGCTTTTGATATTATCCATGTTTTCAATCGCTTCCGACATTGGACGCAAGTCCTCATCGGAGAGGGGTTGCAGGGAGTTGCTAAGGATATCATAAATAACCGTCGGTTTGAACTCCTTGGAGAGTTTAGGCGTGCGCAGCTGGACCAGGAGTTTTATTAATTCATCATACTCCTCCAACTGGTCGTAACCGAAGAGGAGCCGGTTGACCATGGCCATATAATCCTTCTGCCGCTCATGTACCTCGCCGCCCTCGCCGATCCTATTTTTTAATTCCCGCTTGGTCAAGGGTACCTTCTCCCCGGTCTGCTTCACCAGGTGGAAATTCCGGCCCACCCGCCGCCCGTCAGTGAGGGCAAAGCCCCAAAAATCCAGGGGGCGCCCACGTTTGGCGTACAATCCCATGCCCAAAGTGAGATACTGGTCGGACCGGGCTTTTTTAAACTCCATATAAAGGTAACCGGTGCGTTCCTGCTCGCCTGTGTCTTCTTCGCCCAAAAGATAATTCTCGAGTTTCCGGGCACGGGATCCAAAAGGGTCCAGCCGTTCCGGACTCTTATTACCATCCAGCAAAAGCGGGATAAAACTCTGCATGGTCACGGATTTTCCCGAACCGTTGGCCCCCCGCAGCAAAAGACGGCCTCCGGAAAAGTCGAATTCTTCTTCATCGTAGTACCAGAAGTTAAGGAGACCGATCCGATTAATGATCCACCGGTTATTCTTCATCCTTCTTCCCTCCGAAGTCTTCCGGATAAGCCCCGCTGATCTTCCCGGCAGGCGGCAAAATCCTGTTCTCTTGTTTGTTGACGGTTTCCAGCAAGGAGAAACTGCTCATGTAGGTGATGAGTTCCTGATATAACCGGTCGGCGCGTAGCTCCCGGAATTCTTTACTCCAACCCGCGCTGTACAACTCCCGGCAGGTGTCAATCACCTTCTCCAGGCGGTCCCGGGCGATCAACACCGTATCATCAATCCCGGGAGTAAGCTCGCCGGCCTCCACCAGCTTGCGCAGTTCCGTACAGACCTGGATCGCAATCCCGGAGATGACCTTCTGGTCCGGCAGGGTATCCTTGAAATTCTTCTCCGCGTCCAGGATCAAGAGGGCGGCGGATTTATGGATATGCAAGGCTCCCCCCAAGAGCTCCTGCAGATCCCTTTCGAACATCGCCCGGAAATTTTTCAGATAGAGAAAATCCGGGTCGTCCGGACCCTCCGGGATGAGGGCAGGCGAGAGCAAAAGCCGCCGGTACACCCGGTGCCGCCGGAGGGCGCCCCGGTCCGGGTCCAGGTCAAACCCTTCCTCCCGCTCCAAATCCCGCCAGCTTTGACAAGAGAGAATGTTTTGCGGGAAATTGCGGGCAAAATAACGGGAAAGGCCGGTCGACTCATACAAGACCTCTGTCTCCGGCTCGGAGGCAAAAGCGTTGTTCTCCCCGTAATCCACTTTAATGAGACCCATCTCAACCGCGAAGTTTAAGACTTTGACCAGGGATAAACGGTGCCGGTACAAGGTCCAGTCCACCTTCTCCGCACCGGGAAAGGTGGATTGTAAAAACTCGGTCACCTGCGAAAGGATAAACTGCTCCTGCGCGCCATAGTCCTCCAAAAAAATTAGCAAAAGGCAAAAAAGAGCGTATTCCAATGGCTGGTCGAACCCGGGAATCCCCATCCATTCTTCGGCCCGCCCCGGAACCTTCTCCATCTTGATCAGATAGGGGGTAACCACTAAGCGATAACCCAGCTTATTCTCGATCACCGGTTTTAAAACGGGAAGTGCGTCCTTCACCTGTTGGTAAAGGTCTTTATCCTGTTCCTTAATGATCCAAAAATTCTCTAGCAAAGCTTCGAATTCCCTCATGGCAGGACCTCTTCAAAACGGATAATGTAGGCCGGCATCTCCAGCGCCCCGTCGGTGCAACGCAGAATACACCTGGCCCCGTTGGGCGGATCCAACAGGCGGAAAACCCGTCCGTTTTCCGTCTTGCCCCGGCAGCTCGCTGTGGCGCAGGCCCGGCTTACCCAATGTAACAAGGTGATCCGCGCATGGGCCGGGAGCTCCGGCCCGGCAGCCAAAGCCGCAAAGTCGATCTGCTCATCCTTAATGTAACTTTGGATGATGGCTTGCTCCTGGTTGATCCTTTCGATATATTCCCTGTAGAGGCGCTCTTTTTGTGCGCTTTTATCCACAATCGGCCGTTTCGCGGCCTTCTCTTTATACCGGCGGGTTCGCGGCCGGATCTCCACCATCAGCGGGAGTTCTGCATAAACGCTGCTGTATATACTCTCGGTGGTCCGCTCCAGGTCGCCCTTGATGTGGCGGGAATTAAAAACGCCAAAGGCCAAAGCCGACAACTTGTTGCATTCGCCAATTCCATTGCAGGCCAAAAAAAGCTCAGCCAGTTTCTTGTATTCTTCTTTCCGGTTGGCCGCGCTGTTTAAATCCTCCACAATCCGCGCGGCATAGCGGGTAATCTTCCTGATCAGTTCATTGGTGATCGCAAAGAGCTTCACCACTTCACTGCTTCTTTCCTCCGACCCGAGAAACCATTGCCGCAGGCTCTGCCACCGGCCCCGGATGTTCTCCATAATCTCCCGTTCGCCGACGCTTTCCAGGCGGGGGATAGATTTTTCGTAAGTAAAAACGTTTAATAAAACCTTTTCGACCATCTGTTCATCAAAACGGCGGAGTTGTTCTTCAATCCAATAGGAATGGGTCTGGAGGCCCTTGATAAAATCCCGCAGGTATTCAATGACCGCATCCTTATAGGCAATAAAGGCCGTGCTCTTCATCAATTCCTCCGCCCGTAGGCTGTGGAAGCTTCTGATGTAATCCTGGTAGTTCTGGTTTAAACTCTTGAAATCAGCATTCAGCCTGTGCCACCAGGACCCGGCCGTTTTCGGCTCCGCGTCCGCCATCGACGGCAGCCGGCCAACGGCTTCCCTGATCCGCTCGATATAGCCGGGTTCCAGGGAGGCGCCTTCCACCGACAGGTTTTCCAAGGCTATAGTCATCCGTTCGATCTCCACCGCATACTCGGTGAGCTGGTACCGGAATTGTTTGGTCTTGAATTCCTCCACTGTTCTGGCTTTGGCCGTATCCTGCACTGGGATGAGGTTCTTCCACTGCACCAATGTGTCTAGGTCCTGTTGGCACTCTTCGATGGTGTAAGCGGCAAACTCCGGGTGTTTTTTCATTTCCGCATAGACCTCTTCCTTGTAAAGCCAGTACTTTAATTGTTCGTATTGATAATAAAAAAAGCGCATAATCGGCCGGTAGCGCCAGGTATTCTCCGTTGCCAGGTACTTTACTTCCTGAAGAGGCTTGGTCAGTTTCACACTGATTTCCATAAAACCTTTTCCTCCGTTGCTTTGGGGTTTTGCATGTTTATTTCTTTACCCGGAATGGTAATCCCTTTTAACCTCTTTAAGATTCTACTACCAACTCCAAATCTCCCGGCAAAATTTTGTGATTCTCCTCTTTTCACTGAAAATCCTGCCAAAAGAAAAAAGGTTCCAAAGCATATGAGCCTTTGCAGCAACGGCAAATCAAGTAGAGACAACTCGAAAAGATCGAAAAGTTTGTCTTTCTTAATTTTTGGACAGCGCCACGAATTTTCCCCGGGGCAGCCGGTATCTTTATTTTTCAGCTCAATTCAACTTGGAATTTGAGTATTCTATTTTAAAGAGAATTTTTCTCTTAAAAAGGGTTTATTTTTTTAGAGAAATAGTATACTATATATAAAAGGGAGATATTTTCTCCTAAAAGGAGAAGAAAATAAGATGATTATCAACTTTTCCATAGAAAACTGGATGTCTTTTAAAGAACCGGCTTCCTTTTCCACGGTCGCCACACGCGAAAGGCAGCATGTGGAACGTTTACCTGAGATTCCTAAGTACAAAATGAAAATCCTTCCTGTCGCTGTAATTTATGGGGGAAATGCTTCGGGGAAAACAAATTTCTTTAAGGCTTTGAATTTCGCGAAAAATTTTATTGTTAATGGCACTCGTCCAGGAAGTTTAATTCCTGTTGAGCCGTTCCTTCTTGGCGAAAACCCGGAACAACCGACCAAATTTAAGTTTGAACTTCTAATTAATGAAGTAGTTTATGAATTTAGTTTCTCTGTGACCAGGCAAAAGGTGATTGAAGAAAAATTGGTCCGGATAACAAGTGCCAGTGAAAAATTCCTTTATCACCGGGGCCCCAACGCCCCCAACGGTTTTGATTTGCATCCAAGTCTTAAGGACCAAGACTTCCTTAAATTTGCTTATAAAGGGACGAGGGAAAATCAACTCTATCTAACAAATGCGGTCTCGCAAAAGGTAGATTATTTTAAGCCGGTATACGATTGGTTTGATGACAACTTGATCCTTGTCGCTCCTGATGCGCGATTCGGTCCATTTGAGTATTTTATTGATGAAAATAGTCCTCTATATGAAGCGATGAATACGCTCCTTTATAAGCTTGATACTGGGATTGTGCGTTTAGGTGCTGAAGA
>DUNX01000020.1 GCA_012839115.1 Bacillota bacterium
GATTTTTATATTGGGACGGCGGTTGGTTACGGTTCCGCGACCTTTCCGAATAACTCGCAGTACATGAAAACGCTGAAACGGGAGTTCAATGCCGTGGTGGCGGAGTATACCATGAAATGGGGGACCATCCGCCCGGACCGGAAGATGTTTAATTATGGGCCGGGCGATGAGTTGATTAAGTTTGCGGAGGATAATAAGATGATGGTCCGCGGCCACACCCTGGCTTGGCACCAGAGTGTTCCCGCCTGGGTTGAAGATGGGGATTTTACGCGGGACGAGGCCATTTCCCTTTTGGAAGAACATATTGATAAAGTTGTCAAACGGTGGCAAGGCAAGATCAGGGAATGGGATGTGGTAAACGAGGTGATCCGGGACGGCCTTACGGGACAGCCGGGCGAGAACCCCCGCCGTAGTAATTCGGTCTGGGAACGGTTTATCGGCGAAGACTGGGTCGAGTTCGCCTTCCGGGCGGCGGCTGAGGCGGACCCGAAGGCATTGCTCTTTTACAATGACTACGGGATCGAGAGGAAGAACAGGAAACAAGATGCGGTCTTTGCTTTGGTCGAAGATTTGCTGGCTAAAGGCGTGAAGATCAACGGTATCGGGTTTCAGGGACACTTTGTCTCCGGGAATGTCCCGTCTGAAGAAGAGTTGAAAGCGAGTCTCGACCGTTTTCATGATGAACTGGGGCTGAAGGTGCAATTCACCGAGGTGGATATCAGAATCAAAAAGCCAGTTACTGCGGAGAAACTGGCACAGCAGGCCGAAGAGTACAAGCGGGTTATTAAGGTCGCCCTGGAACATCCGGCCTGCGATGCCGTGTTGCTTTGGGGCGTCGACGACGGGCACTCTTGGATTAACAGTAGTTTTCCTGAGCATGGAGCGCCTCTCCTCTTAGATTCCCGGTTTGACCGGAAGCCCGCCTATTACGCGGCCCGGGATTATCTCTTGGCAGAGATTGAACGGCGGCAGGGCGGGGAAGAAGGAGAAGAGGGCGGAGAAAAAGAAGAATAGGGAAGAGGATCTGATTTGGAGTGAAGGATGGTGCGGGAGCTGGCGGATGAGAAATTTATGGCCGTTGCCGTAGAAGAGGCGAAAAAAGCCTTAGCCCTGGCCGAAGTGCCGGTGGGAGCGGTGGTTGTTTATGAAGGGGAGATTTATGCCCGTGCCCACAATCTCCGGGAGACCCTGGGGGACCCGACAGCCCACGCGGAGGTCCTGGCGTTGAGGGCGGCAGCGGAGAAACGGGGCAGCTGGCGGCTGGACGGGATGACCCTTTATGTGACTTTGGAACCATGTCCCATGTGCGCCGGGGCGCTGGTCAACGCCCGCCTGGACCGGCTGGTTTTTGGGGCCTTTGACCCCAAGGCGGGGGCGGCTGTTTCCTTATTCAACCTGGTCCAGGATGAACGCCTCAACCACCGCCTGGCGGTTACCGGGGGCGTGCTGGCAGAAGAAGCCCAGGCCTTGCTGAGGGGTTTTTTCCAGGCCAAACGGGCGGGTTCTTTACGATTGCGGAAAAACCCTTGACCTTTTAGAAAACACCGTGTAAAATTTGTAGTAGCGGGGGACCGCCCTGCTGATCACGGAGAGATGGCTGAGTGGTCGAAAGCGCCCGCCTCGAAAGCGGGTAGGGGTTCACGCCCCTCGCGAGTTCGAATCTCGCTCTCTCCGCCATTTTGGTCTTTACCGCGTATTTATCTATCAATAATTTCAAGGAGAGATGGCCGAGAGGTCGAAGGCGCACGCCTGGAGAGCGTGTAGACGTTACCGCGTCTCCTGGGTTCGAATCCCAGTCTCTCCGCCAGAAAAAAATCCGGCTTGACGCCGGTTTTTTTTAGGGGAAATAAACAGGAATAAACAGGAGTAAAAGGAATAAATCGGGCGAGAACCGGAAAAACCTGATTCTTGTTATTTACAAAAAAAGATGATATACTAAATGCGGTAACCTATTGGCCGTGCTAGACGGGGAGGTAGCGGTGCCCTGTACCTGCAACCCGCTATAGCAGGGTCGAATCCCGTCTTTGAGGCGGTTTTTTGTAGCACCGGCGCCGGTAAGTGGCGTTGAAGGCCGGGTCCTGTGCGACGGAGACCGGTGAACCCCGCCAGGTCCGGAAGGAAGCAACGGTAAGCCGGAGACTTCGGGTGCCGCAGGGCAGCCTGGCTGGAGCCAACTGCCGGGGTACGACTGGAAAGAGCCGTCGATGGGCGGTGCACGGCCTAAATTCTTACCCGCCGCACAGGCGGGTTTTTCTAAACCATAATTTTTGTTAAAACTGGGTAAGAGGAGAGGTTTTCCAGGAACCTAGCTTAGTAAAGGAAGATAAAGGTAAGTACAGATGACGGTTATCAAAGCCTTGGCACGGGCGAAAATAAACCTTTCCCTGGATATCCTGGGCAGGCGGAGCGACGGGTATCACGAACTGGAATCAGTAATGCAATCGGTCACCCTCGCTGATGAGCTGATTTTCCGGCCGGCGGCAGAGGTTTCTTTGACCGCTTCCGACCCGGACTTGGCGGTAGATGAGAGTAACACGGTACTGCGGGCGGTTCGCCGTTTGCAAGAAGCAACCGGGAGTGCCCGTGGGGTTGAGATTTTTTTGCGGAAGAGGATTCCGCCCGGGGCCGGCTTGGGCGGCGGTAGCACCGATGCGGCTGCGGTCTTGGTGGTTTTAAACCGTTGGTGGGGTTTGGACCTCTCCCTGTCGGCTTTGGTAGAGATCGCTGCGGACGTCGGCAGTGATGTGCCTTTCTGTTTGACCGGCGGGACAGCCTTGGTGGGGGGAAGGGGCGAGAGGGTAACCCGCCTGCCCCCGCTCCCCGCGGTCCGTATCCTTTTGGTCAAGCCGCCTGTTTCTGTGGCCACTGCCGATGTTTACCGCCGTTTTCAAGCGGCGGCGGCCGGCCGGCGCCCGGAGACAGAGAAGATAATTGCCTCCGTCAACAATGGGCGGATTCATGAACTGACGGGTGTATGGGGGAATCTTTTAGAAAAGGTGACATTTGAACTTGTACCCGGGTTGGCAGAGGCCAAAAAATGGCTGCAAAATTATGGCTTACCGGTGCTGATGACCGGAAGCGGTCCGACGCTTTTCGCCCTATTGCCCGAAGGGTTTCGCAAGGGCCGGGAGATCGAAGCGGCTTTGAGGGAAAAAGGCTGGTGGACCTATGAAGGCCGCCTGGCCGGGAAAGGGGTGGAGGTCCGGGCTTGCCGGAAAGGAGGGGAAGATCGTGGAGAGAAAACCGCTGGCCCCGATTGATCTTGACAGCTATAAACCCTTAAGGGAACTGGTTTTTGAAGCGCTGCGTGAGGCGATTATTGCCGGGCAGCTACCACCCGGTGAGCGGTTGATGGAGATCCAGTTGGCCGAGGAACTGGGTGTGAGCCGGACACCGGTGCGGGAGGCCATTCGCAAGTTGGAACTGGAAGGGCTGGTGGCAATGGTTCCCCGGAAAGGCGCTTATGTTGCCGGAATTTCCCTTAAAGACCTGATTGAGGTCTTTGAGATCCGGAGCGCCCTTGAAGGCTTGGCGGCAGCGCTGGCGGCAGAGCGTATTACCGACGAGGAACTGGATAAACTCGAACGTCATTTGGTGAAGGCCGCGGAGGTTATTGAGCGCTCGGATCTCAACGGGATGGTGGAGATCGATACAAAATTTCATTCTTTATTATATAAGGCCAGTAGGAATGAACGCTTGGCACATACCATCAATAACTTGAGGGAACAGATCCACCGTTTCCGGCAGACTTCCCTTTCCTACCCAGGAAGAATGAAAACTGCCTTGGAAGAGCATAAAGCAATTGTCGAGGCGATTTCCGCCCGGAACCCGGAATTAGCGCAGGAACTCGCTCAGGAACATGTGGAGAATGCCGAAAACAGTATTATGCAGGTAATCCGGAAAGAACAGAAAAAATGAAGGGGGAACCTGTATGGATGCGGTAATCCTTGGTGGGGCGGAGAACTCGGGCTCTTTAAAAAAGAGTGCCGGCGCCCGGTACGAAGCACAGATCGAGATTACCGGCAGGCCGATGATTGATTTTGTCGTCGCTGCCCTGGATAAACTGGAATGCATTGACCGGGTTGTGGTGGTGGCCGCAGAAGAAGTGGCTGCCGGTCTCAAGGGCAAGAAAATCTGGAAGGTTGTTTCTCCCGGGCCGGACATGGTGGAAAGCCTCCACCGGGCGCTGCAGTCTTTCCGCGGGGAAGGGGGAGGATACGTCTTGGTTCTCTCCTCCGACATCCCCTTGATCACCGTCGAAGCGTTACGGGATTTTCTCCAGCAATGCCAGGAAAGAGAGGCGGACATCTATTATTCCCTGGTGCCGCGGCAAGCGATTGAGGAACGGTTTGCGGGTGTGCAGAGAACCTATGTCCGCTTAAAAGACGGCACATTTACCGGGGGAAATGTGGTTTTGATCCACCCGGAAGCTATTTTGTCGTACAGTGACTATCTTCGTCAGGCCATACAATTACGGAAACACCCCTTGAAACTCTGCCGTTTACTGGGGATCAAGTTTTTCTTGAAATTCTTGGCCGGGCGGTTGACGGTGTCCGAGATCGAAGTAAGGGTGGAAGAGCTCATAAAACTCAAGGGCGCCGGGGTCGTTTCTTTATATCCGGAAATCGGCATTGATGTGGATAAACCCAGTGATCTCCAGTTCGCCCGGGCTATCTTGGAGCAACGGCCGACCGGGTTATAAGTTTTTGTATTTATAGAAATATAGCGAGACATATGTCAAATACCTGCGTCGCAGGTAAAACCTGCCACGTAGGTATTTTTTTTCGAAAATATGTCAAATAAAAGAAGGAGTTTTCCAGATCATGTCGAACTTATATTTGCTTACATTATTTCCAAAAAGAGGTGGGAGCCATGAATATCACGGATGTACGGTTAAGAAAATTGGATAATGGTAGTAAGATGAAGGCCATTGCCTCAATTACCATTGACGACGCTTTTGTCGTCCGGGAGATCAGGGTGATCGAAGGACAAAACGGTTTGTTTGTGGCCATGCCCAGCAGGAAAATTCCTTCCGGTGAATTTAGAGACATCGCCCATCCAATCAACTCAGAAACCCGGCAGATGATTCAGAATATAATCCTGGAAGAGTATAAAAAGGCGGAATAACCCAGGTCTTGTTTGCCCTTGACATGGGCGGGAGGTATTTGCTATAATCGTTTTTGGATGGGGCGTCGCCAAGCGGTAAGGCACGGGACTTTGACTCCCGCATACGTTGGTTCGAATCCAGCCGCCCCAGCCAAAACCTGTCTTACGACTCTGCAAGCGGCGGAGTTTTTTTTTGCCGCGCATCACGCGAGCTACCGGACGGGGGATATTCACACCGGCGCATACGAGCGACGAGGAGGATTTCTTATGTCAAATTTAAAAGTGGTGATTCTGGCCGCCGGAAAAGGAAAAAGAATGAAATCAAAATTGCCCAAGGTATTACACACGGTCTGTGGTGTGCCAATGGTCCAATATGTGATTGATGCAGCCCGGGAGGTGTCGCCGGAAAAGCCGTTGGTGGTTGTGGGTTATAAAGGCGAAGAAGTTACCGGCGCTTTGGGAGAACAAGCCGGGTATTTTTGGCAAACAGAGCAGCTGGGCACGGGCCATGCCGTAAAAATTGTCTGTTCCGGGCTGGAGACTTACAATGGGGATTTACTGGTTCTTTACGGAGATACCCCGTTGGTGACCGCTGCTACTTTGCGGCAATTGATCGCCCGGCACCAACAGGAAGAAGCCGCGGTTACCCTGCTTAGTACCGAGGTTGAGGACCCCGGCGGGTACGGGCGGGTTCTGCGCGACAGTGAGCAGCGGGTTATCGGCATCGTCGAACACGGCCAGGCTTCACCGGAGGAAAAGGCCATCAAGGAAGTGAACACCGGGATTTATTGTTTCCGTTTTTCCGATCTCAGTGAAGTCCTTCCGGAACTGCGGGCGGAGAACCACCAAGGCGAGTATTACCTGACCGATGTGGTTGCTTTATTGCAGAAAAGAGGCAGGAAAATAGCGGCGGTCAAAGCCGGTGATTCCCGGGAGATTTTAGGCCCCAATGACCGGAAGGCTTTGGCGGAAACCGAACGCTTATTACGGCAGAGGATCCTGATGCGCTGGATGGAAGAAGGGGTGACTTTTATTGATCCGGCAACCACTTATGTGGATCCCCGGGTAAAATTGGGCGCGGATACCATTGTTTATCCCGGTACTCTGCTTTACGGGGAAACACAGGTGGGAGAGGATTGCCATCTCGGCCCGTACACGCAGATCACCGGGAGCCGGATCGGTAACAACTGCCGGATCTTCTTCAGTGTCCTGGATGCCGTTGCGATCGGGGATGACGTGAATATTGGACCCTATGCCAATTTGCGGCCCGGAACCGTAGTAGAGGCCGGGGCAAAAGTCGGTGATTTTGTCGAATTAAAAAACAGCCGGATCGGCAAGGGGAGCAAGGTTCCTCATCTTAGTTATATCGGTGATTCCCGGGTAGGAAGCGGTGTTAACATCGGGGCCGGTACCATCACTTGCAATTACGATGGCAAGGCTAAACACCCGACGGTAATCATGGACGGGGCTTTTATCGGGAGTAATACTAGCCTGGTGGCGCCGGTGACCATCGGGGAGAACGCTCTGGTTGGGGCCGGGTCAACGATTACTAAGGATATTCCCGCACGGGCGCTGGCGATCGCCCGTGCGCGCCAGGTGGTCAAGGAGAACTGGCGAAAGCAAGGGGAAGAAAAAGATTGATTTGCTCTTTAGAAAAGATAGTGGTATAATGTTTCTGATTTTAACGCGCACGCGCGCATCAAGTTATCGGGAGGTTTGTGAGATACATGGAGGCTACATTAACAGCAATGCTTCGTAACGAAAGCGGGAAAGAGGCAGCCCGCCGTCTCCGGGGGGAAAAACGCCTGCCTGCGGTTTTGTATGGAAAAGAAAATAAACTCCTCAGCCTGGATGGGAGAGAAGCCCAGAAATTGTTTAATACAGCCGGGACGTCTCGTCTAATCACGCTCAAAATCAAGAAGAAAAACCGCAAAACCACCGAGGACCATCCAGTCTTGATTAAGGAAGCGCAACTTGATCCGGTTAAGGGCGATCTATTGCACATTGATTTTTATGAGGTTTCGATGGATCATAAGGTTACATTAAAAGTGCCGCTGGTCCTTACCGGTGAGGAAGAACGGGTTAACGATGGTTCAATAATCGAACTGATGTTGTATGAGATAGAAATTTCCTGTCTGCCCATGCAGATTCCGGAGAAAATTGAGGTGGACATCTCCCAGTTGACCATGAACGAAGCGATTTTGGCCGGGGATTTGGACCTGCCTGAAGGCGTAGAGATGATCACTTCCCCGGACGAGCATGTGGTGGCCGCTTCTGCCCCGCGGGTCGAGGCCGTACCTGAGGAGGAAACTGTTGAAGAGCCGGAAGAAGCAGTAGAAGAGGCGGTGGAAGCTGCTCCTGCCGAGGCGCCGGAAGAAGAAGCATGATACTATGGAATACCTGGTAGTTGGCTTAGGAAATCCTGGAAAAGAGTACAGACCCACCCGGCATAATGCCGGGTTTTTGGTCGTGGAATACTTAATGAAGGAACTTCAGGCGGAAGCTGCGGTCCTGGATTGTGGGGCCCTGGTCAGCCGGGTCCGGCGGGGTGGACACCGCATTTTGCTGGCAAAGCCGCAAACGTTTATGAATTTATCGGGAAAAGCCGTACGGATGATAATTTTAAAGTATGAGATCCCCCTGTCCAGGATAATAATAATCCTTGACGACCTGGCCCTGCCTTTCGGCATGATCCGCTTGCGGCGCGGGGGAAGCGCCGGCGGGCATAAAGGGTTGGCTTCGGTGCTTGCTGTTACCGGCGAGGATCTCCCCAGGCTGAGAATGGGGATCGGGGCGCCGGCGGCGGCGGTGGGAGCCGTCTCATTTGTGCTTGACTCTTTTTCCCCGGAAGAAAAAGAATTGCTGCCGGAGATTACTGCCTGGGCCGGCCGGGCTGTTTTAACCTGGATCGAGCGGGGGATAGAAGTAGCAATGAGCAGGTATAACGGTTTGGTTCCCTCGCTCCGTGGGTAACAGGATCAGAGAGAAACGCAGTCACCGGAGTTTTCTTGACACCCGCCCGCATAGAATAGGAATGCAGGCGGTTTGTTTACTGCCGGTTCCTGATTTGTTATGGCTTAGTAAGGAGGCACCGCTCTTGTTTTCCTGGCTAACAAAGAAGATCAGCAGCCTGCCAGAGGTTGATGAGGTTTTACAGCGGATTAAGCGTAATGAAAAAGTGATGGTACAGGGGATCAGCGGTAGCCGGAAATCATTTTTAATCGCCGGTTTGTGGCAGGAATTCTCCCGGAGTATACTGGTACTTACCTATACCCCGTCGGAAGCGGAGAAAATCATCACGGATTTACGGGTAATTCTCGGCGCCACAGAGGAGATTGCTCTTTTCCCCGCGTATGATCTTATGGCCCATGAAGAGGCTTATGAAAAAGAGACGGCCGGCGCCCGCCTTTCCGTTCTGGGGCGGTTGGCCAGGGGAGAACGGCTGCTGGTGGTGGCCTGCTGGCCTGCTTTGCAACGGAAGATCATCCCCCCCGAAGTGCTACGGGAATTTACTTTTCAGTTGGCCGCAAGGGCTGAAGTGGAAAGGGAGTTTTTCCTCCAGAAGCTGGTGGAGATGGGCTACGAACGTACGGAGAAGGTCGACCGTTCCGGGCAGTTCAGCGTGCGCGGGAGTATTATCGATCTTTACCCGCCTGACCTGGGGGAACCCTTAAGGATCGAGTTCTTTGGTGATGAAATTGAATCGATCCGTTCATTTGATCCGGAAACACAAAGATCCAGCGGGCGGCTACAGTCGGTGGCGGTGCTTCCGGCAAGGGAAGGGCTATGGGGCAAGGAGGAGCTTGAGGCGGCCGCCGAAGAACTGCCGAAGGTCATCCGGGAACAGGCGGGGCGCTTTCGCAACCGGGGAGATGAGAAAACCGCCGTTCTTCTGGAAGCGGCCTTCCAAGCAGCCCTCGAAAAACTCACCAACGGACAGGTTTTTCCGGGAATTGAACGGTTCCTGCCGTTGATCCGCAGGGATCTGCAGCCTCTCTGGAGCTATCTTCCCGGGGCTTTGGTGGTTATCGACGAACCGGTCCGGGGCATGGAATACCTGCGGGTTTTGGAGGAAGAGCAGTCCCGGACGATCGGTTCCTTTTTGGAGCAAGGACTCCTTTTGCCGGAAGAGACCGGTTTCTACATTTCCGCTGCCGAACTTCAGAGGGCAATCGCCAGAATTGCCCTGTTGCAAATGTCTGCATTAGCCAGTGCCCTTAAGGGTACCGGCGACTATTATGGTACAACCTTGCCGCTGCGGCCGGCGCCGGAATATGCCGGACAGGGTTTGCGTTTACCGGCGGAATTGGCCAACAGGCAGAAAAATGGCTGGGTGGTGGGGTTGGCGCTTTCCGGGGCCGGCCGCCGGGAACATATGGCAAAGGCCTTACGGGAAGAAGAAGGTCTGGAACGGATAGAAATTGTTACAGAAGAAACGGCGACGCTGACCGGTAATTATCCGCCGGGACATATCTATTTTCTTCCCAGGGGCTTGACTACCGGGTTGGAATTGCCCATGGAGAAGGTTTTAATCCTGACGGAAACGGAAATTTTTGGCCGTTTGCGACCACAAAGAAAGACCAGACCCAGGTATGCAAAGGAAGGCGTCCGGCTCACCGATTTTGCGGAATTGCAGCCCGGGGATTATGTGGTTCATATCAATCACGGGATCGGGATCTACCGGGGACTAAAGAAAGAGGAGGTCCAAGGGGCGGTCCGGGATTACCTGGAAGTGGAATACGCCGCGGGCGACCGGCTTTTTGTCCCCACCGACCAGTTCCATCTCTTACAAAAATACGTCGGGTCTCCCGATGCCCCACCGAAAATCAACCGTTTGGGCGGCGGGGACTGGCAGCGGGTGAAGAACAGAGTTAAGGAATCCCTCCGGGAGATGGCGGATAAACTGTTGCAACTCTATGCTGCCAGGCTCTCGACCCGCGGCCACAATTTCGCTCCGGATACCCCATGGCAGCAGGAATTTGAAGAAGCCTTTATGTATGAAGAAACACCGGATCAGATCCGGGCCGGGGAAGAGATAAAGAAAGATATGGAATCCCCCCGCCCGATGGACCGTTTGCTCTGTGGCGATGTGGGCTACGGCAAGACCGAAGTGGCGATGCGGGCGGCGTTTAAAGCGATTCTCGATGGAAAACAGGTGGCGGTCCTGGCGCCCACCACCATCCTGGCCCAGCAACATTTTCAAACATTTACACAGCGTTTTAGCGGATATCCGGTGAAGATCGCCGTTCTCAGCAGGTTTCAGTCCCCGTCCGAACAGGCGCGGATTGTCCGGGAGACCCGGGCCGGGATTATTGATTTGGTCATCGGTACTCACCGGTTGCTCTCCCGGGATATTCATTTCAAGGATTTAGGACTTCTAATCATTGATGAAGAACAGAAATTCGGGGTCGCCCACAAGGAGCGCCTGAAAGAACTGAAAAAGAATGTTGACGCCCTGGCGTTGACCGCTACTCCGATTCCCCGGACTTTATACATGTCCATGGTGGGAATCCGGGATATCAGTATGATTGAGACGCCTCCGGAAGACCGGCATCCGGTGCGCACATATGTTATGGAATTTAATGAGAAGGTTATTGCCGAGGCGATCCGGAGAGAGATCGCCCGTAAGGGACAGGTCTTTTTTGTCAACAACCGGGTGGAAAGCATCGACAGGATGGCCGTATATTTACAGGGCTTGGTTCCGGAAGCCCGGATCGCAATCGCCCACGGGCAAATGCCCGAAGACACCCTTGAGGAGGTGATGTTGAGCTTTTATGAAGGCTCGGCCGATGTTCTGGTTTGTACAACCATCATTGAAAATGGTCTTGATATCCCTAATGTCAACACCTTAATTGTCTATGACGCCGACCGCCTGGGGTTGGCCCAGTTATATCAGTTGCGTGGCCGGGTCGGTAGGAGTAACCGGGTGGCTTACGCCTATTTTACTTACCGTAAGGATAAAGTGCTGGCGGAGACGGCCGAAAAAAGACTGGCGGCGATTAGAGATTTTACGGATCTGGGGTCGGGGTTCAAAATTGCCCTGCGGGATTTGGAGATCCGGGGAGCGGGAAACCTCCTGGGCCCTGAACAACACGGGCATATTGCCGCTGTCGGCTTTGAGCTCTACTGCCGTTTACTGGAGGAAGCCATGAAAGAACGGCAGGGCAAGAAGAAGGTGGAACCCCCGGATCCGGTCGTTGAATTGGCGGTGGACGCCTATCTCCCGGAGACCTATATTAAGGATCCAGGGCAGAAAGTGGAGATCTACAAGAAGGTTGCGGCCCTCCGGGGCCTGGAAGAAGTGGACGCCTTGGAGGAAGAGATGAAGGACAGGTTTGGACCGCTACCCGCGCCTGCGGGCAATCTTTTGGAAACGGTGAGAGTGAAAATCCTGGCGAAACGGTTGGGCATAAGTACAATCACTATGCAGAGAGGGGATATTGTCGCCCGCCTCCTGCCCGGGGTGTCATGGGATGCGGAGCGGGTCGCCAGGCTTCTCGTGGGTTTCCGCGGCGAAGTCCGGTACCAACCGGGAAGACAACCGGTTATCCGCTGGCCGCGAGCGCAGGCGCTGTTAAACACCGGCCGTCCGAACCGGCTTTGGGACCTGTTAAAACAGACTTTCAAATATTTGCTGGAAGAGGAGACCACAAAGAAACAGGAGTATATTCATCCCCGGAGGGGGTAAGCTAAAGCCAGGAAGTAGAAGGATGTTATGGTTTTGAATTCCGTGGTAAAGATGAATATTCCTGCTATATAAGGTATATAATATCAGTAAAATATGAAAAGGACAATTTCGTGGAAAGAGGGTTATAATACTGACAACCAACGGCCGGTACCTTGAGCAAGTAGATTTAGATGAAGGAGGGGAAAAGGATGAAAGCGACCGGGATCGTCCGGCGGATTGATGATCTTGGCCGGGTAGTGATTCCAAAAGAGATACGGAGGACACTTCGGATTAGAGAAGGAGATCCGTTGGAAATTTTTGTCGACCGGGAAGGAGAGGTAATCCTCAAGAAATACTCACCCATCGGTGAGTTGGGAGACTTTGCCAAAGAATACGCCGACTCACTTTACGAATCCACAGGGCACATTGCCCTGATTGCCGACAGGGATATAATTGTTGCCGTGGCTGGAGGGTCTAAGAAAGAATTCTTGGACAAAGCCATTTCCAAAGCAGTGGAGCAGGCAATAGAAGACCGGAAAGTTGTTTTGATGCCGAAACCGGGCGAGCATAAGTATTGTGAAGCCTGTCCCATTCTTGAAGATGATGGAGAATGCCAGTTTACGGCCCAAGTAATCGCCCCGATCATTGCGGAGGGCGACCCAATCGGTGCTGTCATCTTGACATCTAAAGAGCCGGGGGTAGTGATGGGGGAATTGGAAGTAAAAATTGCCGAGACCGCCGCCGGTTTCTTGGCCAAGCAGATGGAGCAGTAAAGTCCCGCGCGGTATCTTTACCAATGAGTATGATATGCGCGGGCTTCCCGGACAACCGGGTAGCTCCTAGATAACCGGGTGTTTTTGAGAAGGGAACCGAAGGTTCCCTTTTTGTATGGGGCTAGGCGCGCACGCGCGCATAAACCCGGTGGGTTTTCCGGTTAATTACCCGGCCGGTTGGAAGAAAGAAGATTGAGAAGACCGGCAAGCATGGCCGGGTTGAGCCCTTGATTCCCGGATTGGTTTCCGGCTAGAGAAGAGATGAGCGGCATCATTGTGGCCAAAGAAGAAAGCGAATTGTCCCCGCCCAATAAGCCGGCCATTTGGAGAAGGGAGTTGAGGTCCGGAGGTCCGCCCCGGCCAAAAACGGTCAAGAGAAGATGAATAATCTCACGGCCTTTAGGGCTGAGTTTTGGGGCAACCTCCCGTAATAATACCAGATCTTCAGGAGTAAGACTGATCGATGGTGCTTTTGTCGACTCCTGGCCGGCGCTAGCGGCATTAGCTTCCGGTTCCGGCCGTTCCGGGTTTTCCAGGTCGGACATGAAAAACTCCTCCTTACCGTATTTGTACTATAAAGATAAGATATGAACGAAGCCGCCGGGGGGTGCCTGCCCGGGGAAGGAAAATTACCGTTTTGTGCTGCGGAACGGTTAAGAGGGCCACGGTTACAGCAGGGAAAAAGGTAAAAAGAAGCAAGAAGCAAGAAGAAAAAAGAAAAAAGAAAAAAGAAAAAAGAAGGGGATGCCGGTGGGTAAAAAAATAAAGGTAGTCGGGATCCGGGTCCGGGAGCGGGCAACCCGCGCCCCTGCCCTGCAGGAGGTTATCACCAAATTTGGCACAGATGTCAGCTGCCGCCTGGGCATACCAGGTCTGGAAAAGGAAGATGGCCTGATCCTTCTGGTTATGGAGGAGGAGAAAGCGGCGGCGGAAATTTCAACGGAACTTGCGGCTATGGAAGGAGTAGAAGTAAAGACCTTGGAATTTGGGGGCGTTTAGGTGCGCGGCGCCATAAGGCGCACGAGAGGCATTCAGGCGGCGGTCTTAACCGGCGGGCGCGAGATCTGCGAGAAGGCCGGGGAGTTCCGTTAACCGGCAGGAGTAATTGGGCGGGTGGGCTGGTTTTTCCCGTGGAACCAGGTAATCCGTGACCAGACAGGTTTTCATCCCTAAAATAGCGGCTGTCAGGTCTTCTTCCGGATCATTCCCAATCATCAGACAGTTTCTGGGGGAGATTTGTAAAATGTCAAGGATTTCTTGGTAGTAGTAGGGGTTTGGCTTGCAAAAATGCATCTTTTCGAAGGTGGTAATAAAGGCAAAGGGCAAGTCCTGGCAGTTGATCCAGGCAAGACGCTCCCGGATGGCCGTTTCCGGGAAAATTGCGTTGGTGGCTATGATCAGGGAAAAACCTGCGGCCAATGCGTTTTCCAATATTCCCCTTGCCGGCCCTGGGAGTTCCGCCTTTATATGTTTTTTTATAGCGGAAAATTGTCCTTCGTAAAACTGCTGAAATACCGGTTCCAGTTTAGCGCGGGGGTAACCGGTCCGGGCGGAGAAATCGCGCCAAAAAACCTCTTCATTGGTAAGGGATGGATCCGCGTCGCTCATCATCCTTTTGGTACTGCCCAGTAAATGCCGGTCAAACTCTTCCGGCGGAAGCAGACGGGAAAAATTTGGGCGTAACGCCGACATATAGTGATAAAAAAAGAAATCGGCCTCTACCGGAAGCAGGGTGCCATCCAAATCAAAAAGCAGGTGCCGGATCATTGCGCGCGTCTTCCTTTCCTATAATTGAGGAACGGGCGACCCTTTGTGACAGTCTCCCCATGCCCATCCGTTGTCAGAAGATTATAACTATATTTGTTTATATTCGTCTTTATTTTAACATTTCCTTTTTTGCCGTTGAAAAAAGGGAAAGCGCTATTCATTAACGAATCACCCAGAGTAGGGGGGTCACGTTTTGCCGTTGTCAACTCTAGCAACCAGACTTTCCGCTTTGGGTTACCGCTACCGGTTTGCCGGAAACGGGTTTCTCGTTTTTCTCCGGGAAGAACCTCTTCTCCGTCGGGTGTTGGTTATTGGGGATGGGAGAGAACCGGTGGAGCGTTGGCGGCAGTTCATCGGGGAACAGGTTTTGCCCCACCGTGAGGAGGGCTTCTCCTTTTCTGTGGGTATTTTTTTGCTCGGGGAAGCCCAGGTCTTCTCCTACCTTTCTGAATTGCCTTGGGTCGAAGTGATCTGGGCCGATACGGGTACCGGGGTGAAAATGATTAAACCCCAACAGAGGTGGGGACCTCACCAGAGGCGGGGACCACACCTCCGGTGGAGGGTGGAGGACCGTCTCCTTTCCCTGGTCTTCCCTGCACGCCGGGCGGCAACTCCCGCCCAGGAGGAGGTTGAACTCTATCCGCCGTCTTTTTTGACCTATCTCATCCTTATTCTCAATTTCATCTTCTTTGTTGTTAGCTATTGGTTGGGCGGAACCAGGTCGCTGCAGGTTTTGCTTCAGATGGGCGCCAAATACAACCCCGGGATCTGGATGGGAGAATACTGGCGTCTCCTGACCCCGCTTTTTCTCCACGCTGGTTTGCCTCATTTCCTTTTTAACTCTTTTGCCCTCTTTCAGTTAGGCCGCGTGGTAGAAAGACTTTTTGGCAGGGTACGCTTTGTTTTTCTCTATTTCCTCTCCGGACTGCTGGGTTCGGCTTTGAGCACGATCTTCCGGCCGGAGATTATTTCGGTGGGAGCGTCAGGGGCGCTTTTCGGGCTGCTGGGCGCTTTAATCTATTTTAGCCTGCGGAAACCGGTGACCGCCAGGAGGTTCTTTGGGAGCAGCCTTTGGGTCGTCCTGGGGATCAACCTTTTCTTAGGCTTTGTAATACCGGGCATTGACTACCTGGGGCACATCGGAGGTTTCTTGGGCGGGCTTGCCGGCGGGGCGGCCGTGGGTTTGGGAAAAAAGGACGAATTACGTTCCCGGTGGCTCTGGCGGGGAGTGGCTCTTACACTCACCATTTTACTGCTGATCTTTGCTTTGACGCCACCGAAATGGTACCGGTCGTTGGAAGAAGGACGGCAGGCATTGCAACGGGGAGACTTGGAAAAAGCCGTTTATGAGTTGGAACTCAGTTATGCGCGGAAACCGGATTACCCTTTGACCAAAGAGTATCTGCTGGACTCTTATTTGCTCCGGGGAAACCGATATTATGAAAGGGGAGATCTGGTGGCAGCGGAGGCCGATTACCGCCGGGGGGTTGCTTTGGACGACAGCCGGCCTGACTTTCATTACAAGTTGGGCGTGCTCTACCACCAGCAACGACGGATCCCGGAGGCAAAAAGGGAGTTCACAAAGGTCCTGAAACTCGACCCGAAGCACAAAGGCGCCAGAAAAATGCTGGAGAGCCTGCCATAAACAGCCGAAGATAACGAGAGAAATACGAAAAAGCACGGAAAGACTGAAGGAGCCTTCCGTGCTTTTTTTGTCTGAGAAGTTTAAAGGATTTCTGCAGTAAATAGCGTCTGGGCTACGGGAATCTGCAGCCTGGGCATGGTTAAAAAACCGGACAGAGAGATGAATGCCCTATTTCCCCTGCCGTTGCTTTAAAATCCCATACTCAATACTGTCCACCAACGCCTGCCAACTGGCTTCAATGATGTTTTCCGACACCCCGACCGTACCCCAATGTTCATGGCCGTCGGTTGTCTCAATCAATACCCGCACTTTGGCGGCGGTTCCTCTGGTTTCCTCCAGGACCCTGACCTTGTAGTCAACAAGCTTAAACCCTTTGATTTCCGGGAAGAAACGGAGGAGGGCTTTCCTGAGGGCCATGTCCAGGGCGTTAACCGGGCCTTCGCCTTCTGCGGCGGTGTGTTCTTCGATCCCGTCAACAGAAACTTTAATCGTGGCTTCGGAGAGCGCCGGTCGATCCCCGTTCTTTTCGACAATAATCCGGAACCCGTTTAAAGAAAAGACCTTTCCATAGAGGGCAAAAGCCTTCTTGATCAGCAATTCAAAGGAAGCCTCGGCTGCTTCAAATTGATAGCCCAGGTATTCCAGGTTCTTCAAATCTTCCGTCAGTTTTTTGATCCTGGGGTCATCTTTCGTGACCTCAGGGATCAAATCGACAGCCTTGTGAAGAATGGTACTCCTCCCGGCCTGGTCGGAGAGGAGGATGCGGCGCCGGTTACCGACAAGCTCGGGAGAGATATGCTCCAGAGTCGCCGGGTTCTTCTGCACGGCATCGGCGTGGGTGCCGGCTTTGTGGGCAAAAGCCGATCCGCCGACATAGGGTTGGCGTTCGTTGTGCTGGAGGTTGGTCAGTTCCGAAATGAAACGGGAAGTACTGGTGAGCCGGGAAAGGTTCGGGCGTATCTGCGAATCATAATTCAACTTCAAAAGTAGGTTGGGGATTAAGACGCTCAGGTTGGCGTTTCCGCAGCGCTCCCCGTAGCCGTTAAAGGTCCCTTGGACCTGAACGGCTCCTTCCTGAACAGCCATAATGGAGATGGCATCCGCCACTCCGGAATCATTATGAATATGAACCCCCAACGGCTGTTGGATTTCTTCCTGTACCCGGCGAAAGATCTCCAAAAACTCCAGGGGCAGGATGCCGCCGTTGGTATCGCAAAGCACAATCGTCCCGGCCCCGCCGCGGATCGCGGCCTTCAGGGTTGCCATGGCATAAGCCGGATCATCCTTATACCCGTCAAAAAAGTGTTCCGCGTCGTAAATCACTTTTTTCCCATGACTTTTCAAGAAAGCCAGGGAATCCTCGATGATCTGTAGGTTCTCCGCTGGTGTAATCCGCAGGACTTCCCGGACATGGAGATTCCATGACTTGCCGAAAATAGTAACAACCTCGGTCCGGGTCTCCAGCAGATTTTGCAGGGTACGGTCTTTTTCCGGGGGGTTGTCGGCCCGCCGGGTACTCCCAAAGGCGGTGATTTTCGCGTTCTTAAACCGGTGGTCTTTTATTTTTCGGAAAAACTCAATGTCCTTAGGGTTCGAACCGGGCCACCCCCCTTCTATATAGTCAATCCCCAGGGCATCAAGTTTTTCGGCGATGCGAAGCTTATCTTCAGGGGAGAAAAACACCCCTTCCCCCTGTGCTCCGTCGCGGAGAGTAGTATCGTAAAAAATAATGGAAGGCACTGTAGGCACCCCCTTTAATGTATAGGTCATATTTAACCAAAAAACCACTATGGTGTCAAGGATTATTATCTTCTGTAACCTTTTTACCGTGTACCAAAAATCCTGTTTTTCATAGGATATAAAATGGCGATAAAAAAAGCATGGCCCGGAAGGGGGTGGGCGGGATATGGGGTTAAGCCTAGTTCCTGTGGCAGAGTTGCCACCGGGGCGGAGGTTTTTGCGCCTGGGAACCGAGGGGCGGGATGTCCATGAATTGCAAAAGAGCCTGGCCAGACTGGGCTTTTTTCCGGGCAACCCCCATGGAAGATACGATTTTTTCACCAGGGAGGCGGTGAAGAATTTTCAACGCGCCTTTTATCTGGTAGCCGACGGTGTCGTCGGCCCGAGGACCTGGCGGATGCTGCGCGAGCCGGGAATCTGGAACCGCCTTTGCCATCCGTTCCAGGCAGGGGAGACGCTCACGGAATTGGCCGCCCGCTACGGGGTAACTCCCGGCGCTTGGAAAGACCCGGCTGGCCGGCGGCGGGTCAAGCGGTTATTGCCCGGAGACTTATTATTATTAGAAAGGCGCGAACTGTGGCTGGCAGAAGAAGAATTGCCGGAAGAGGGAGTTTTTTGTACCCGGGTCTTACGGATGGAACCGGTGACAGCCGGACAAACCGGCGAATTTGCGCCCGTCGGATCCGGCCTGCGGCGTGTGAAGGTACACAAGAAGGCGCACGACTTCTTCAAATTGCCATTATTGAAAGTATTGCCACCGCGGGCGGTAACCGGGAAGGAAGAGGCCGGCGGTGTCGTGGCGGACCTGCGAAATACCGGGGAAAGGAAACCGGGCTGGCGTTTCCAGAGAAATATCCGTAAGGGCTTACGGGCGCTCCGCCAAAACAGTAGGGGAGAAGTTTTTTGGTGGTTTGCCGCCGGTAATAAACAGGAGGAGTTGCCAAAGGATGGTGAAGCCGAGGGCATACTTCTTTCCGTAAACACAGGCCCGTGGCTTGCAGGGGGTTCCAGGGGTTCCGGAGGTTTGCTGGCCGGTTCCTCTATGGACGGCGGATGGCGCCGGGAGGTCAAGAATCTGCTGGCCCGGTACCCGTGTACGCGGGTAATGATCCACTTTGACCTGCAAGGCAGAGAAATCAGGCCCGATGGCGAGGTCCGGTTACTCCCGGCCGGATCCAGCAGGGCATTGCGTTTATTCCAGCCCGGGCGAAGGCAGCGGTTGGCGGACGGCTGGCTTCAGTTGCAAACTAAGTATGGGGAGAAGGAACATAAATTCCTTATTGCCGACCGGAATACTTTACGAAAAATATTCTCCGGTTTGGACCGGCTAAACCTGCGTGGGGTTTTACTTACCGGCATTCAGGGGCTGGAGGGGGCGATCATGAAGGAAGCCGCCCAGTTTTTTCTGGTTCTTTCCCAAGCCCGGTCATGAAAAAAGGGACCAGCGCATAATTATGGAACAAGAACCATCCTCAACCATGACCCTTGTAAAGGGTGGGGCGCCGGGATGGAATCAGAGACAAAGGAGGGAGATTTTTGCTTGCTTGCAAATACGGGCAGTTGAAGACGGCAAAAAGCCTGACGGAATCCCCCAGGGTTATTACGGCCGAGAGCGAGCTTGTGCTGGGAGATGAATACCCGGAAATTGAAAAAGTTCATCTCTGCAAAGGGTACCTCAGTGAAATAACAGGAGAAAAGAACGAAAAAGGGCGGCTCGCACTTGCCGGCCGGATCGAGGTGCACCTGGTTTACCGGGCCAAAGAGACAGAGGCGGGGGTAGCGGAATACGGCGTGGTTTGGAAAGGCGAAAAGGGTATCCCCTTTACCGCCGAGATCGAACTCCCGGAGGCAGCCGATATTGGGGGATGGCAAGCCGAAGTAACAAAGTCTAGCTTGGAGCCGGGCTCAGAAAGGACGGTCAGATACAAAGGGGAAATTTCCATCAACCTCCAGGCCCGGCAGGAAAGACAGATACCGGTGGTAACTGAATTGGCAGTGGAAGACGGGGTAAAAACCGTTACCGAACGGGTGGTGGTTGAAGAGATCATCACGGTTCTTGAAGGCCGCCGGGAACTCTCCAACCAGTTTTCTCTGGCCCATCCCCGGGAACCTTTGGCAAGGGTGATTGACTGCCGGATTAGACCAGTGGGGGTTAGAACGGAGCTCGCACCCGGCCGGGTGAAAGTCGATGGGTATCTTGAGACCGTACTTTTATATGTCGGCCGGAATGTTGACGGGGAAGAAACCGAACTGGAAGTTGCCCGCTGGCACGAGAAAAACGGCGGGGCGGTTCCTTTCCAATTTATCTTTGAAGAGCCGGAGGCCCTGCCGGAACAGACGGCCCGGACGAAGGTGCGTGTGAAATCCTTTGCCATGTATTCCCCGCATGCGGAAATCTGTGATCTCCAGGCGGTACTTGAGGCCCGTGTGGAACTGGTGGAACCCCGCCGGAGAGAAATGGTGGTCGATGTTAAAGCGGAGAAAGAAAAGATCATCGATGTGGACCGGGGCGAATATCAAATTGAGGAGATCGTGGGAGAAATAGAAAAGGATTTTCAATTGGAAAAGACCCTTTCGCTTCCGGCCGGTGCTGTACCTTTTGGCCGCATTTTGTTGGTGGATAATTCACCGCTGCGAACGGTAGATACCCAAGTTGAAGCAGACCGGGTCTTTTTTGAGGGCGAATGCGGAGTCTCAGTCCTTTATTCCGAAGAGTACGGAGAAATTGAGGAACTGGAGCGCCAGTCTCCGGAGGTTGCCACCGCCAGTTGGGAAGAGGAAATCTCCGGTGCGGTAAAATTTGCTGATTTTTTGGAGATGCCCGGAGTAGCGCCGGGAATGGCGGCCAGGGTTACCTTGGAAGAGCGGGGGATCACCGCGGAACTCGTCGACGAACGGACAATCAAGGTAATCCTGGCGCTCAGGGCCCGGGCGGTGGTAAGTGAGGAACGGACCCTGTCGCTGGTCCGTGATTGCGCCCTGGTTCCTTTGCCGGAAAAGCCGCGAACCGGGATGCTTTTTTACCTGATCCAGCCGGGAGATACGCTTTGGAGCATTGCCCGGCGGTACCAGACGACAATGGACGCCCTGTGCCGGGCCAATAATCTAAGCGGGTCCGGTGAAGAGGTTCTACCCGGGAAGAAACTTCTCATCCCGAAAACGCCGCTTACCGGTTAACCTGCCGGATCCTACCGGAAATATAGGGAAAAGCAAGAGTCCACAACGTACCCGTACCTCTGCTTGACGAGGTCGGGTACGTTTTTAATTTACCAGCTTGACAACCCCAGACCTTTGCTTTATATTATTATTTATGAAATAAACGAAGACACTAAGAGGAGATGCGGCATGCCAACATATGACTATACTTGTGCTAAATGCGGAAATTTTGAATATTTCCAAAAGATAACTGAACCGCCATTAACGGCCTGCCCGCATTGTGGTGGAACCGTCCAGCGTTTAATCAGCGTAAACACCAACATAATTTTTAAAGGATCCGGTTTCTACATTACCGACCACCGGAAATCCGAATACAAAAGGAAGGCTGAAGCGGAAAAGGCAACCGCTGGAGCCGCTGCGGGCGGGAGCGCGAAAATTCCCGGGAATAAGGAGCAAAAGGTATCCTGAGTTTAAAGGTCACTTCTAAGTGGCCTTTTTTTCGGTAAAGCCAAGGCAAGAACAGCATGGGAAAATACTGGGCTGAACAGGAGGGACGATGTGAACCAGCCGGTTGTTCGAGAGGTAAAGAAAAAATTACAGCGCTTGATTTACCAGGCATGGGAGAAAGCCTTTGCTGAAGGGTTACTCCCGCAGCCGGGTGCGCGCGATGAGATTATGATTGAAGTGCCGAAGGAACGGGCCCATGGTAATTTTGCTTCGAATATCGCCTTCCAATTGACTGCACGGACGCGTGCCGGAGGGCAGTCCGGCCGGGCGCCGCGGGACGTGGCGGAGATTTTGCGGGAACGTGTGCCGGCCCACCCGTATCTGGCAGGGGTGGAAACCGCCGGGGCCGGATTTTTGAACTTCCGCCTGACACCGTTATGGCTGCAGGAAGTCCTCTTAAATCTGGCCGAAGCCCCCGACGATTACGGCCGGATCGACGATTTGAAGGGGGAAAAGATCCAGCTGGAATTTATCAGTGCCAACCCGGTAGGGCCGATGAATGTGGTTAATGCCCGGGCCGGGGCTCTGGGCGACAGCCTGGCCCGCTTTTTTGTCTTTTGCGGGGCGGAAGTGGAGAAAGAATATTATGTGAATGATTATGGGGTCCAGGTAACGGTTCTTGGCGAGTCACTAGAAGTGCGTTACCGGGAACTCACCGGTGAAGAGGTTACCTTCCCCGACTACGGTTACCAGGGGGAATACCTTATTGATTTGGCCCGCGAACTCTTGGCGGAGAAAGGCCGCAGCCTTTTGGAGTTGCCAAAGGAAGAAAGGATCGCCTTTTGCAAGGAATGGGGTTGCCGGCGGATCCTGAAGAGCCAGCGGCAAGACCTGGAGGACTTCGGGATTTTCTACGATCATTGGTTTTCCGAACGCACCCTCCACGAGAGCGGGGCGGTTGACGCCGTGGTTCAGCGGATGGAGAAGAATAACCTTTTATATGAGAAAGACGGGGCCCTGTGGTTTTGGGCCACCGCTTTTGGTGATGAAAAAGACCGGGTGGTCAGGACGGCCGACGGGAGAACCACCTATTTTACGGCGGACATCGCCTATCACCTGGACAAATTGGCCCGCGGGTTTACGCATCTCATCAATATCTGGGGGCCGGACCACCACGGCTATATCGCCCGGATGAAAGCGGCCCTGGAAGCATTGGGGTATGGCCGGGAAAAACTGGAGATCTTGATTGCGCAACAAATCAACCTTATTAAGGACGGTAAACCTTATAAAATGTCGAAAAGGCGGGGCGAATTTATTACCATGCGCGACCTCCTCGAGGAAGTGGGGAATGATGCCGCGCGGTGGTACTTCTTGATGCGCAGCCCCGACAGTCACCTGGATTTTGATCTTGATCTGGCCAAAGAGGAGACAGCGGAAAATCCCGTGTTTTATGTGCAATATGCCCATGCCCGGATTGCCAGCCTTTTCCGGCAACTTGACCGGGAGTTCCGGCCGGATCCCACGGTTATCAATGAGGCGGCCTGGGAAGATGATGAGTTGGAAATCATGGAAAAGATGGCCTTTTTCCCGGAAACCATTGCCCTGGCAGCCGGGGAGCGGGAGCCGCACCGCCTGACCGCCTATCTGTTGGAGTTGGCAACCTTGTTCCACTCTTATTATAACCGGAAACGTTTCCTCACCGAGGATGAGCGGCTTACGCATATCCGGCTTTCCCTGGCTTTTGCCGTGGGAACAGTAGTGCGTAACGGGTTACGGTTGTTGGGGATTACGGCTCCGGAAAAAATGTAAGGAGGGGTATTACCGTGGCAGAGGAGGAGCGCCGTTATTCGTATAATCTGCTGGTTATTTTAAAAGAGACGGTGGTCGATGCCTACAACCACATGGGCTACACACTTTTCTCCAGTGTGCTTTGGCTCCTGGTCGTAGCGCCGCTTGTCATGTTTGCCTATCTTACCCTCCAGGTTGAGGTGGAGGCAGGAGAAAACCTCCTAAATATTGTTTTTAACTTGCCTTTCGTCTTCATCCTTATTTTTTATTCCGCCTTGGTCATCGCCCCGGTAAACTCCGCCCTGCTTTTCCAGGCTTATAAGAACCTTGAAGGTTGGAGCAGTCTGCGGGGTTTTTGGAAAAACCTGCGCCGGAAATACTGGCAGACAGTGGGAGTTTATCTCCTTTACGGGATCGCGTTTTCTCTCTTAATAATGAATATAGCCATCTGCTTTTATCTCCTGACGCCTTTGTTCACTAAAATCGTTGGTATTTTCAACCTGTACCTGTTATTGTTCCTGATTCTGGCAGGCTTTTATCTTCCGCCCCTTATCGTGTTGCAGGAAAACACCATAAAGAAGGTGCTTAAAAAGGCTTTCCTTTTGGCATTTGCCAACGGCCCACAGACTTTTCTCGTGTTGCTTATCCTTTCCCTGATTGGCCTTTTGTTCTCTTTTCTCCTTCCCCTGCTTGTTATGGTATACGGCGGAATTTTGCAGTTTTTTATCATCCGGGTTTTCCTCGGTCTATTAGAAAAATATGAAGCAAAGAGCACGGTAAAGACAGGATCCGAATAGAGAACAGGATTTACATTTTGATACGGGAGGGACTCTTGTGGCCAAGTATATTTTTATCACCGGCGGGGTTGTATCGTCCCTGGGCAAAGGAATTACCGCCGCTTCCATCGGCCGGCTTTTAAAGAGCCGGGGGATAAAAGTCTCCATTTTGAAACTCGATCCCTATATTAATGTTGACCCCGGTACGATGAGCCCTTACCAGCATGGAGAGGTTTTTGTCACCGACGACGGAGCAGAGACCGATCTGGACCTTGGGCACTATGAACGTTTTATTGATGAAAACTTGACAGGGGATAACAGTATAACTACGGGGAAAATTTACTGGGCGGTCATTAACAAAGAGAGACAGGGAGAGTATTTGGGCGCTACAGTCCAGGTTATTCCGCATATTACCAATGAGATCAAAAACCGTATCATTAAGGTTTCCGAGATCTCCGGGGCCGATGTGGTCATAGCCGAAGTAGGGGGGACGGTGGGCGATATTGAAAGCCTGCCTTTCCTCGAGGCAATCAGGCAGTTTAAGACCGATATCGGCCGCGACGAGGTAATGTATATCCATGTTACCCTCCTTCCCTTCCTCTCCACCGCGGCGGAGCTGAAGACCAAACCCACTCAACATAGTGTGAAAGAACTACGGAGCATTGGTATCCAGCCCGATGTGATTGTCTGCCGTTCCCGGCAGGCGATTCCCGACGATTTAAAGGAGAAGATCGCCCTGTTCTGTGATATTCAGCCGGATGCCGTCATCCCCAATCAGGATGTGGATACCATTTACGAGGTGCCACTTTGTCTGGAAGCGGCCGGCCTTGATGAGATCCTCCTTTCCCGTTTGGGTTTGCGGTATGGCGAAAGGGATCTCACCAGTTGGCGGCAATTTGTGGAGCGGATCAAAAACCCCGAAAAGACTGTGACCATTGCCTTGGTCGGAAAGTATGTTACCCTTCCGGATGCGTATATCAGCGTGGTGGAGGCGTTGAAACACGCGGGAGTCGCCCACCGTGCAGGGATTGACCTGCGCTGGGTTGACGCGGAGCTCCTGGAGGAGAACGACCGGCCGGCGGCTGAAATTTTCCAGGGGGTCGACGGAATTTTGGTACCAAGTGGTTTTGGCAGCCGCGGGATAGAGGGGAAAATTGCCGCCATTCGTTACGCCAGAGAAAACAACCTGCCTTTTCTGGGGGTTTGTTTGGGGATGCAATGCGCGGTTGTTGAGTTTGCCCGTAATGTCTGCCGGATGACGGGGGCCAATTTTGCGGAGTTTGCTCCGGAGGTTACTCACCCGGTCATCAGTTTACTCCCCGAACAAACGCAGGAAACGAAGAAAGGCGGGACCATGCGTCTTGGACTCTCTGCCATAAGATTACGCAAAGGAACCAAAGCCTATGAGGCGTATCAACAGGAGACGATTAATGAGCGTCACCGGCATCGTTGTGAAGTCAATTACGGGCTATTGGAGGAGTTGGAACGGGGCGGTTTAGTGATCAGTGGGGTTTTTACCGGTAGGGATCTAGTGGAAATTATTGAGTTACCGGATCACCCCTGGTTTGTTGCGACCCAATTTCATCCGGAGTTTAAATCGCGTCCGCACCGCCCGCAACCCCTTTTCCAGGGGTTTATCGGGGCCGCTCTTCATCACCGCAAGATGAATTCCTGATCACCGGCGGCGCCGGAAAACAAGGGCCTTGTAGAACTTTGCCCTGTTGGGGGTGGACAAATGAACCGGGTCGTTTTACCCTTTTTCCGCCAGAAAATTCTTCCTTGTGGAAGAACTTTGTTGCGGAGGGTTTTTTCCGCCCTTTTTCTCCTGGTCTTCAGTCCGTTTTTCTTGGTGATCGATATTTTTTCTCCCAGCCAACCGGAACATGCCTGCGCTTCCCATATGCGTACGCGTGTGAAGCTCCTCTACGCGTACCTGCTTTTCCTGGCGATTGTTTCTGTAGTGGCAATCATCTTATATTACAGTAGTACTCAAGAGGCGCGGCGACTGGAAACGGTCTTGGGGAACTTTTTCTATTCTGCGGAAGTCCAAAGAGATCCTTCCCAGGAAATCGTGATGATTGTACATAAATATGCCGTACGCTTTGATCTCAACCCGCATTTGGTCTTAGCCATGATCCAGGTAGAGAGCGGGTTTAATCCCCATGCCCGGTCACCCAAGGGCGCCTGCGGCTTGATGCAGGTCACCCCTTTGGTTTGGCGGCACTATAACCCCAAATCCGCCTGTAATGGCCGGCATGCTCCGGGCGTGGTCCATGGCGATGATTGTATTTTTGCCGTGGAGTCTAACATCAGAACCGGTATGCAGTTATTACGGGATCTGATCGTCCATTTTCAGGGAGAGACCGGGGCGGCCATTGAAGCGTATAATGCCGGCCTCACCAATGTGGATTTGGAGAAAATCCGCCCCAAGTACCAGGAAACCAGGGACTATTTGCAAAGAATCGGTACGGTTTTGGCCCCTGCCGCCCGTGAAGAGGCAGAGGAGAGTCTCCGGTCTGCCACCGGTTCGCGCAGGGCTTTTCATATTTTAGCCTTGAGCACGTTGGGACTTTGGTTTTTATTTATCATCTGGGTAATCCGTCATCTCCCCCAATGCCATGCTTTATAAAAAGGGAGAAAACCCCCGCGCTTTATAGTCATATTTCCCGGCAAACCGTGATAAAATGATCCCGGGAAGAAGAATGGAAAAAATTGATTGGCAATTGAGCACCATAGTCCTTCTTATGCTGGCCGGGACCGGCTGGGGTTTCTTGGCCGATTGTTTCCGCGTTCTTAAAAAAGGCCGGCGAAACCAGGTGCTTGATTTCTTTTTTTGGCCGGTTTCCCTGTTTTTCCTGGCGCCGGTCATTTTCTATGCCAACTGGGGGGAAATCCGTTTATATGTCTGGCTCAGCCTGGGGGTAGGGGTGATTATCTACCGGAAGCTTTTCCGCAGGGCGGTAATGCTCTTGCTCCAGAAAGAGTAAAAAAGGATCTTTTCCGGCTTTGTTGAATGCCTCAATAGACGGGTTAGATAAAAAGACGGTACCGATGTGAAGAAAGCGAAGGGGGTTTTCATGAAACCTCGGCAGGCCGGAAAAAAACGCCGGGTACGATATAAGTTTAAGTTTAAACCCTTGTCCTGGTTGTTACTCTTTCTTATCCTGTCTGTCCTTTATCATTTGGGCCTTGGTATTTTTGGCCTGGTGGTCAATTATTACCGGCTGGCGGAAGAAAAGAAAAGGCTGGAAGAGAAGGGCGAACTTATCCAGGAATTACAGGCGGAAAAGGATCGCTGGTACGAAGAGGATTTTCTGGAAAGAGAAGCCCATAAGCTGGGGTTGGTAAAAGAGGAGGAACCGGACGAACCCGCGGCAGAAGAAAACCAGCAATAAATAAAGGAATAATCGGGCGCACGCGCGGGGGTATTTTTCTCACAGCTTGACAACACATTTTGACCTAAGCTATAATAAACTATAACATTGAGAAGGATTTAATACCGAGGAGGAAGAATAGTCGAATGTCATTTACCGCCGGTCAGATTGTGGAAGGAAAAGTCACCGGGATCACCAATTTTGGCGCTTTTGTCGAACTTGCCCCCGGTACAACAGGCCTGGTTCATATCTCCGAAGTGGCGGATGTTTATGTAAAAGACATAAACGAGTTTTTGAGGATGAACGACTCAGTGCGGGTGAAGATTCTCAGCATTAAAGACGGGAAAATCGGACTCTCCATTCGCCAGGCCCAAACTGGTTCGACGGGGCGTCAAAACCGGCAGAGTTTTGAGGACAAGCTGAATAAGTTCTTAAAAGATTCAGATGAACGGCAGTCTGCGTTGAGAAAAAACTGGGAAGCCAAACGGAGAGGAAAAGGCGGTTTTTCACATTTCCGGGGATAAACTCATGTATGATTAATAATCATGACTAATGCCGGAGATTCCATGCGGTGGTGCAAATCCCGGAACAAGAAAAACCACTTGCCTAAGAGATAAAGATATATTATAATAATATAGGTTATATGGCGGTGTAGCTCAGTTGGTCAGAGCATACGGTTCATACCCGTAGTGCCACTGGTTCAAATCCAGTCACCGCCACCATTTTTGCGCCATTAGCTCAGTTGGTAGAGCAGCTGACTCTTAATCAGCGGGTCCGGGGTTCGAGTCCCTGATGGCGCACCATTTAAACTTTAAGGAAAAGTTCCCCCATCCCTGGGGAACTTTATGCCATCAGGTCCTCGAACCCCGTGTCTTCGTTCTGAAGGCGGGGGAATGGCGCACCATTTAAACTTTAAGAAAAGTTCCCCCGTCCCTGGGGGAACTTTTTGCCATCAAGTCCTCGAACCCCGTGTCTTCGTTCTGAAGGCTGGTATGGTGCATAATATTTCTTTTCATGAAGTTTATGTCATGGTATAATAAATTTTACCAAAAACAAGTATAATATTTGTGCCTAAGGCTAATTTGCCTGCGATGAGCGGTGGATTAAAATTAAACTGGGGTACGCGGGAGACGGGCGGCAGGAACAGGATTAATGGAGGTGGGAATATGCGAAAGCCCTTGCGTTGTCTGGTCTTCCCATTAATAGCACTATTACTGGTTAGCTCAATAACATATGCGGGTTTCTTCGACAGTCTGGAACTGTCCTTGGAAAAGGAAATTGGCCATAATGCTTATGAAGAGATCACCACTGGAATGAAGGTGGTGAAACTCCCCGCTACGGAAGAGGAACGTTTACAAGCCATCTTCAGACGCTTGGTTAATGTCAGTGAGCGGAAAAAGGAACTACAATATACCTTGACTGTGGTTGAAGATAATACGGTGAACGCTTTTGCCCTGCCGGGAGGGTATATTTTTGTCCATACCGGGCTTTTGGCGTTTGCCGAAAGTGACGGGGAAATTGCCGGCGTGCTAGCCCACGAAATTGCCCATGTGGACCGGAAACACGGTATGAGCCAGATTAAACGGCAGCTTGGCATGGCTTTTTTACTACAACTAATCCTGAAAAAGAGTGAAGCCAAGGAAGAACTGGGCAAGATCGGGGCTATAGCCATAAACCTGACACAGTTGGGTTACGGGAGAGAGGCGGAGTATGAAGCCGACCGTTATGGTGTCTATTTCATGGAGAAAGCCGGTTTTGACCGGAAAGAGGTCCTGAACTTTTGGGAACGGATTTTGGAACAAACCGGAGGAAAGGAAAACCCGGCTTTCTTGCAACTTTTCTCGACCCATCCTCCGACATCGGAGCGGATAAAACGTATTAAGGCGCTGTAAGAATAAAAGGATTTTTGCGGGTATAAGACTGTAGAGGGAATACATATTTTAAGGGGGGGGTAAAGATGACTGGCAGAATGACAGGAAAAGCGGCTATCGTGACCGGTGGTGCGTTGGGGATTGGGTTTGGCATTGTTCGCCGTTTTGTCCAGGAAGGAGCCGGCGTGCTCTTGGTCGATCTGAACGAAGAAGCGGCGCGGGCTGCTGCGGGGAAACTGGCAGCCGGGCCCGGCCGGGTGGAGGTTTACCCGGCTGACGTGGGATCTGAGGAGACCGGTGAGAAGGTGGTCGCCCGCTGCGTGGAGGTTTTTGGGGGCTTGGATATCCTGGTTAATAATGCCGGGATCTTTCCACAGGCGCCGGTTTTAAAGATGGCCCCGGAATTATTGGATCGGGTCTACCGGGTTAACCTGAAGGGGCTGGTACTCACCGCCAAGGCGGCGGCATTGCAGATGGTTGCCCAAGGCCGGGGAGGCCGGATTATTAATATTGCCTCCATTGACGCTTTTCGCCCCTCCATGGTGGGACTGGCCGCTTATGACGCCAGTAAGGGCGGGGTGGTTATGTTTACCAAGAGCCTTGCCCTGGAGTTGGCCCCGCACAACATCACGGTGAATGCCGTGGCGCCGGGGGCGATTTATACCGAAGGCGTGGCGGAAGCGGGCGTAAGTATGGAGGAGTTCGCAAAGAGGATTCCCCTGCGGCGGGTGGGAAAACCTGAAGATATCGCCGGCGCGGTTGCCTTTTTGGCCTCGACGGATGCGGAATATATCACCGGCGAGACCATTGTGGTTGACGGGGGCGCCCTCTTGACTTAGGCTGGCCGGGGGAAACCGGGCTTAGGGGTCTAAAGAAAGGATTGAAAAGTTTAAAGAGTCATTCTCCGGGTTAATTGCCTTCATTTCGTGCAGGAGGGTTCTGCGGCCGCCTGCGGACAGCGGAAAGAGCGGTTAAGCAGAATCCTCCTGCTCTTTTATCTTGCGTGCTACCTCCAGGCCAAGCGCACACTCGATCCGTTTCCGCTGCATGGTACAGGTTATTTCGTTTGGGGTTGCCGGGTCGTTAGTACTGAAATAAGAGTCCGCGTGACACCCCCCGGAACAGAAAAACTTGGCCCAACAGTTTTTGCAGGCCGCTTTCGTTAGAATATTGGTGTTCTTAAAGGTTTCAACGAGACGCGGGTTTTGTATCCCCCCCCAGATATTACCGGCCTTAAACTGGGGAAGGCCGACGAATTGGTGGCAGGGGTATAAATCCCCTTCCGGGGAGACGGCAAAATATTCGAAACCGGCGCCGCAGGCGGCTATTCGTTTGTAAATGCAGGGTCCCTTGTAAAGGTTCAACTGAAAATGGTAAAAGCTGAAACCTGGTTTGGCCGGATCCGGGGTGGCGATGACGCGCGCCAGGTTATCGTATTCGTCAAGGATCGCCGGTAAGTGCTCCTTGCTGATATGATACCCGGCGCCGCTGCCGGTGACCGGTTCCAGGGAGATTCGCTTAAATCCCAGGCCGGCCAAGTGAAGAACGTCTTTGGTAAAATCCGGGTTTTTGGTGGTAAAGGTACCACGGATAAAGTAATCCCGGCGTTCGGGGGGGTTTTTCTCCCTCTCCCGCACCAGCTTAACAGCGGACGGCAGGATCCGGTCATAGCTGCCTTTTTTCGCTGCGTCATACCGGAAGCGGTCATGTACTTCTTTTCTGCCGTCAATACTGATGACAATGTTATGCATCTCCCTGTTGAGAAAGGAGATTTTTTCTTCGTCCAGCAGGACGCCATTGGTGGTTAAGGTAAAATAGAGTTTCCGGTTGTGGATTTTGGCCAGCTTTTTTCCATAAGCCACTGTTTCTTTTACCACTTCAAAATTGAGCAGCGGTTCGCCGCCGAAAAAGTCGATCTCTATGTTTTCCCGCCCCGCGTTTTCCATTAAGAAATCCACTGCCCTACAGGCCACTTCGAGATTCATGAGGCGGCAGGCGTTTCCCTGTACACCTGCAGGGTACGCGCGCGCGTGCTCGCGCCCGTCCGTGTGCGAATAATCCCCCTGGTGGGCAAAGCAATAATCGCACCGCAGGTTACAACTATGGCTCACATGAAGGCAAAGGGCTTTCAGGCCGGAACGGGGTGCGCGTGCACGAAGTTGTTCTGCGGTTTTATCGTTAATAAACTCGGGTGAATAGAGCATCTTTTGGTCGATGAGGGCTTGCAGTTCAGCATAGGCTTGAGCAAGGGTGGCCTCGGGTATACCCTGTGGGTAGAAAACTGCCAGTTGTGCCCGGGCCTCTTCCAATGTGGGCGGGCGGTCCGGGAAATTGGCAAGCATTTTAGCGGTTATCTCATCAAAAAGGAATATATTGCCGGTATAGACATCCACAGCGATTTGCAGGCCGTTTTGGGAAAAGACATGAATCATTTGCTACCCTTCTTTACTTTGTTAACATTTCATAAAAAAAAGACCCCAGATTGAATTATAAGCAAGTGAGTCATGGCCTGTCAATGACTAATATGCTGTTACAGACTGTTGGGGATAAAATAGTTCCTGTAAAACAAGGTGTTAACGGGTATCCGGAGGGAGTACGGGGGAGAGAACGATCCGGTTGATTATTCCAACCCGGTCAGGCGCTTGATCAGATGTAACAGGCAGGCAAGATCTTCCTTGTTAAGTTTTTTAAAGAGACAATAGAGTTGGTTTAGGATTTCGTCTTTCTCACAGGTAGTAGCTGATGCCAGTGGAAATTTTTTCTTAAGATAGGTACATGACTCTTCACAAACCTGCGGGTAGGGGTTGGGATTGTCGGTTAAGTCAAGGAGATAATCAGATGAAACGTTAAATGTTTTAGCTAGCCGGCTCAGCATTTGCGGGTCGGGATAGCGTTCTCCCTTTTCGTAGTTGGAAATGGCCTGCCTGCTAACACCGAGCAGCCTGGCGAGGTCCTCTTGACGCATTTTTCTTTTCCGACGTAAAGCGGCGATTTTCTCTCCTAACACTGCGACAACCTCCAAATAAGATTATAGGCGACAAAATGTAGCAAAGCAATAAATGCCACGGAATGCAGATCTGGTCTTGACATGATGCAAAATGTTGTCTATAATATACTGGAATTTCTCATTTATGGTAACTATTGGCCAAAAAGACTAAAAATCACTGCGTTGCCAGAATAGACCCGGGCTTACTATAGAGGTGTTATAATTATGGCAAGACGCCAAAAGGGCTGTTTTGATGAAAAACTTCCGTGTACTTATAATAGAGAAAAACTCTAGAATGAGAAGGGGTGGATAGGCGTGTAAAAGATTCCGGTATTCCTCTCAGTACTCATATACTATACTTGCAACTTTTTCTTGTGCACTTCTATTTGTGCACGAGTATTGAAAAATATTGATAAAAATATAAATAATGAGGTTGATCAAAACGGATAAATTTGAGTCTTTCTGTCGTGTCCTTGAGTCGATGATGGAGTGCGGTATCAGCATCCTGGGCTATTTGTATAGTCAGGGCTATGTCAGACTGGTGGAAGCTGGAAAGGACTTGCGGGTCTATCATTTCTTCTCCGTTTCAGGAGAAAAGTTTAAGATAGTCGTTGGTGAGGATGGTTTCCTCTCCGTTATTCCCTTGGAACTACCGGATAAGAAGGAAACGAACGCAAAAAAATAACCTGCGGTTCAAACAGGTTATAGAGAATATTGTCCGGGAGAGAGTCCATCTTCTGCGGTGCAGAACCCGGCTTGTAGGACGTTATCCCGGTGTCCCATGTTCATTAACACTCGGCATAACCGCAAGCCAAACATTTGGCGCAACCTTCTGTCATGGCAAAAGCGTATATACCACAGGAAGGACAGAGGTTGAAAGAGGTTTTTCCCCGGTTTCCCCGGGGGAATTCTTTCTGCCCGGGGGAGATCTCCGGACCGGGTGGCGGGAAGGAGAGATTCTCCTGCACCGGAGCGGTCTGGGTGGTATGGGAGTCGAAATTTTGCAGATATTCCATGATGAACCGGCCGATGGCATCCGGGACCGAACGCACGCGGTGCGGTCCGAAACCCACCGAGCGGCTGCCGCCGATCCCCAGCAATTGTTCGGCGACACCGGCCGGATCGATCCCACAGCGGAAACAGAGGGAGACTAGACGCGCAATTCCTTCAGTGAAGGCCATAATGTCACTGCCGGCCTTACCGATCTGGGCAAAGAGCTCAAACGGCTGTCCATTATGGAGGTTAAGGGTAAGGTATAATGTCCCCTCCGGTGTTCGCTTGCTGTCCGTGATTCCCCGCAGGCGGTCAGGGCGGGGGAGCGGGCGAAGTTTACCCCATTTTACCCCGGTTGCGGCCGGGGCCGGTTTCTGTTCCGGTTTGGCTATCCCCTTGCGCATGGGCTGGTTTTCCAGGCAGCCGTCCCGGTAGACGGTTACCCCTTTACATTTGAGCTGGTAAGCAAGGTGGTAGACGGCGTTCACCTCATCCTTGCTGGCCGTCCAGGGAAAATTGACGGTTTTCGAGACCGCATTATCGGTAAATTCTTGAAACGCCGCTTGCATCCGGATATGCCATTCCGGACTGATTTGGTGGGCGGTGACAAAGACTTTTTTTACTTCCGGCGGGACCGCAGTGCATTCTTCCAGAGACCCCTTCTCCGCCAACTCCTCAATGAACTCCGGACTGTAGAACCCTTTTTCCTCGGCGATCTGGCGGAATAACGGGTTGACCTCCAGTAGACGGTCGTTGTCCAGAATCTGGCGGGTGAAAGCCAGGCTGAAAAGGGGTTCAATACCGCCGCTGGTCCCGGCAATGATGCTGAGACTGCCGGTCGGGGCGATGGTAGTGGTGGTGGCATTCCGTAACCTGGGGAGTCCGGACTGGTCATAGATACTCCCGGTAAAATTGGGAAAGGCGCCCCGTTCCTCCGCCAGGCGCGCAGAGGCCGCCTTGGACTCCCGGTCAATAAAGCTCATCACCTCTCTTGCCAGGTTAAGCGCTTCTTTGGAATTATAGGGGATTTCTTTTTTTATTAACATCTCCGCCCAGCCCATGACGCCAAGGCCGATCTTCCGGTTGTCCTTGACGTTCTTTTCGATCTGGGTAACGGGGTAACTGGAGGCGTCAATGGCATTGTCCAAAAAACGAACACCTAGGTGTACCAGGCGTTTTAACTCATCCCAGTCAATCTCCAAAACCCCGTTTTCTTCGCGGAACACCAAAGAAAGATTGATGGACCCAAGAATACAGGCTTCATAAGGAAGTAAAGGCTGTTCTCCGCAGGGGTTTGTGCTCTCAATCGGCCCCAAGGCCGGGGTGGGGTTGGTTTCATTGATCCGGTCGATGAAGATTACGCCCGGTTCTCCGGAAGCCCAGGCACAGTCGACAATTTCGGCAAAGAGTTCCCCGGCGTTAACCTGCCCGGCCGGGGCTTTGGTCCTGGGGTTAACCAACGGAAAATTCTCACCCTTGGCCACTTTTTCCATGAAATCGTTGGTGACAGCCACCGACAAATTAAAGTTCCTATATTCCCCTGTCCCGTATTTGGCACGGATAAAATCCATGATATCCGGGTGGTCGACCCGGAGGATGCCCATATTCGCCCCTCTTCTGGTGCCGCCTTGTTTTACCGCTTCGGTACTGGCATTATAGACCTTCAGGAAGGAGAGGGGCCCGCTGGCAACGCCCCCGGTCGAGCCCACCTGGTCATTTTTGGGCCGGATATGTGAGAAGGAAAATCCTGTTCCGCCCCCGCTTTTATGGATGAGGGCCGCTATTTTCAGGGTTTCGTAGATGGATTCCAGGGAATCCTCAACGGGCAAGACAAAACAAGCCGCCAGCTGTTGTAGTTCACGCCCGGCATTCATCAAAGTGGGCGAGTTCGGTAGGAATTTTTTTTCGTCCATCGCCTGGAAAAACTCCTCCGCCCACTGCTCTTTTTCTGCGAAAGATTTGCCGTATTCCCCTTCAACAGCAGCGATATTCTCCGCCACTCTTCGCAGCATATCTTCAGGGGTCTCCACCGGCTTTCCATTCTCTTTCCTCAGGTATCTGCGGTCCAAAACGATCCTGGCATTCGTTGACAGTTCCAAAAGAAACACCCCCCGGCACAACATATAGACTATATTAAATTCTACTACACAATATTTAGGGTGTCCAGGATGCTGAAGGAAAAAAACCGGACCTCCAGGTAGAAGAGGGAGGGTTTTCTCCGGCGTTTACAAATTAATAAGCAATTTCATTTTCATTTGTCAAAAGAACATGCTAGTATTAGAATAAAAAGAAAAAATATGATTTTACGGGGAGGGGGGAAGCTGATGGCCCTGAAGGAAGATCTTGAAGCAGTTCCGGCCAAGCCCGGTGTTTATCTGATGCTTGACCGGGAGGAAAAAGTGCTTTATGTCGGGAAGGCGGCTTCCCTCCGCCCACGAGTGCGTTCTTATTTCCAACCGTCAGCCGCTCTGCCGCCCCGGATTTCCCGCATGGTGGAGCAGGTCGCCCGGGTGGATTTCATTACCACCAGTTCCGAACTGGAAGCTCTGGCCCTGGAATCCAACTTAATCAAGGAATACCGCCCGAAGTACAATGTGAAGTTGCGGGATGATAAACAGTATCCCTGGTTGAAGGTGACAATGGGGGAAGACTTTCCCCGGGTTTATATTGTCCGCCGCCCGCAGAAAGACGGCTCGCGTTATTTCGGTCCTTATACCGATGCCGGGGCTTTACGGGAGATCTTCCGGCTGTTGCGGAAGGTATTTCCCATCCGGACTTGCAAGAAAAAGCTGGCCGGGGGTGAGAAGGCGCAACGTCCCTGCCTCAATTTTCATATCGGGCGGTGCCCCGGCCCATGCACGGGCCGGATCACCCCGGAGACCTACCGGGACACGGTCCAGGACTTAATCGGCTTTTTGGAGGGGAAAACAGAAAAACTTTCGAATGCTTTAAAGCGTGAGATGGAGAAGGCAGCGGAAGATCAGGAATACGAAAAAGCCGCCGCCTACCGGGATAAGCTCCGGGCGCTCGAAAGAGTCCTGGCCAGACAGACGGTGGTCTCTGTAGCCGGGGAACGCGATGTCCTTGGCTGGGCCCGGCAGGAAAACGACCTCCTGATCCAGGTCCTCCAGATCCGCCGGGGACGGCTCATAAATAAGGTGGATTTCTACTTTGTCTTGGAAGACCCGGAGGAAGAGGAAGAAATCCTAAGGAGATTCCTCCTTCAGTACTATGACGAACAGGACCGGATTCCCCGGGAAATACTGGCGCCTTTCTTTCCCGGCGACCGGGGAACCCTTGTTGCCTGGCTACGGGAAAAAAGTGGACACGCGGTCGCCCTGCTTTGCCCGAAAAGAGGAGAAAAATGGCAGCTTTTACGGATGGCCGGGGAGAACGCCGCCGTCCGCCTGGCTGAAGAGGCCCGGCGGCGACGGCAGGAAGAAGAGGGGTATGCAGAAGTCCAAGGGCGTTTGCAGGAACTCTTTGCCCTCCCCCGGCCGCCCAGGAGGATTGAGGGCTTTGATGTCTCGAATTTCCATGGAGACCAGGCTGTGGCCGCCATGGTTGTCTTTGAAGAGGGGAGACCGCGCAAGGACGCCTACCGCCGGTTCCGGATCCATGGTGTGGAGGGCATCAATGACCTGGCCATGCTGGAAGAGACAGTACGACGGCGGTTTGCCCGGGGACTGAAGGAACGGGAAGAATCCGGCGGGTTGCACACGGCCGTGCCCGGAGGTACCGCGGGAACAGAGAAAGAAAAGGAGTCCGGTTTTGCCGAATTTCCCGATCTCTTGCTGATTGATGGCGGCAAAAACCAGGTTCAGGCGGTCCTTCGTGCCTTGACCGGTCTGGGCCTTGCCGATCAACCCCTGGTGGGGCTGGCGGAAGAGAACGAAGAACTCTTCCTGCCCGGCTGCGGAGAACCGATCCGCCTGCCCGCGGAGGATCGGGCCCTTCGCCTGTTGGAATATATCAGGGATGAGGCCCACCGTTTTGCCGTCACCTACCACCGTACTCTGCGCCAGAAAAAGCTTACCGGTTCCGCCCTGGACCGGATCAAAGGGATTGGCCCCCGGCGGAAAAAAGCCCTCTTGACCCGTTTCGGCTCAATCCGGAAGATCAAGGAAGCCGGTTTGGAAGAGTTGATGACTGTGGAAGGGATCACAGAAGATCTGGCCCGCGCGATCCTGGAAGAGCTATAGCAGGGAGGCGCGGTAAGACTGCAGGGATCACCGGGCGGAAGAAAAAGAGCAGAAAGATAAAGCACGGGAAAGGGAAAAGAAAGGGAGAGAAGGATGATTCGCCTTGTTGCTCTGGATCTGGACGATACCTTGTTACGGCCGGATTTGACCATTTCGCCCGCCTGTCGCCAGGCGTTGCGGGAAACGGCCGCCTGCGGCGTGAAGCTTACCATTGCTTCCGGGCGGATCTATTGCGCCACGCTGCCTTATGCGGAAATGCTGGAGATCTCCGGGATACCCCTGATTACATATAACGGAGCTTTGATCCGGTTTTCCGGGTACGGGGAGACCCTTTTTCACCAGCCGTTACCGGCGGCGGCAGCCGACAGGCTTATCAGGGCGCTGCGCAGGATCGGCCTGCATATCAACGTGTTTGTTGACGATGAGTTGTATATGGAAGATTTAAGTGAGGAAGGAAAGAGATACATCGAGCGCAACAAGGTGCCGGTCAAACTGACTCCCGACCTTACCACCATCCTCGCGGACGGGCCTACCAAAGTTTTGGCGGCCGGCGATCCGGAAGTGATTGTCGGGGCGGAAAAGGAGTTGAACGCTGAATTCCAAGGCGAGATCGTTTTTACCCGTTCCCGGCCGCGGTTCCTGGAATGCCTGGCGCCGGGGGTCAACAAAGGATTAGCCCTGGAGAAAGTGGCCCGTTTCTACGGCCTGGACGCCCGGGAGGTGATGGCGGTCGGCGACGCCCCCAATGACCGGGAGATGTTGGCTTGGGCCGGGATTGGGGTGGCCATGGAGGGCGCTCCGCCGGAAGTCCGGGCAGTAGCCGACTGGACCGCTCCTTCCAACCGGGAGGACGGGGTGGCGGCCGCCTTGCGCAGATATGTTCTGGAGAGTAACCCCTTTGGGGAATAACCCCTTTGGAAAATAATCCCTTGGGGGAATTACTCTTTAGTGAATAAAGTCTTTGGGAGAATAAATCCTGGGGAAATAAACTCATGTGGGAAAATAACTCTCTTTGGAAATAAATCTTCTTTGGTAATAAATAAACTCCCCGGGGGACCTCGAAAGGGTCCCCTAATTGGTTCCTGAAAGGGGAATATGCTCCTCTGGTGCCAACAAGTACATGCCCGGGTTGAGCAGGAGTTTTTCAGTGGGGTGAGAAAATAAACTAACACAAACCAGTACACAAACCAACACTTGGTTTACAGCGTCCACTAAACGAAGACTAAAACCAATAGAGCAAAAACCCTGTCTACAGCGAGTCCGCCGAATCCGCAAGACCAACTTGAACAAAGAGTTTGCTACCACCGGCTCCCGGCAGACTGGAAAGGGGGGAGAACCGGTAAGCGCTCTGCACCGGGAGTAAGGAAGTAGCAATTCAATACAGCAACAGTCGCAGTTGGAGAAGGGAAGCGGAGGAAATTAAGAAACTCGATTCTTTTCTCCTGTCGCAGCAAGAGAGATCTTCACACTAAACAGAGTAGGAATCAGAGTAAGAAACAGACCAAAATTCGAAGCTAAGGAGGAGTAATATTCAATGAAACGGATCATTGCTTTTCTTACCGCTGCAGTGATGATTGTCGTTCTTTCTCCGGTAGCCAACGCTGTTCCCGGGGCTCTGGATCTCGGCGGGAATTTTCAGACAACGATCGAATATGAGAAAGAGCAATTAACAGGTAAGTCTGAGCTTTCCCTTGAGGCTTTGATGGGCGAGGACCTGAAAGCCGGTTTTTCCATCACCGGTTTGAACCGCAACTTCAATGGTCCCTGGGAAAACGGCGGGATCATAAGTGTGGATAAAATGTGGCTTGAGACTCGGGGTCCCTTGTTCCCCGGCACCTCCAGCTTTGTTACACGCCTTGGCGGGCTGGGGATTGCTTATTCGCCCTATACTGCAATTGTCGGCGAAAACGGGATCAGCGTGGATGAGATCAACCTGGGCCCCGCTTCTTTAGGGGCCTTTTACGCCTGGGACGGTCCGGACAGCGTGGTACAAGGAGCCCGTCTTGGTCTTTCCCCGATTGACGCTGTGAAAATTCAAGGCAGCGTGGTGAAGGCTGATCAGAATTACTACGATATCCAGGCTCAGATTACCCCCGCCGATTTTATGAAATTGACCGGGGTATACGCAACCGAAGAAGCCGAAGAAGAGCATGCCTTGAAAGTCGACGCCGCAGTGCAAGTCTTCCGGGATCTGCAGATTCGGGCCGGTTTTCGTGATATCACCGAAAACTTCAGCCCGAAATACGGCGATCCCAACTATAAAGACCCGAAAGTGCCTTATTATGTCCCGGGGCAGGAAGGGTTCCTGGCCGGCGCCACTTTCAAACAACCGAACCTGGTAATAGAGGGCACTTACACCTTCTTTAACGACCAGTTCAAGTTCGCAGCCACCCGTACGCTGGGGCTGGGTGACATTAACTTCGACGCCGTCCTGGAGGGAACGTACAAAACGGATATCTCCGAGATACGCAATTTGGAAGCCGGCGTCAAGTATAAGGCGCCCAACGGTTTGAACCTTGAGGTCGGGTATGACTTCATTGTGCAACAGCCCAGTGCATCCGTGGAATTGCAAATGGCGTTTTAAGCGTCTTCCAGTGAAAAAGACGGGGCTCATCTTACAGCCCCGTCTTTTTTTACGCAATTAATTTGGAAGGAAAAGAAAAATGAGAGCAGGAAAAATTAGTTTTATGTCGAATAGTATCTGTTGAAAAGAACCGGTATGAAAAAACCGGTAAAAGAAGGTGTATAAGGGGACCTGCTCCGGCCAGGTGAGGCCGGAGGCAAATTATGACCAGATTATTCCGAAATTAGTTCATAAAGATAAAGGGTGGAGCTGGTTCGTGTGTTTACTGGTCAAAGTAGGAGGTGGAAATTTTAGACTAGAAATTAATATAAAATAATAGATATAGATATCGAGAACTTATTAAATTTATGATAGATGGAGGAGATCGCATGGCTAAAGTAGTTTTTGATCATGTCTACAAAAAATTTCCCAATGGCGTGGTGGCGGTAAATGACGCCAACCTGGAAGTGAGGGATAAGGAGTTTATTGTTTTTGTCGGACCGTCCGGTTGCGGGAAAACCACCTCCTTGCGGATGGTTGCGGGCCTGGAGGAGATAACTTCCGGTAACATATATATCGGTGATCTTTTGGTGAATGATGTGGCGCCGAAAGACCGTGATATTGCCATGGTCTTCCAGAACTACGCCCTCTATCCCCATATGGACGTCTATAACAACATGGCTTTTGGCTTAAAGTTAAGAAAGTTCCCGCGGGCTGAGATTGACCGCAGGGTAAAAGAAGCCGCCAGAATCCTTGGTATTGAAGCGCTTTTGGACCGGAGACCGAAGGCCCTCTCCGGTGGTCAGCGGCAGCGGGTCGCCCTGGGCCGGGCTATTGTCCGGGAACCGAAAGTCTTCCTCATGGATGAGCCTCTTTCAAACTTGGACGCAAAACTCCGCGTGCAGATGCGCGCCGAGCTCTCCAAACTCCACCACAGACTGCAAACTACAGTGATCTATGTCACCCACGACCAAGTCGAAGCCATGACCATGGGTGACCGGATCGTTGTGATGAAGGACGGCATTATTCAGCAGGTCGGTAAGCCGTTGGATATTTACGACAGACCTGCCAATGTCTTTGTGGCCGGGTTTATTGGTACTCCGCCCATGAATTTCTTGGAAGGGGTTTTAAAAGAAGAAAACGAACGGCTTTATGTGGATCTGGAGACTTTCCGGATCTATGTACCGGAAGGCAAGTTCAAGACCGCCAAGATGTATGTGGATAAGGAGATCATTGTTGGTATTCGTCCGGAAGATATTCACGACTATGACTTCATGCCTGATGCCAATCCGGAAACCATCGTCCTGGTCACGGTTGACGTCAGCGAATTGATTGGGTCGGAAATCTATCTTCATGTCTCCAACGGCCCGCACAGCTTCACTGCGCGGGTTGACGCCCACACCAAGGCGACAGATGCTGACGAACACCAACTGGTCATTAAGAACGATAAAATCCACCTCTTCGATAAGGATACGGAGAAAGTTATTCCTTAAAACGGTTATTGTGAGTATGCGCACGTGCTCTCCATGCGCACACGTACGTAGTACGTCGTGATCGCGCCCAGCGCCTGCGCTGGGCGCGACGAATCCCCCATCTACCGGTGGGGGATTCTTAGTTTAAGGAGGAGGCGGAGTGGATGTCGGCTGCGAAATATATTGGAATTGACCTGGGCGGGACAAAAATTGCCGGGATTTTGGCGGATGCGGGTGGAGAGGTATTGCATCAGGAGAAGATCCCGACCAGGACTGAAGAGGGTCAGGAAAAGGTGATCGCCAGGGTTTTTGGGTTGATCCGTACCCTGCTGGCAATGGCCGGCACGGGGGAGGTAAAGGGAATCGGGCTTTGTTCGCCGGGTCCGTCCGATCTTAAGGCGGGTATAATTATTGAAGCGCCAAACCTAAAGTGGAAAGATTTGCCGCTCATTGCCCTTCTGGAAGAGGAGTTTAACCTGCCGGCGGTCTTGGAGAATGACGCCAACGCCGCGGCTTACGGCGAGTATGTCTATGGTGCGGCCAGAGGGAGAAAAGACCTGATCTATCTGACAGTCAGTACCGGAATCGGCGGGGGGATTATTATCAACGGTAAACTCGTTTACGGGCGTAATTATTCCGCGGGCGAAGTGGGACATATGGTTATTCTCCCGGATGGACCGCTCTGCGGCTGCGGGCGGAGGGGTTGCATTGAAGCGTTGGCTTCCGGTTCCGCCATTGCCCGGGAGGCCAAAGCCCTTTTACTGAAGGAGCACCAACGCGCGCCCGGGCAAGTGGGCTTGTTGTGGGAGATAACCGGGGGCGACCCGGAACGGTTGACCGCGAAAGAGGTGGGAGAGGCCGCTACGCAAGGTGACCCGCTGGCGCTTTCGGTTTTGGAAAAGGCCTTTGGTTATTTGGGTGTTGCCCTGGGGAACCTGGTGAATCTGTTGAACCCGGAGATTATTGTTATCGGGGGCGGAGTGGCCGCGCTGGGGCCGCTTCTTTTCCGCCCGGCCGTGCGGGCAATGGAAGCAACTGCCTTTGCCCATATGTGCCGGGATTTGCCGGTTGTTCCCGCCCTCTTGGGCGGCGAAGCCGGAACCAAAGGCATGGTGGCACTGGCCCGCCAGAAAATACCGGCAGGGGTGTAAGTGCCGGACAGCCCGGGAAGCAGCGGCAGGGATGTAGGCGCCGTGCTATTCGGAAAATACCGGTGTCAAACCGGTTTCGTGCGCACGCGTACTCTCGCGCGTATTCTCTATTATAGCCGGACGGTTCTCTGGGAAGAACATCTGGCAGCCCTGCAGCAGGCCGTCGCTGATCACCTCAGCCATCTGCATTACCAAGTTAAGCCGGGTATTTTGCAGAACGAGGTATTCCATGAAACCGCCGACATTTACTACTCCCACCACATGTAAATTGCCGACTGCAGGCAAGGATTTGTTGACACCGGTACCCGGCTGGAGCGGTCCCAATTTTATCGTTATGTAGCCGATGCTTTCCGCCTTTCCCAAACAGGCATCAACCGCTACGATGTAAGGACGGTGAAAGCGCCGGTGGATTTGAACGGTGGTTTCCTCTAAATTGACGGCGTGAACCGGTTTTTCCAGGGTACCGTAGACTTGAAAGAGCGTTGATCCGGCAGCCTGTAACTTACTGCCAATTAGGGGTCCTAGGCTGTCACCGGTGGAACGGTCGGTACCAATACAGAGGATGACCAAAGGCCGTTCCAGGGGATACTCCCTTTTTAGAAACTCTTTAAACTGGTGACCAAAAAGCTCCCTGGCTTCCGGTTGATGGACATGGACCCGGTAAGAAGCTGAAAAATTTTTCTCCGCGGGTATTTTTGGGAATAACGGCCACTTCAAAGCCTTTTCACCTTTCTTTCGAGGACATTTGCACGCCTCCGCCTTTCACCCGGCCGGGTTCGCTGTGCGTATTCAGTCTATTGTATGCGGGAAAAGGCGAGGGTATACATGCCGTTTCCAAAAACCGGGAAAAAGGCTTTTGCTACCGGCTTCTCTTTCGTGGTATAATATAATAAGCAAAAAAGGCCACAGGTAAGACGGCATAGGCAGGGAAATCCGTCGCCAATGTGCGGAGGTAAAAAACAAAAAGATTCAGCTGGACGTATGCGCCGGTCAGGCCGGAGATTTTTCACCGGGGTAATCGCTGTTTTTCTCCTGTTTTGCTTCTCTGCATCCGGGTGGCATGGGCGGAAAGTAATCCTGGAGGGCGTTAGTATTGCCGGAATCCCCCTTTCCGGGTTGCAACCGGAAGAGGCGGCTGTCTTTTTAAGCCACCGGTTGGAATTTTTACTGGAACGCCGGGTGGAACTGCGAGACAACAACTTTGTCTTTGGGTTTATCCCCAGCAGATGCGGGTTTTATCTGGACTACCCGGAATTGGCGGCGGAAGCCTTTGCCCAGGGGCGGGCAGGCAGTATTTTTCTGCGTTGGCGGCAACGGCGGGCACTCCGGCTTCAACCGGTAAACCTCGTCCCAGCGGTTAAAATTGGCCCCAGGTTGCAAGAGGAGTTTCTCGGTTACATAGAGAGGCAGGTCAATGTGGAACCCGTCAACGCGGATCTCTTGGTTGACCAGGAAGGGAAAATCAGAACTATTCCCGGCCGCTCTGGAAGGCGCCTGGAACGAGAGGAGTTTTTCTCAGCGCTTTCCCGCGTGATCCTGGCGGAAGACAACAGATGCCTTGAACTCCCGGTTAAACAGGTTGAACCGGCTTTAAGCGGGGAAAAGATTAAAGAATGGGGTTTAACCCGGGCTTTAACTTATTTTTCCACCCGCTTTAACCCACAGGAAGAAGAAAGGTCCCAAAATATCAGGACCGCCGCTTGTGCACTGCATGGTGCGGTGGTTTTCCCCGGTCAAGAACTCTCGTTTAACCGGCGGGTTGGGCCCAGAGTTCCGGAAAAGGGCTACCGGGAGGCGCCCATCCTTTACGAAGGAGAGTTAATTCCCGGGACTGGCGGGGGCGTTTGCCAGGTTTCCACCGCTTTGTACAACGCCTGGTTACTCGCGGGTTTTCCGGTAACAAAAAGGTTTAATCATACCGTGCCCGTTTCCTATGTGGAGATGGGGCGGGATGCCGCGGTCGTCGACGGCGGTCAGGATTTGGTGGTTGTCAACCCCCTTTTTACCCCGGTGTTTATCTCCGCCCATGTCGAAGCGGACCTTTTGACCGTGGCGGTGGTGGGAAAACAAGAGGATAAGCGTGTAGCTACATATTTGTTGGAACCCAAGGTGGTGCAGACGATCTCTCCACCGGAGACACGGGTCGAAGATACGGCTCTGGCACCGGGGGAAGAGTTTTTGGCAGAAACAGGGCGTGCCGGCTACACAGTGGAGCTTTGGCGCTTGGCCTTGGACAGTACAGGCCAAGTTATAGACAGGGAGTTCATTAGCAGGAGTTCCTACCAACCAGCGCCACGCCTGCTGAAAATAGGAAAAAAAACACCCCCGGCGCGGGAAGAACCGGAGGGAGCTGGCGAGTGAAGGATAAGAAAAAATATCTTTATCACGGGCTAACCTGGATAATGTTGGGGATGTTGGTTTATTGGCGGCGCCAAGAACTGCTGCAATCGGGTTGGGGAGTATTCTGGCCGTTTATCCCCTTTATCTTTGGCCTGTTAATAGTGGTCGAGTATTGGCGGGACGGTAAGAAAGGCCTGATCCTGGCCGGGGCGTTTTTGGCCGGAACCGGCCTGCTTTTTCTCTTATTTAGCGCGAGAATTCTTTTTTGGCCGGGAATAACGGTGATTTGGCCTTTTCTTCTTTTTATAGCAGGGGTCGTTTTTTTTCTGGTTTATATAAATGACTTTTCCCAGTCCTGGCCTTCTGTTTTGGCACTCTTTTTTATTGCGGCAGGCTTTTTCGGCCTGAGCCAGAACCAACCGGCAATGGCTGCGCAGTTGCGCTTGTACGCCCAGGTTTTTACCGCTACCGCCTGGTGTTATTTGTTAATCGTCTTTTTCTCGCAAAAAAGAAGATCTTCATGAAGCTCTCTTTTTTCAGAACTGGATGGAATATCCCAGACCGGCCAGGGATTTTTCGATGGTCTCTTCTGAAGTTTGCAAAGGATCAAACCGGATTCGTACCCGTTTTTGCCGCAAACTCACTTCGACGTCTTCCACCCCGGGCAGCCGGTAGAGGTTTTCCTCCAGCCCGGCCCGGCAGTGGGCACAAGAGATCTCCGGCAGTACCAGGCTGGTTTCGGTGACAGCTTTTTTTTCTCCGGGTATTTTCATAACCCCCTTCTCTTAGACGCGCTCATGCGCGGTGCGCATCAGCGCAACGTGTTTGTCCGCCACGCATGGGCGCGAACCCTACCTGCGAGTTTTACCGGCTCAGGCGTAACGGGCGGCGCGTCAATGCGGGCAAAGGGTTGGTTGAACACAAGCTACAAGCACCGAGTCTAGTATTTCCCCGGCTGTTCGTTTTATGCCGGGGAAGCCTCGATTTACCAGGATCCCCGACGGATGGTTACGTACTGGTACACCCCGATCACGGGTTCGCTCGTATGTGAGCGCACCCGCACTCAGGCTCGCCCGTATCGGCCGTAAGCATCTACCCGGTTGAAGAGGAGCGAGAAACAGCGGACGCCACGAAGGAGGAAACCGGTTATGAACAGCGGTGAAGAACTGGAGAAACTGGAGCGGATTATGGAACGCCTGCGTGGTGAGGACGGTTGTCCCTGGGATCGCAAACAGACCCACGCCAGTCTCCGCCCCTGCTTAATAGAGGAGGCCTATGAGGTGCTGGAAGCGATTGAAAAAGAATCCGCCGCCGCGCTCCGCGAGGAGTTGGGAGACCTTTTGTTACAGGTGGTCTTTCATGCCCAGATTGCCCGGGAAAACGGCGACTTTTCTCTGGCGGAAGTGATTACCGGGATTAATGAAAAACTCATCCGCCGGCACCCCCATGTTTTCGGTGATGCGCAAGTCGACGGGGTAGAGGGTGTTCTCAAGAACTGGGAGCAGATTAAAGCAGAAGAGAAAAAAGAGGCCTCCGCTTCGGCTCTGGACAGCATACCCACGCATTTCCCAGCTCTTCTCCGGGCCGGGAAGATGCAAGAAAAAGCCTCCCGCCTTGGTTTTGACTGGCCGGATATGAAAGGGCCGCTGGCGAAGATCAGTGAAGAAAGCAAAGAATTTCACCGGGCCTGGAATGCCTGGAGAAAAGCCCGGTCAAAAGAGGAAAAGGAAGAAAAACGCCGGGAAATGGAGGAGGAATTTGGCGATATCCTGTTTGCCTTGGTCAATTTGAGCAGATTTCTGGGGATCGATCCGGAAACCGCTTTACACCGGGTCACAGGGAAGTTCTACCGTCGTTTCCGGGCGATGGAAGAAGCCGCAGCCAAGCAGGGGTTGGATATCCGGAAAATGACCCTGGCAGAGATGGACCGGCTTTGGGAAGCGGAAAAAACAGCAGAGCAGCAGGGACCACCGGAGTATAAACCAACTGAGGAAGGATAATGCTATTAAAAAATCAACCGGAGGAATAACAATGCGGTCACAACGGTACTTACCGGTGGTAATAATCGCTGCTCTTGCCCTGGCTGGAGTGGTCCTTTATCTCTTCACGCGCCGCGGGGCGGAGGAAAAAGGCCCTGCGTACAAACGAGAACCGGAGATTAGTGTCTATTTCCACGAGGACCAAACAACGAAAAAAATACCCCTGGAGGAATATCTGACGGGCGTCATCGGCGGGGAGATGAAAGGCGACTGGCCGCTGGAAGCCTATGCCGCCCAAGCCATCGTGGCACGCAGTTTTACCCTGGAATTTATCAACGGCGGCGGAACGAAAGAGTTTCACCAGACTGATATCTGTACCGATGAAAAACACGCCCAAGCCTATAACGCGGAGGCGGTCACCGCGGATATCCGCCGGGCGGTGGAGATGACCAGGGGCGAAGTGATGATCTACAGGGGAAACTTAACCAAGGGCTGGTTTTCTGCCAGTTGCGGGGGGCGGACAGCTCCGGCCGTGGTTGCCCTGGGGTATGCGGGGGAAGAACCGGAATATATAGCATCCGTAAGTTGTCCGGAAGAAGGCGTAATTCCTGAAGAAGAACTGTACTGGTCTGCCCGTTTTTCCCGGGCGGAGCTAGGTACGATCTTGACAACACTCGGGGAATCCGTTGGCGAGGTCCGCCGTCTGGAGGTGGGAGAAAGACACCGGGAATCCCACCGTGTAAGCAGGCTGGATTTTATCGGGGCAGAAGGGCGGGCCGGGGTCCGGGGGGCTGATTTCCGGAAAACCGCCGGTCCGGAAAAGGTCCGGTCCACCTGGATCACCGATATCCAGCAGGAAGGAGAGGGGATAATTATTAAGGGCCGGGGTTTTGGCCACGGCGTCGGCCTTTGCCAGTGGGGGGCCCATGCTTTGGCTACAGAAGGGAAAAACCCCCATGAGATCGTTAAACATTATTACCCGGAGGTTGAGATCAAAAAGCTCTGGAAATAACTGAAGATTTCAGTTCAGGAAGTCCCCCGGTAGCATATGATCATATAACAAGAGTAATTGGGGGTGACTTTCCATGGACGAGCAGAAACTTCACCAATTAACAATTTTTGCCCGGGAACGGATGGAGATTAACGGAGTAACCAATGTTGGGAGTTTCAACCGGGAAGAAGTTCTCTTGGAAACAGAACAAGGCGGACTGGTGATCCGGGGGAGCGATCTCCACCTGCGCCAACTTCATGTGGAAAAAGGGAAACTTATGATCAACGGCAAAATAGATTCGGTAAAATATAGTGATGAAACGGTTGATAAAACCAGGAGGGTCTGGAGTAAACTCTTCAAGTAACAAAGGTCGGGTTTTTCACTGAAAATTCCGGCAGGAACTACGGGTTGGATATGGAATAAAAACAGAAGAGCTTTTACCAGAGGTGTAAAAAAAACCAAAAGAAACCGGAAAATACGCGCGCGCCGGATGATGGTGGCCCCAAAAACACTTTATTATATCGTCCCCGGGGAAGACGCCGTGCGGGCCGGATGGTGACTACACCAGGGCGCTCGCGCAAATTCGCGCGCATTTGTAGAGAAGAACGGAGGAAGGGGGCGCCCGCCGGAGGATGAGAAAAAAATGGTTGTTATGGCTCTTTCTTTTTATTCCTGTTCTTGTTGCCCACAATAGTTCCTTTCTAAGTCATGCTGCAATAGAGCTCACTAATACCGGTGCCGAATACCGGTTTGGGCAGGTTAAATCCCCTCCGCGCCCGCTGGATTGGCGGGTTCTTAAGAACACCCATTTTGAAATCTATTTTTACCAGGGTTTAGAGGAAGTTGCCTTACGGTGCCAGTCCATTCTGGAAGAAGCATATAACCGGGTATATCCGGATTTCGCCGGTTTTTTTACCATTAACCGCCTGCCGCCGGTTCGCGTCATCCTTTTCGCCTCCCGCCGGGACTTTCAAAATGCGGAGGCCTCCGGGACGCCGTTAACCGCAACCCCTGAAGGAGTAGCCCATTTCCTTATTGGCCGGTTGGCCGTCATCTGCCAGCCAACCCTAAGGGATCTGCGGGGGGTCTTGATTCATGAGGTAACACATATCATCACCCTGCATCCTTTCCGTAACCGGTTTTTAGGGGGCGGCGGACAACCACCGGATTGGCTGGTCGAAGGGCTGGCCGAGTATTATACCCCGGATGAGTCCAGGTTTCCCATGCGGGAAGGCGCCCTCCGTGATGCGGTCTTCCGGGGGCAACTCGCGACCATGGATCAACTCCGGGGCGTGGGCGGGAATTTGGACTATGCCCAAGCTTGGGCATTGACGGATTTTATCGCCCGGAAATACGGCAACGGGAGCTTGGCGGAACTGCTGAAGGAGTTTTTTGTTTACGGGGACCGGGATATAACCTACAAAAGGGTTTTGGGCCTTTCCAGACAGGAGTTATGGGAAAATTGGCGGGCTGACCTGCAAGAACGGTATCAAGCCGGCTGCGATGCTCCCCGGATCACCGACCAGCACGAGCCCTGGCTCTCCGGACACGGCCAGCAGATGCAGGCCTCTCCCGTCGGGGAAGGAAGGATTGTTTTTCTCTCCTCCCATCAGAGCAGGTATTTTGATCTGTATCTTTGGGAGGATGGGAAGATACGCCGTCTTACCGAACAGACGGTATCCGCATATACAGTTTCACCGGACGGCGGGGAAATACTCTTCATCTCCGATGTGGAAGGAGAAAATCTCATGTACCGGCTGGAAACAGCGACAGGTGAAATCACCCCTTTTCCGTTGGCTTTGGGTAACCCCGTGGAAGTGGCTTGGTCGCCTACGGGCAAACGTTTGGCGGTAACGGTCAATATAAAGGGCGATACCGATATCTACCTTGTGAATCTGGAAGGAGAGGTTTTGACGGGTGTGACCGGCGGCTCCTTCGATGAAATGTCGCCCTCCTGGGCTCCTGATGGAGAGCGCCTGGTCTACGTGGCAGAACATCTCGGTTTCGATCAACTCCATATCTGGGACGGGAAGAAGCACCGGCAATTAACCGGCGCCGGCAAGCACCACCGGGAGCCGGTTTGGGGAGAGGATGGGAAGATCTACTTTACCCTTGGTGATAAAGGCTATTACCAAACAGCCGTCGTGGATCCGCGCGGGCATGAGGAAGGAAAGACCGAAATACTCTCGCCTTTCCAGGAGACGCTTTTGCACCCTTATCCCTTGCCGGGGGGAGAAATTCTCTCCACAGTTTATGAGAATGGAACATACAAGATCTACCGCTGGCATCCGCCAGGGCACGGGGAGAAAGGGGTAACGGCGGAATGAGAAGATTTTATAGGCGTTTATTACCGGCTCTTTTCTTCTTTTTCCTCCTGTTTTCCTGTGCGACTGCCGTACAGGCGGGAGAAAAACCCGGAGAGCCATACCGTCCGCGTTTGGAGATGGAATATATCATTCCGGTAATCTTCTATGACGGAAACCTTTATTCCCTAATCTACGGGCGGATGAGCAGTGTGCTCCGCGACCGGGAACTGCAGTTTTTTCTCTGGGCCGACCAGGGCGCGGGGGTTTTCAACTATGCCCTGGGTTATACCAGGCACCATTACAAGTGGTCAACCGGGATCAACCTGTACTCAATGCCGGTTAATATTGGCCCGGTTTGGGCTTCCGGAGTCTGGGAGGAACAGACGGGCCTCAGCCTTCTTGCCACTTACCGCCGGACAAATGAGACCAGATTCACTTTTCGCTTGCAATGGGAGAAATTTTTCCCGCTTATTGTGACTTCTTCTTTTCCCGAAGATCCGGATGAGGGCTCCCTTTTGGGATGGGAGGTCAAGGCGATTAAGGATGATTTTTCTTTTCTGGCCCAAAAGGGGACAAGGGCCTATGCTAGCCTGGGAGGAGCTTTTCCCTTTCTCAACACCGGTTATAGTTATATAAAAATCGAAGAAGACTGGCGGCGTTATTACCCGTTGAACCACCGGGTTTCGGCGATTTTGAGTTTGCGGGGCGGGAAAATATGGGGTGACCACCCGTCCCACCGCGGTTTTATTATCGGCGGCGTCCAGCAGGCCAATATGAGCGGCCTTGGGAATCTGGTCAATCAAGGATCCTTATGGGCCCTGGCCGATTCGACGCTACGCGGGTATCCTCTCTATCAATTTAGTGGCGACGGGTTTTTCCTGGGCAATCTGGAATTCAGAACTCTGCTTTATCCTTCTTCATACTATGATCTCAAATTCTTTGGACTGCTTGGTTCGGTTTTTTTCGACGCGGGTCAGATCTACAAAGGAGCCCTGGCACAAAGTGCCAGCCCTCTGGCTGCCTGGGGAGTAGGGCTAAAGCTTTTCTTCGGTGGTTTGTTGGTGGGTGTTGATTACGCCGTGCCAATGGATCCGGGCGCAAAGCCCTGCTGGCATATTAGCCTCGGAGAAGTTTTCTAGAAACGAGGCGCCGGAATACTGGCGACCGGGGATATGGACTTTCAAACAAGAAAGGACTGATTACATTGTCCATTAAAGTACTGGTCGTTGATGATTCAGCCTTTATGCGGCAAACAATCAAAAGGATTTTACAGGCGGACCCGGAGATTGAAGTCGTTGGCGTGGCGGTAGACGGTGAAGACGCCTTAAAAAAAGTTGAGTTTTTTAAACCGCAGGTTATTACTTTGGATCTGCGAATGCCGCGCATGGATGGGCTGGCCTTCCTCACCGCACTGATGAGGACCTCGCCCCTTCCTGTTGTCCTGGTCAGTTCCTGGGCCCAGGAAGGTACGGAAGAAACCTTGAGAGCTCTGGAGCTTGGGGCCGTTGATTTTGTTACCAAGCCCAGCAGCGAACCGACAGAAGAACTTTGGCAGATTGGGGATGAACTGCGGGGGAAGGTCAAAGCAGCAGCGCATGTCCGGGTGGACAAAATCCAGGACCTGCCGGAAAAAAGGATCGCTACGGTCTCACCTACCCTGGAAAGAAGCCACCTGAAAATTTTGGCGATGGGCGCTTCAACCGGCGGCCCCCGGGCCTTCCAATTTATCCTAACCCACTTGTCAGCTGATTTTCCCCTTGGGATTTTGATTGCCCAACACATGCCCAGTGAGTTTATGGAGATCTTTGCCGCCCGCCTCAACGGCATGAGTCAGCTCCGGGTAAAAATAGCTGAGGAAGATGATTTTATTTACCCGGGAATGGTATTAGTGGCTCCCGGCGGTTTGCAGACCCGGTTGGTTAAAAAGAAAGCCCCGGACGGGCACGAGAGTGTACGGGTTCATCTTACACGGGAATACAATGTTTACCAGCCTTCGATCGACGAGATGTTTTTTTCTGTGGCGGAGACCTACGGAGACCAGGCCATCGGGGTGCTATTGACCGGGATGGGCGCTGACGGCGCCCGTGGGTTGCAGCGCCTGCGGGAGAAGGGTGGCCTGACAATTGCCGAGTCTTCGGAAACCTGCGTCATCTACGGAATGCCCAAGGCGGCTCGAGAATTGGACGCAGTGGATTATCTTCTGCCGCTGACGGAAATCCCGGACCGGATTTGTACTCTGCTTTCGGAGCAGAATTTTCCCGTAAAAAGCTAACTGCCGGCCGCATGGAATGGCTGCGGCGTCTATTCACCCCCTGATTTCAACTGGCGACTGCTCACCAGCAGTGATTACTTATCAGCGGTTGTTACTCACCAGTTCCATTACAGGTGTCTTTCCATATATACCTTTCATATCTCATTATGAATCCGGTTTAAAATATCATTTTTGAATAATATCTATTTTTACGTGCAATAAAAGCTTAAAAAAAGACTGGGGTGAGGGTATGCAATTAGCCGATCTGGAAAGTAAGACTCTTGTTCAATTACAGGCGATGGCTGGGGAATTGGGAATTGAAAACTATGTCCGTTACCGGAAAAAGGAACTCATTTTTGAGCTGCTGAAAGTCCTGGCTACGCAGGAAGGACGCGTTTTTTCCCAAGGGATTTTGGAGATCCTTCCCGACGGTTTTGGGTTCTTGCGGGTGGAAAACTATTCGGCAGGACCGGCGGATATCTATGTCTCCGCCTCCCAAATCCGCCGCTTTCATTTGCGCACCGGTGATTTGGTGGCAGGACAGATCCGCCCGCCCAAGGAGACGGAACGGTATTTTTCACTCCTCAAAATTCAGGCGGTGAATTTTGAGGACCCGGATAAACTGAAAGAACGGATTCATTTTGATGAATTGACCCCCATCTACCCCCGGGAACGGATAAAGCTGGAGACTACCGCCAAAGAATTTGCCATGCGGATTGTGGATATTGTCGCGCCCATAGGCAAAGGCCAGCGCGGGATGATCGTTTCTCCACCGAAGGCGGGAAAAACTACACTTTTAAAGAAAGTCGCCCATAGCTTGGCGGTTAACCACCCGGAGGTCCATTTGATCGTCCTTTTGATTGACGAGCGTCCGGAAGAAGTAACCGATATGGAGCGTTCGGTCAAAGGGGAAGTGGTCAGTTCCACTTTTGATCAACCGGCAGATAATCACGTCCGTGTCGCCGAAATGGTTTTGGAACGGTCGAAGCGCCTAGTGGAACAGGAAAAAGACGTGGTCATTTTGATGGACTCCATTACCAGGCTGGCCCGGGCCTATAATTTGGTCGAACCACCGAGTGGCCGGACACTCTCCGGTGGTGTGGACCCGGGTGCCCTCCACAAACCCAAGCGCTTTTTTGGCGCCGCCCGTAATGTGGAAGAGGGAGGCAGCCTGACGATTATCGCCACGGCTCTGGTGGATACCGGCAGCAGGATGGATGAGGTTATTTATGAGGAATTTAAAGGCACCGGTAATCTCGAATTACACCTGGACCGGAAGATGGCTGACCGGCGGATCTTTCCGGCAATTGACATTATCCGTTCCGGCACCCGTAAAGAAGAGCTGCTCTTTACCACCAGGGAGTTGGAGACCACATGGGTTCTGAGGAAAGTCCTCAGCGCCCAGGGACCGGCGGATACAATGGAACTCATCTTGGACCGTTTACATCATACCGCTTCCAATGAAGAGCTCCAGTCCTTAATCCTCAACTCCACTTTTGCCGAGACTGTATTAAGCAGGCGGATGCAGGATTCGGGAGAGTTATAGCCAATAATATTCTAAAGCACCCTGTATTTGCCGGTAAACCGGGGTTTGGAGGTTTAGGATGTCCTGTTTTCCAGAGACAGAACGCCTGTGTCGGGCCTATGCCCGTACGAGCGGCGTGGCCACCTTTGTTATTGATAATAAAGGGCGGGTGGTTAGCCCGGAGATCCGTTTTTACTCTCCCCACAGCTTCTGCCGGATCATCCGGAAAGCACCGGAGCGGGAAGAGCAATGCGCCCATGCGCATTTATACGGCAGCTACCAAGCGGAACGATTTGGCGACGCTTATGTTTTCTTTTGTCCCTTCGGCCTGGTCCACTGGGTAGCGCCGGTGATTGAGAATTACCAGTTGGCCTACGCCCTGGTGGTAGGGCCTGTGTTAATGAGTACTCCTGAGAATGCGCTGGTCAAAGAGATTTTGATTAAAAACGGACTAACAACCGGAGAAATCCAAAGACTTTATGGGGAATTGGCACGAGTCCCTTATTTCCCGCCACCGGTGGTTACCGATATGGCAGCGGTACTTTTTGCCACTGCTTCTCACCTGTCGGCCCTTGCCGGCAGCAAATTGGAACAACGGAAAGAATTCCACGAACAGCAGGCCTCAATCGCTGAAAAATTGCAGGCCATCAAAAACCGGGACGGGCAAGAAAAGCGGTCTTACCCCCTGGAAAAAGAGAGGGAACTCCTTAGCAAAATCCGGCTCGGTGATAAAGCCGGCGCGCAAGAGATTTTGAATGAAATTTTCGGGTATATCTTTTTTACTGCGGGGAACAAGATTGAGCTGGTGAAAACCCGCGTAATGGAATTGGTGGTTTTGCTTTCTCGCGCGGCCTTGGAAGGAGGGGCGGATGATGAGGTAATTTTTGGGCTAAATTACCGGTATCTCCGGGAAATCGGAGACCTCAAAAGCTTTGACGAGATCGCTTATCTGCTTTCAAAAGTTATGGCCCGTTTTACCGATTGCGTATTTAACCTGACCGGAGTGAAAAATATTGATCTCATTTACCGGGCTGTTACTTATATGCGGGAGCATTATATGGAAGAGATCAACCTGGAAAAGGTGGCGAAAGCAGTAAACCTGAGTCCGTCATATTTTAGCAAGGTCTTTAAAGAAGAGATGAAGTGTAATTTTAGTACTTATTTGAATGTTTTGCGGGTGGAAGAAAGCAAGAAATTATTGTTGGACAAAAAGTTGCCCCTGGTTGAAGTGGCAGGGCGGGTCGGCTTTCAGGACCAAAGCTATTTCACAAAGGTTTTTAAAAAGCTGATGAATACATCACCCGGGGAATTCCGGAAATCCCGGGGAACTAGATGAAAGAGGGGGAGAGGAAGGCAATGAAGATTTTGGAGCAGATTTCTGAGTTACTGCAGCAGGGGCGGGCAAAAGAGGTACAGGAAGCAGTGAAAAAGGCATTGGACACAGGGCTTCAGCCGCAAGAAATTATTGCCAATGGTCTGTTGGCCGGGATGTCGATTATTGGGGCAAAATTCAAGGTTAACGAGGTCTATGTCCCGGATGTTTTGATTGCTTCACGGGCTATGAATGCCGGGATGGAGACCTTAAAACCCTATATAGTGGAAGCGGATATAAAACCCATCGGGAAGATCGTCTTGGGAACAGTCGAAGGGGACCTGCACGATATCGGGAAAAACCTGGTGAAAATCATGTTTGAGGGCGCCGGGTTTCAAGTTTTTGACCTCGGTATTGATGTGCCGGCTGACCGCTTCGTGGCCAAGGTGAAAGAGGAGAAACCGCAGATTTTGGCCATGTCGGCTCTACTTACCACCACTATGACCAATATGGAGAAGGTGATTAAAGCCGTGGAAAAAGAAGGGCTCCGGGCAGGGCTATCAATTATGGTGGGCGGGGCGCCGGTGACTGAAAGTTTCGCCCAATCGATCGGCGCCGACCTTTACGCTCCGGATGCGGCTTCCGCTGCGGAGGTGGCACGGGAAAAAGTTGCTGCCCTATAGAGCAGAACATACGATGGTCGTCGGAGTCTGCCGTCTTCAGCTGCGGTTACCGGAGACTTTTTCTCTCAAAGATAAACGGCGAATCATCAAGAGCTTGCAGGATAAGATTAAGGCCCGTTTTAATCTCTCCGTAGCGGAGGTCGCCTTTCAAGAGGAAAAGGATCTTTCTGAATTAGCCCTGGCCGCAGTAGGAACGGCACGGGATCCGGTCCACCGGATGTTTATGAAGAGTTTGGAATTGGTGGAGAATGATGGCCGCGGTGAAGTGTTGGGGGTTGAAGTGGAATGGCGCTAGGTGGCAGGTCATCCGGAGTTTTGTTCCTAACGTACAGGCCAACGGTTACTAAGGCTCAGCGGCGGCCGGGGACGGGTACATGGCTTACGGGACCTCCTTGTCCCGGAAGCCAACGGGTCGCGTCGTGCGTCCCGCCCCGTCCCCGTCCTTTGCATTCGCCAAGTAACCGTAAGGCTGTACGCAAGTCACAAAACTCCGGATGACCTGCCACCACTGGGGTTTGCTTGGGTGAAAACTTGCATAGGGGTATTCCTAACATACAGGCCAACGGTTACTAAGGCTCAGCGGCGGCCGGGGACGGGTACATGGCTTACGGGACCTCCTTGTCCCGGAAGCCAACGGGTCGCGTCGTGCGTCCCGCCC
>DUNX01000021.1 GCA_012839115.1 Bacillota bacterium
CTGGTGACGCATAAAAAAAGCCTGCTGCCTTCGGGCGTCATTGATGTGAAAGGCCGGTTTGAACTGGGCGATCTGGTGCGGATTGTCAATGGGGCCAACCGGGAAGTGGCCCGGGGGCTTAGTAATTTTTCTGCCGATGAGATCAGAAAGATCATGGGCGGTAAAACCCGTACAATCGCGCAAATATTGGGGTACAAGACCTATGACGAGGTCGTCCACAGGAACAACCTGGTCTGCCTGGGAGAACCGGCCGGCGCCGGGAAATAAGGAACCGGGGGGCGAAACCATACTTGACAAGAATCGGACTTTTCGGCGGCAGCTTTGATCCGCCGCACGCGGGACACCTGTTATTAGCGGAGTCGGCCCGTGAAGAATTGCACCTGGAAAAGGTCTTTTTCATCCCCGCCCGGCAATCGCCTTTGAAAGGCTGGTCGGCTTTTGCCTCTCCTGAAGAGCGCCTGGCCATGGTTGGCCTGGCGGTGGCCAATAACCCCTTTTTTGAGGTTTCCCGGGTGGAACTGGAGAGGGAACCACCTTCTTATACCGTGGACACGGTCAAGTATTTTCACGGACTATTTCCGGAAGCGGAATTATGGTTGATCCTTGGGGAAGATAATTTGGCTGAGTTACACCTCTGGTACCATCTGGACGAATTGCTTGGCCTGGCCCGGGTGGGTGTGGGAAAAAGACCCGGCAATTGCAATCACGGGGACGGGGAAGAAAAGAAATTCCCGGTTTTGGCCGGCCGGGAAGAGAAGATCCGGTTCTTTTCCCATCCGGGGATCGAACTTTCCTCCCAGGAGATCCGGGAGCGGATCCAGGCGGGGCGGTCCATCCGCTACCGCGTACCGGAGAAAGTCCGGGAGTACATTGAAAACCGCTGGCTTTATAAAATTTAGTTTTCCAGCCGGAACCGACTCTTTTTGCCCACGCGAGGAAATTGTACGCGCGCAGGAAACTACGTAAGGAGCGAGTTGATGATTGACCTTCCGGCCTTGCAAGCGAGGTTAAGCCGGACCCTCTCCCCGGCCCGTTACCGGCATTCTTTGGCCGTTATGGATCTGGCCCGGGAGTTGGCAGCGGCCTACGGCGCCGAACCGGAGGAGGCGGCGGTTGCCGGACTTCTGCACGATGTTGCCAGGGAGATGGAGCCCGGGCGCCTTCTGGCGTTGGCGGAAGAATGGGGGTTACTCCTTTACGAAGTGGACAGAAAAGTCCCGATTCTTCTCCACGGAACGGTCGGGGCCGAACTCTTACGGCGTGAATGGAACCTGGAAAATCCCCGGATTTTGGCAGCCGTTGCCCAGCATATTACCGGGGGGCCGGTGATGTCCCTCCTTTCCCAGGCGGTCTTTATCGCCGATTACGCCGAACCCGGCCGCAGATTTCCGGCGGCCAGGACCGCCCGCCGGCTGGCGCGGGAGAACCGGGTAAAGGCCCTCAAATTTGTTATTCACCGGGGATTCCAGTATGTTCTAAACCGGGACTTTCTGATTCACCCGTTGACTGTCGAGGCTTGGAACCAATTGGCGGCCGAGGGTGATCTCAAGACCGGAATAACAAGGGAGGAACAAGGATGAGTGAAGACCGGATTCTCAAGGCCGTGGTCGCAACTATCCAGGAGAAGAAGGGTGACCGCCCGGTAATCTTGGATCTCAGGGAGGTTTCGATTATTACCGATTATTTTGTAGTCGCCGGCGGGCAGAATCCCGTCCATCTTAAAGCGCTGGCTGACGCGGTAGAGAAACGCCTGAAGGAGATGGGGGTTTTACCGCAACGGATCGAGGGTTACCGGGAAGGCGGCTGGATTCTCATGGATTATGGGGCTCTCGTCGTCCACCTGCTGGGGAAGGAAGAACGCGACTTCTACCGCTTGGAGCATTTGTGGCACGGGGCGAAGATTATTGAGCCGGCAATGGCTTGACAACCGGTCTTTGCTAGGTTATACTTATTTGGACAGTTTTAAAACCGATGAAGAGGAGTAGTAGGCGGGACGACCGGAAAAGAGAGCCGGTGGGTGCTGCGAACCGGTCCGGAAAACCGCTGAACTCGCCTTGGAGGCGCAGGGGGAAGTGCATACGCATGGTTCGCGCGGGCACAATCTTCTGCCCCGGCCCGGGTTAAAGGTAATAAGGGTCTTCCCGCCCGTTGACGCGGGAGACTGAACAGGGTGGTACCGCGTTTGAAGAATCGCCCCTGGCTGTTAGAGCCGGGGGTTTTTTGATAGCCGTCTGCACCGAGTTGCCAAAGAGGAGGAAGCAAGATGGAACGTTATCACAGCCGGAAGATTGAAGGATACTGGCAGGAGAAATGGCAGGAGACGGAGTTATACCGGTCGGTGGTCCGGCCGGATCAGCCAAAGCATTATGCCCTCACCATGCTGCCTTATCCCAGCGGCGACCTGCATATCGGGCATTGGTACGCCATGGCGCCCTCGGACTGCCGGGCGCGGTTTATGCGCATGCGCGGGTATAATGTCCTTTTCCCCATGGGATTCGATGCCTTTGGCTTGCCCGCGGAGAATGCGGCGATCAAAAGGGGAATCCACCCCCATGTCTGGACGCTGCAGAATGTCGAAAAAATGCGGGAACAACTGCGGTCCATGGGGGCGATGTTTGATTGGGAACGGGAGGCCGTTTCCTGCCTGCCCGGTTATTATAAATGGAGCCAGTGGTTCTTTCTGAAGTTTTATGAGAAGGGCCTGGCCTACAGGAAAAGGTCGCCGGTGGATTTTTGCCCCCAGTGTAACACAACCCTCGCCCGTGAACAGGTATGGGGCGAAGACCGGCACTGTGAGCGCTGCAGTACGCCGGTGGTTAAGAAAGAATTGGACCAGTGGTTCTTTAGAATCACCGACTATGCCGAAGAACTCCTGGACTTCTCAAAGATCGACTGGCCGGAACGGGTTGTCACCATGCAGAAGAACTGGATCGGCAAAAGCGAAGGGGCGGAAGTAATCTTCCAGCTTGAAACCGGCGATGAACTCAAGGTCTTTACCACCCGGCCGGACACCCTCTGGGGAGCGACTTTTATGGTTTTAGCCCCCGAGCACCCGCTGGTGGAGAAGATCACTACCGAGCCCCACCGGGACACGGTTAGGGAATACCGGCGGCAGGCCGAACGGCAGACGGAGATCGAACGCCTGGCGGCGGATAAAAAGAAGACCGGGGTCTTCACCGGCGCCTATGCCATCAACCCGGTGAACAGCGAAAGAATCCCGGTTTGGGTGGCCGACTATGTGATGATGGGCTATGGCACCGGGGCGATTATGGCTGTTCCCGCCCATGATGAGCGGGACCTGGCCTTTGCGAGAACGTATGACCTGCCGGTCCTGGAGGTCATTAAGCCCATGGAAGGGGTAACTGCCGACGGCGAACTCTTCATCGGCCTGGAGGATGGGGTTATGGTCAACTCCGGTCCCTTTTCCGGGCTGCCGGCGCCGGAAGGCCGGGAGAAGGTCATTGCCTGGCTGGAAGAGACAGGCCGGGGGAAGCGGGCGGTCAATTACCGGTTGCGGGACTGGCTAATCAGCCGCCAGCGTTACTGGGGAGCCCCGATCCCCGTTGTTTACTGCCCGTCCTGCGGGGTTGTGCCGGTTCCCTATGAAGACCTGCCGGTTCTTTTACCGGAAGACGCCGAGTTCTTGCCAACAGGCGAATCGCCCCTAAAACACCATAAAGAGTTCTTGCATACCACCTGCCCCAAATGCCACGGGCCGGCGGAGCGGGAGACGGATACCATGGATACATTTATCTGTTCCTCCTGGTACCAGTATGCATACCTCAGCCCCTACCATGAGGGGCCGCTCCCGTTTGCCCAGGAAGAGGCCGCTTACTGGTTGCCGGTGGATCAGTACACCGGTGGTGTGGAACACGCCTGTATGCATCTGATCTACACCCGGTTCTTCACTAAAGTCATGCGGGACCTGGGGTTAGTAAACTTTGACGAACCAATGCTCTCCCTGCGCAACCAAGGCATAATCCTGGGCGAAGACAGCGAGAAGATGAGCAAATCCCGGGGGAATGTCATCGCCCCGGATGAACTGGTTGAACGTTACGGGGCTGATACCGTCCGGGCCTATCTGATGTTCGGTTGGCGTTGGGAACTCGGCGGTCCTTGGGACAGCAAGGGGATCGAAGGGGTCTACCGCTTCCTGCACCGGGTCTGGGATCTGCTCCTGGCGCCGGTCCCCGGCTCCGGGGAGGAAGGGGACCCGCCGGCCGAAGCCATTAAGGCCCTGCGCCGGAAGGTCCACCAGACCATCAAAAAGGCCACGGATGATCTGACCGAGTTTTCATTTAACACTTATATCGCCGCCTTAATGGAACTCTCGAATCTGATGGCCAAGGTAAAAAAGGATCTTTACCAAACCCCGGCGTGGACTGAAGCGGCGGAAAGTTTTGTCCTTCTCCTCGCCCCGGCCTGCCCGCACCTGGCGGAGGAACTCTGGGCCCGCCTGGGGCGGGAGTACTCCGTGCATAACCAGGCCTGGCCGGTTTGGGATAAGGAATTGGCAGCCGAGGAGACGGTGGAGATCGTGATCCAGGTGAACGGCAAGATCAAAGACCGGGTAATGATCCCGGCGGATGCTGGAGAAGACGAGGTTAGAGAGATCGCCCTGGAACGGGAGGTAATTAAAGAATTGCTCGGCGGCAAGCCGCCGCGGAAGGTGATTTATGTGAAGGGAAGGCTAATGAATATCCTTCCTTAGAAGGGGAAAGAATGCGCGAGAATTCTTCTTCCAGGCCGGTTGATATTTAGATCGTATAAACACCTGTTTGAGCGGGGAATTTATCAATAAAAAGCAGTAGTCTTGCCTACATTGGAGGAATGAACGATGCCCCCCCGCCGGAAACAAAACAGGGTTATTCTCTTACTGTGCTTGCTCTCTCTCTTGGGCGCCTGTTGCTATATTCTCCAACAGGTGCGTGAGGTTAACCAACTCCCCACGGATCTGCGTCTTGCCCCGGGAGAGGAGTTTCACCTCACTCTCCGGCAACCTTTTCGCTTTTATTTACCGGCAAAGCGGCCGGACGGGATCATTGGGTTTAACGGAGCCGAGGTTCTGGAGAAGGGAATAAGCGGTTACTGCAGCACTGTTACTGTCCGCCCCGAAAATGAGGGCGTTTCTTTTCTGGACTTGCGGTTTTTAGGGGTCACGATCCGCCGGGTGAACCTGGAATTTGTAAAAATGCCCCGGGTTGTGCCGGGAGGGCACGCCATCGGTGTTTTGTCCGCTGAGGAAGGGGTAATGGTGATCGGCCATTTTCCCGTCCGGGACGAAGAAGGAAGGGAATCCTGGCCGGCCCGGGAGGCGGGGCTAAGAATCGGCGACCTGGTTGTGGCGATTGATGATCATCCCCTGCGTCGCATCGACGATGTGGATTTTCTCATCCAGAGCCTGGCGGCCAAGGGCAAACCCCTTACCCTGACGATTATCCGGGACGGCGCCAGGAGAAAAATCGCGGTCGTGCCGGTTAAGAGGCGGCAGGAGGGCGCGGCCGGGGACAGACCCCTTTACCTGCTTGGCCTGTATGTGGAAGACCCGGCGGCGGGTGTCGGAACGCTTACTTATTTCCAACCGGAAACCGGCCACTTTGGCGGGCTCGGCCACCGGGTGCTCGGGTTTGGCAACCGTCCCCTTCCTTTGGGGCAGGGAAAGATTGTCGCCGCCCGGATCACCGGGATCAACCAGGGGAACCGGGGCGAGCCGGGGGAAAAGATCGGGATCTTCAGCGGCCGGGAGGACGTGATTGGGGATATCCGGGCCAATACGGACTTGGGGATCTTTGGCACCCTGACCCGTGAGCTGAAAAACCCCTATTATCCCTGGGCCATCCCGGTGGCTACCACCTATGAAGTGACCACCGGTCCGGCGGAGATTATGACGGTTATTTCCGGGAGGGAGATCCGGCGGTTTACCATAGAGATTCAACGGGTTTACCGGCAGAAAGCCCTCAGGGATAAAGGACTGGTTATCCGTGTGACCGACCCGGTCCTCCTCTCCGAAGCCGGCGGAATTGTCCAGGGGATGAGCGGGAGCCCGATCATTCAAAATGGGAAGATGGTCGGTGCGGTAACCCACGTTTTTGTGAACGACCCGACCCGGGGGTACGGTGTCTTTGCCGAGTGGATGCTGCAGATGGAGGAGACGGTTTGGGCCGGGAAAAAGAAGGCCTCGTAAACTGCTGAAAGAGGATTTTTCAGCTTGTTCCCGAATTTTTTAATCATGAATGGTCAAGACTCAGAACGGAGGCGTTGCTTTGTCAGGCGTAGGGAGACTCAGAATCGGCTTGGCCGACGACAATGTAACTTTTTGCCGGATTCTGCAGGATTTTTTCAACTCGATGAGCGAAATGAAAGTCGCGGGAGTGGCCCATGACGGCCCAACCGCACTGGAACTGGTACGCAACGCCGATTTAGACGCTTTACTACTCGACATCATCCTGCCGAAGTTGGACGGCTTTGCCGTGCTGGAAAAAACGAGGGATTTACCAAAAAAGCCACGGATTATTGTTTTTTCTGCTTTTTGCAACGAGGAGATGACAAAAAGAGCCATTGCTTTGGGCGCCGATTACTTTATTGTTAAACCTTTTGCCCTGGAAGTACTGGCCCAGCGGATTAAAGAAATCTGCGGGCGGGGAGAGGAGAAACCCCCCGGGTATATCCGGGATGAAGTGGAGTTGGAGAAGCAGGTCTCCGGAATCCTGCAGAGGTTGAAAATTCCAGCGCATTATAAAGGGTATGCCTATTTACGGGCGGCCATTCTCCTTTGTATAAAAGATCCGGCCTTGATTAACGAGGCCACCAGGAAGCTCTATCCAAAGATCGCCAAAGAGTTCAATTCCACCCGGCAACGGGTGGAAAGGGCGATGCGGTTTGCCATCGAGACCGCCTGGAGCCGGGCGAAAGTCGAAGATCTCCACGAGTTGATGGGTTACGCAGTTGACGAGAGAAAAGGAAAACCGACGAATATCTGTTTTATTGCCCAGATTGCCGATAAAATCCAGTTGGAAAGGAAAATGAATCTTAAGCACCGGTAGTACTAGGGCATGAAATAAGGTTAGGGTACAAAGGATTGATTGGAACAGGTGAACCGGGAGTGGAAAATGAAATCCGCTCTGTCGCCAGGAAAGATAGAAAAACCAAAAGACTCGTCCAAAGGATAAGACCCGGCGAGATTGCTGTTATCGACCATCCCGACATCGACCGGATCGCCGCGGAGATGCTGATCAAGACAAAGCCGCGGTTGGTCGTCAACGCCGGGGATTCGCTTTCAGGCCGTTATCCCAACCCCGGCCCCGGTCTCTTGCTGGCAGCGGGCATCCCCCTTCTCGACCAGGTGGGGGAAGAAGCCTTTGCCGCCCTCCCCGACGGCAGCGAGATTGTGGTCAAGGACGGCCGGATTTTTTTTGCCGGGCGCCTGTTGGGGGAAGGTCGGCTTCTCACCAGCGCCCTTGTGGAGAAGCTGGCTGAAAAAGCCCGGCTGAACCTTGGTTCGGAACTGGAGAATTTCGTCCGGAACACCCTGGAATATGCCTTAAAGGAAAAGGATATCATCCTGGGCGCCCTTCCCCTGCCGGAGATTAAGACCGATTTCCGGAAGAAACAGGTTTTGGTGGTGGTGAGGGGCGAGAATTACCGGGAAGACCTGCAGGCCATCGGCTCCTACCTGCGGGAGGTCCGGCCGGTCCTGGTCGGCGTGGACGGCGGGGCCGATGCCTTGTTGGAAACGGGGTTTGTCCCGGACCTGATCATCGGGGATATGGATAGTGTAAGCGATGAGGCCCTGCTTTCCGGGGCCGAATTGGTGGTCCACGCCTATCCCGACGGGCGGGCGCCGGGGATGGAACGCCTGCAGCGGTTGGGGAAAGAAGGCGTGGTTTTTGCCGCCCCCGGGACCAGCGAGGATATTGCCCTGCTTCTGGCTTATGAAAAAGGGGCCGGCCTCATTGTGGCGGTAGGCACCCATACCCATATGATCGATTTTTTGGAGAAAGGCCGGAAAGGGATGGCCAGTACCTTCTTGGTCAGGCTGAAAGTCGGTTCCGTCCTGGTGGATGCCAGGGGCGTAAGCCTCTTGTACCGGAACGCCATTAGAGCCTGGCAAATTTGGTTGATCTGCCTGGCTGCCGTCATCCCTTTGCTGGCCTTTTTTTCCCTGGCCTACCCGGGGAGCGGCTGGGTGCGGCTTTTGTGGCTCCGGCTCCGGGTGTTTTTTGGCCTGTAAAAGCGTTTTAGGATTGAAAAAGTGTTTTCGGGGTAAAAGGTTCTTAGGATTGTCAAAAGGGGCAAAGCCTGATGATTATAGACCTGCGTTATCATATCTTTTCCCTGGCCGCCGTCTTTCTTGCCCTGGGCCTGGGGATCGCCATCGGCAGCGCCTTGCCGGGCGCCGACACCCTCCTCCGGGAGCAAGAAAAGGTCATTACCCGCTTGGAAAAGGAGTTTGCCCAATTGCGCAGTGAACGCCGGGCGCTGGAGGAGATGGTTGCGGAGAAAGAGAAGGAACTTGCGGTCATGCACCGCTTCCACCGGGAGATCTTCCCCCTGTTGGCCGGTGACCTCTTAAACGGCTGCAAAGTGGTGTTTATCCAAAACGGTAAGGCCCCGGAGGGGGCAGTGGAAGAGTTGGGCGATTTTCTCCAGGAGGCCGGGGCCGCGGTCGCGGCAACAATCTCCTTTGACGACCGCTCCGGTGGCGAGGAATTGGCGGCTCTTGTGGGGCTGGAACCGGGGCCGGCTTGGGCCGGTGAACTCTGGGCGGAACTCGCCGCTGAACTGGGAGGGGAAAAAGCCCCTGCGC
>DUNX01000022.1 GCA_012839115.1 Bacillota bacterium
AAGAGGGGGATGAGCTATGCAGATCATAGCGGAAGCAAGCGGGGTCAGGAAAAGTTACCGGTTGGGCGAGACAATCTGTGAAGCCCTCCGGGGGGTGGATCTCAAGGTGGAAAAAGGCGAGTTTTTGGCTGTCGCCGGCCCTTCCGGCTCGGGTAAAACCACGCTCCTGAATATCCTTGGTTGCCTTGATACGGCAACCGGCGGCCAGGTCCGGCTGGAAGGAAAGGATCTCTCCGGCCTCTCCCCCGACCGGTTGGCGGAGATCCGCCGGGACAAATTGGGTTTTGTTTTTCAATCCTTTAACCTGCTTCCGGTTTTGACCGCCTTTGAAAATGTGGAGTACCCTTTATTGCTTCAAAGCGTGAAAGCTGCAGAACGCCGGCGCCGGGTCCGGGAGTTGCTGGCCGCCGTCGGTTTGGAGGAGAAGATGGGGAATTTCCCTTCCCAGTTGAGCGGGGGTCAGCAGCAACGGGTTTCATTGGCCCGGGCACTGGCCGGCCGCCCGGCGCTGGTCTTGGCTGATGAGCCCACCGCCAACCTGGACTCCCGGACCGGGGAGGAGATCATCTCCCTGATGCGCAGGCTTAACAAAGAACAGGGGGTAACCTTCATTTTTGCCACCCATGACCGGCGGATTATGGAGCACGCTTCCCGGCTGGTCTGGGTGGAAGACGGCCGGATCACGGAGGCTGCAGGGTAGCGGGGATTTTTGCAGATGTGCCAGTGCCCATGGGCTGCGCGGGGTCATGATTGGCCATGAATTTCTCTGGGATCAAGGATCAAGGCACTTCTTGGTGATCGACTGGGACCGGGAGGTGCTTTTTTATTTTTTATAAAACGGATTTTTCCATAATTGCTGTAGGTTTTTGCAGGAAAATCTTATATAAAGAAGAAGAACCTAATATTTACCTTATGAATAAATCCCCCTGTGAGAGGAGGCTGCACCGGCCGCCCGGGATTCCAGGAGGAAAAAATAATCTAGAAGCTGTATATTTTATATAATGCATTAGATCGCCAAAAAAGGCGTTGCCATACGCGGAAAAAACAGGGAAGACAAAGGGGTGACGTGGTTGACCAAGGATGTGGCAGTAAAATGGTTCAAGCAGGCTTTGCATGATTTGGAGATCGCCAAGAAGAACGTTGCCATCGGCGGGTACGACACCGCCGCTTTCCTGGCCCACCAGGCCGTGGAGAAATTGCTTAAATCCCTTTATGCCCTGAAAGGCCAGAAGATCCCGCGTATCCACTATATCGATGTTCTTGCCCGGCGGCTCGGGGTCTTCCGGCTCGTGAAGGATGAGATCATCGATATCAATGCCGATTACATGTTTGCCCGTTACCCGGATGTGGGTGAGAATGTTCCCTACGAGGAATATAACGAAGAGATTGCCGCGGATAAGGTGGCAAAGGCGGAACGGGTTTTTGCGCTCCTGAAGGATTATTACCGGGAACTGCTGGAGGATAAGGCGGATGGGTGACCGGTGGCTGCAAAAATTTAAAGAAGAAGTGTTGCCACAAATTGTGGCAGAATTCTCTCCCAGCCTGGTCTTGCTCTTCGGTTCCCGGGTGCGGGGGACCGCGGAAGAGGATGCCGATGTTGATGTGGTCATCGTCTCTGAGGCCTTTGCGGGGATCCCCTTTGTCAAGCGTATGTCGGCAGTCCTGAAAAATATCAGTTTTGAAAAGCATATCGACGCCATCTGCTACCTGCCGGACGAATATGAAAGAATGAAAGAACATTCCGCCGTGCTAATGGACGCCCTGGAATACGGGGAACTTATCCATTACTAACACCTGTGAAGCTACAACCGCCAAAGGGCGGGTTTAGTTAACCGCGGAAAGGGATTTTCTCAAAAGAACGTTGACAACCGGTGGCCGGCGTGATATAAAGAACCTGAAAATACTGGGAATTTAAGAAGCGGAAAATTACAAGAGGAGAGTTGCACCGAACTGGAGGCAGAAAAAGGGTATGCGTTGCGCGCGCGCGGCACGCGCAAACGGGAAACGAGGTGAGGCGGACGGCAGCTTCCGGGCGGACCGTCTGAAAAGAATGATTCTATCAGAATTCCTTGCGGAGAACCGGAAACCGGTTTTGTTGGACGGGGCCATGGGTACGCAACTGGCCGCGGCCGGACTGGCGATGGGCGGGCAGACCAACCTTACCCACCCGGAGGCGGTACTGGCTGTGCACCGGCAGTATGTTGAGGCCGGAGCCGGACTCTTAATCACCAACACTCTCACCATGAACAGGATTTATATTGAAACCCACCATCCCGGCCTGGATGTGCGGGAGGTGAACCTGGCCGGGGCGCGGCTGGCCAGGGCTGCGGCGGGGGAAGGGCGGTACGTGCTGGGGGATATCAGTTCCACCGGTCAGATGCTCCAGCCCTATGGTGATTTATCGGAAGAGGACGCCTTTAAGGCTTTTCAGGAGCAAGCCGCCATCTTGGCCGAGGGCGGGGTGGACGGTTTCATTGTTGAAACCATGTTCAGCCTGGCCGAAGCCTTGTGCGCCCTCCGCGCCTGCCGGGCAGCGGCCGATTTACCGGTGATCGTCTGTATCTCCTTTAGTACCGTGGCAAACGGCGGGCGGACCATTATGGGCGATTCGGCACAGGATTGCGCCCTGACCTTAACGGGAGCCGGAGCCACCGCCGTGGGGGCGAATTGTGGGGATCTCGATCCCTTTCAAACAGCGGAGGTTGTCGCCAGAATGCAGGAGGCCGGTTCCCCGTTGCTCATTGCGCAGCCGAATGCCGGTAAGCCAAAGCTGGTTGAGGGGCGGACGGTCTTTGAGATGTCGCCGTCTGATTTTGCCGCCGGCCTTTACCGGTGCTACCAGGCTGGCGCCCGGCTCCTCGGCGGGTGCTGCGGCACCAGCCCGCAACATATCCGGGCCGCCGCGGAGTTGCTGAAGAAGGGGGAAGAAGAGGCATAAGCCCTTTGCTTGGAGGACAAAAGTGTGCCGGCTATAATAAAAAGAAAGTAATTTAAATTAGAAAAAGTAAATCAGATAAAAGGAAAGTAAGTTAAAACAGGAGGAACAAAGGAAAGGGAGGTTACAACCCTTTCCTTTTTCTATCTTTATTTGCAGGGCCAAGCCCGGTTCAAAACTGACTGACCACCAGTTCCACGCGGCTGCTACGGCCGTGGTCATCTTCACAGACCACCTGGTGTTTTCCGGGGTTAGGCAGGTAGAAAAGGGTTTCCCCCGGGACGGCTGTCCCCTGGAGCACGCCGTTGACAAACCAGTAGAGTTTCTGGACTTCGCTACCGGCAGCGGCTTCCAGGGCGATCTTCTGGAATTCCGCGGGGATCCCCGGCCTGAGGTAATAGTGGGAATCCGCGGCGGGTGAGCGGATTTCCGGGCCGGCGCCGGGCAGGGTCTTATGGGTCTCCGGCAGTAAGGGAGGGAGTTCCTCAAAAAGATAACCGTTCTGCCTGAACCAGGCAGCGACCCGGGGCGGCCAGTTGATATAGGTTTTTTCCATTACGGAACGGCCGGCGACCCGGTCCGGCGGCAGCCGGTAGCCGGTGGCGGCGTCCAGCAGTGTGCTCCGGTGGAGAGAACAGGTGGCAATAGGTGAAGAGTTGGTCAGGTAAAGGTCGGTGATTAATGTCCCGCAGTGCGGTCCCGGCGGTTGGCCACTGAGGGCACAGACCGCCCGCTCGCGCACGTTATTGGGGCGTTGGAACCAGGCGACCGGCGCGCGCCCGTCCATCCGGCTGAAAAGGTCGAAAAGCAGGGGTGCGGCCGCTTCCGCCCCGATTAATCCCGGCCGTCCTTCGCCGGAAAAATTGCCAACCCAGACCCCGACGGTGAAACGGGGGTCATAACCTATGCTCCAAGCGTCCCTGTACCCGTAAGAAGTACCGGTCTTCCAGGCTACAGCCGGGAGGGTGGAAAACTCCCAACAAGAGGGGAGATCCGGGCGGTCCAGTTCCTGAAGGATACCGGTGATGATATAGGCGGCGCCTTCATCAAAGAGCTTTGTGCGGGCATGCGGGGGCGGCGCCTGTCCGGGTTGGAATACCGGGTAGACATATTCCCCGCTGTTGGCCAGGGCGGAATAAAGCGCGGCAAGTTCCAGCAAGGTGACTTCACAGCCGCCCAGGACAAGGGAGAGACCGTAATGCTCCGCCGGGTGAATGATGGTGGAGAGGCCAGCCCTGCGCAAAAGCTGGTGGAGCCCGTTCTCGCCCAGTTGGGCCAGGAGATTGACGGCAGGCACATTCAGGGAACGTCGCAGAGCTTCCCTGGCGGTAACTATTCCATTATAGGTGCGGTCAAAATTGATCGGGGAAAAACCGCTGTAATCTACGGGTACATCCTCCAGGTACTGGGCGGGGGTGATCAGCCCCTTCTCCAATGCCAGGACGTAAAGAAAAGGTTTTAAGGCCGAACCCGGCGACCGGGGAGCCAGATAGCCGTTGACCTGCCCTCCGGTACGCTCGTCAAAAAAATTGACGGACCCGACAGCGGCCAGCAGTTCATGGGTGCGGTTATCCAGGACCACCACCGCACCGTTGGTGATCCCCTCCGGGCGCAAGCCGGCAATATGGGCGGCCAGCAATTCTTCACAGAAAAGCTGGAGGTCCCGGTCGATGCTGGTATAGATCCGGGCCTCCGCCGGGTGGCGGTTCCTCATCTCCTGGGCAAAATGGGGGGCAATAAAGGGGAGGGGGCTCCGTTCCCCGGGCACCTCTTCCAGCAGGGCCCGGTGGTATTCATCAGCCGTCAAGAGGCCATGCCGGTAAAAACGGGCGAGCGCCCGGTCCCGGGCTAGCCGGGCCTCTCCGGGGTGGAGATCCGGCCGGTAACGGTTGGGCGATTTGGGCAAGATGGTCAGGAGGGCGGCTTCAGCGATGCTCAGGTCCGACGGTTCCTTCCCAAAATAGAGCCAGGAGGCGGCGGCCACCCCTTCAATATTCCCCCCGTACGGGGCCATGTTGAAATAGATCTCCAGCAGTTCTTTTTTGCTGTACCGCTGTTCCAGTTGGCAGGCGCGGAAGACCTCCCGGAACTTGGCTGTCCAGGTCCGGGGTTTTGGCTCCATCATCCTGGCGATCTGCATACTGATGGTCGATCCCCCGGCGACAATGGCTTTGGCGCGCAAGTTCTGGTAAGCGGCGCGCAGGAAAGAAAAGGGGTTGACCCCGGGGTGCCAGAAAAACCAGCGGTCTTCGTAGAAGACCAGAAATTTCCGGAGCTCCGGGGAGATCCGGGCCAGCGGTGTCTGGAACCGCCATTTTTCGTCCTCGGAAGTGAAGGTCCGCAACAGCCGGCCCTGGCGGTCAAAGACCAGGGTGGCCGTGGGGCGAAGGAGCGCCTCTTCCGGGAAAGGCGTCAGTGCCAGGATAAGCTGGGCCAGGCAAAAAAGGAAGAAGAAGAGGAGAACAGCGGCGGTCAGCCGCTTTCCCTTTTTCCCCATTTTTGCCCACGCGCGCGCACACGCGGTATGCGCGCACGCCCACGCGTGCGAAGGCGTGACACCGGCCAGGCGTCTTTTCATTTCCCCCATTCTTACCCACGTGCGTGTACTAATCTTCTCCAGTAAACTCTCTGCATTTCCGTCACGGGCACATGGGTGCGCGACCCTGGCCGGCCACCCCGGCGCCCGGCGAGCCCGGGCAAGGAAAAGGGAAAGATGCGACAGGAAAAGCGAAAGATACGAAGAGATTCTTCTGTTCTCCCTTTGTTTCCTGGTCATTTCCGGTCACTACTCCATGTCGTTATTTCCGGTCACTGCTCCGCATCTTCCCCGGAGCCGGCGCCGCGTGGGATGACAGCCAGGTAGCCGCTGCCGGCCACGCTTTGGATTTCCGGCTCATAGATGCATTCCGCCTTGATTGGCGGTAAGAAGAATTCGCCACAGGCCACCGCCCGCAGGGCGTAATAGAACCGGTAGGTCCCCGCCTTCCGGAGGCTGGTGAAGAGGAGCAACCGGTCATCCCTGATATCCATGTAGTCGACAGGGAAATCATCCTTCCGGGCCAGCCAGGGGATGCTTTCCCGCGACTGGAGGCGGGGGTTTTCGATCTCCAGCCCGGAGGGAAGGAGATCGACAATGGCGATATTCTCCAGGTTATCTTCCATGGCGACCAAGGTAATCTCGGCAATTACCAGATCTCCCTGGGTGATCCGATCCGGCGCCAGCGGTCTACCGGTCCGGTCCAGGTATTCACGGCGAACAGTGAGGCCCCGGTCGTACTCGGAAACGGTCAGCCGTCGCGGGACACCGCTGCTGTTCAGGAAATAGTAGCACTCGCCCTCACCCTCGATCCTGACGGTCAGTTCGCCCTGGGCGAGACGGGCTTCGCTGAGCTTAAACTCTTTATCACTGTCAAAACGGGCTATGACCGAACCGTCGAGGAGGACTTCGCCTTTGTAATTCCCGGCCGTCTTTTTCCGGGCAATTTTCCCCAGGGCCATCATGGCAAAGGCATTTTCCTGGGTCGTACCCCAGCGCCCCGGTTTCGCCGCCTGGTTCAACCGGTTCACCAGCCGGTAGGTGGCGGTGTTCTCCGGGTCAATATCAGCCAGGGCGCTCAGGATAATGGCGTCGGCGCGGACCGGGGAGTTGAAGTTGCCACCGGTTTCCCGGCGTTGTCCCGAGGAAGCGGCGGTGGTTGCCGGCAGTAGAGACATGGCGGTTTCCCGGTCGCCGGCATAAAAGTAGGCAGCGGCCAATTGGGCACGGGAGTAATGGCTCAACTTGCTGAACTGGTGGTTTTTGATATAGGCCATGGTGCTCAACTGGGGCCGGCCGGCGAGGCTCAAGACATACAAGGCATAGACCCGGCATTGCAAAGCATGGGCCTTGTCATCGCTCCCTTTCGTCAGGAATTGCATGTAGGAAAGGGCGTTTCTATATACCCGGTCGGCCACGGCGTAACCGGCCTTCCGCGCCTCCACCAGGAAATGCGTGGCATAGATCGAGCTCCAGGTGTTACCGTAGGTACCGCCCGGCCAGTAGAGAAAGCTCCCATCCCGCAGGCTCATGCTTTCGATGATTTCGATCCCCGCCTGCAGGAAGGTGGCGGCGTTCCCGCCTTTAAAAACGTCGCTGCCGGCGATCCGCGCCAGGTCGTCGAAGTAGAGCAGGGGGAAGATCTTGGAGGTGATCTGTTCCAGACAGCCGTAAGGGTACTGCAGCAGGTAACGGAGGCTCCCGGCCAATTGCAGATCAGGGAAGGGGGCCAGGGTCAGGGTGTACTCCTCCGTACCGGGGAACCACTCATCCTCAACCTTTACCACCAGGGGCTGATCAGCGGTGACCGTCCCGGAGAAAAGGTGCTGGGTGAAGGGTACCGGCGGGCGGACCGGCAATTCTTCAGTATGCTCCACCTGTACATTCTTGCCGGAAGCGGTCAAAGTGAAACTGACCTTGCCAATGGCTTCTCCGGCCTCCAGGGTGAAAAGGAGATTTTTTTCTTCCCCTGCCGCCAGGCGCAGGCTTTGCTTTGCCGGGCCGGTCACGGTAACCGGGCCGTCGGCCGCCAGGGAAAGCTGGAATTCACCGGTTTCCCCCGTGCCGTTGAAGACAGAGACCGGAACAGTAAACCGGTCGCGCGGTGCGACAAACCGGGGGAAGGTCGGCGTGAGCACCACCGGCTCCCGGACAATCCGCTTTTCTTGGGCCGCCCCGAACTTGTCGCCATCAAAGGCCACGGCCATCAGACGCAGGGTCCCGTTGAATTGAGGGATTTTTAACTTGACTTCGGCCTCTTTCTCTTTATTGAGGGTCAGGATTCCCGACCACAAGGAGACCGGGATCACCCGGCGGAGGGAGACCGGGGTCAGATGACGCCTCCGGGCGGCGTCCTCATCCGCCATGCCGCCTGCGGGTGGTCCTGGCGTCATCGCCGGTTCCACCTCCGGCAGGAGCATCCCGTAAAGATCATAACTGGCAACCGCCAGTTGTTTTTTCCCATAGAAGAACCCCATCGGGTCAGGCCCGGTGTAGCCGGTCAACTGGCAGATCCCTTCGTCGACCGCCGCCAAGGTCAGCCGGGTTCCTTCCCCGGCTCCCGGCACGGCTATTTTTACTTTGATCTCTGTGTGCGGCCGGATCTCATCCGGCGCTTCCAGGTGCAGGGCCAGCCTTTGCCCGGAGGTCGCCAGCGGGAGGGAGACAGTACCAAAAGCCCTGGCTGGAGTAGTTTTATCCCGGTCGCCGGGCGTCCGGAGCAGGTGGACGGTGACATAAACATTGGGCAGGTACTCTTCTTTTACCGGAATGGAGACCACCCCGGTATTCTCCGGCAGGTCGATCATCTGGTAACTGTAGACCTTTTCGCGTTCTACGGTTACCAGTGCCTTGCCGGTAAAGGGCGCTTTAATCTGGACCTGTGCGGTCTCCCCCGGACGGTAGGAGGATTTCTCCAGGGTAAGCTGGACTTTGTCCGGGTTATCCATCGCCCAGGGGGCAAAGCCCCAGCCGCTGGCGTAAAAACTCAGGGAGGCCTGGACGCCTTGTTCCATGGTGTCGCGGATGACGATCTGGTAGCGCCCGTAATCCTTGGGGATATACCGGAAGACCTGTTCCCCGCTGGCGGCCGGCAACTCTTCGCTGTGGACCTTTATCTTTTCCTCTACCGACTGGAAACGGTAACGGCCTTCCGCATCCCGCCGGTATACGCTCTGCCAGGTGATGCGGTAAACCTCCGCCACCAGGCTGGAGGCCTCGATGGGCTGGCCTTCCCTGTTCAGAACCACATAACCGGCGGCGTATTCATTGCCAACTTGCCCGTACCCCTCGCTGAGCGGCTTGATCCCGATATACCGGCGGTAGGGGTAAAGTTCAACGCTCTGGTAAGCGCTGACCGCCCGGCCGCCCTCTTCGCTGACGGTAGCCTGGAAGACGGCGTTAATTATGGCAGGGGGCGCGAGCGCCATTGGGAATATATAGGAAAATTCGGCACGTCCCTCTTCATCCAGGGTTTTTTCACCTAATTCCTGGTGAATGGGGGTAAAACTCCGCTCGCGGTCGCCAAAGGTGTATGAACCATAACCGGCCGGGCGGAAATCCTTTGCCTCCAGGGTCACCTTGACCCCGGCCCGGCGCCCGGCAGCGGGCGGGCCGAAAAGGTTGACCCCTTCCACCAGGAGGGTAGCCCGGGTTCCCGGGGAGTAGGTGGAACGGTCGGCGGTGAGCGTCACTTTAATCCGGTCCGGCATAAACTCTTCCACACTGAAAGAAGCGGAACCGGTGGCCTCTTCGGCAATAAGCGCCCGTACCGAATATTTGCCGGTTTGTGCGTATTCGGGAATGGGTAACGAAAACTCACAGATCCCCTGGTCCCTGGTGTTACCCAGTAATTCCCGGAAAACCTGGCCGTCGGGTTGGCGGATCTCCAAACGGACCGGAAACTCCGGCGGGACCGTGACTTGCGGGCCACGGACGACCGTGACCAGGTTGGCGGTATCCCCGGGGCGGAAAATATCCCGGTCCATGTAGATGAAGGTCTCGTACCCCTTTTCCAGGGTGGGACGGCCGCGGGTATCGAAATCGGCCATGGCGATCCGGCTGTCATTAAACTTGATAAAGGAAAAGTCCTCTCCTTCTTCGGCCAGGATAATAAAGGGCTCGAACTCTTCCCGTATCGTTCTGAGGTTGCGGAAGACGGCAACCCCTTGATTGTCCGTAGTGGCTGTGGCCATGGTCTGATTATTCTTGCTGAAGAGGGTTACGCTGACCCGGGGTTTCGGTTTCAGATCCGTGAGGGAATTGACCCAGACCAGGAGGTCGTCGCCGCTCATCTTGGCGACCATCCCCAGGTCGGTGATGAACACATTTTTCAGGTCCCGGCGCCAACGGTAATCATGATCATAAGCGATTACCTGGAAAAACCCGCGGTGGGCGCCGGTCAGGTATTCGCCAAGGCTGATTGGTGTGGTTACCACCTGGTTTTTGGCGCTGGGGATCTCGATCACCTCTGATTCGATGACCTTGCCCATATGGGAGATGCCATACGAGTAATAAGCCGCATAGTAGTCGGAGTTATTAAAAAAGGTCACCAGGTTGTTCCTGTAGATCTTGCGGATTTCCAGGTTCACCCGGTCCACGTTGACCGTTTCCAGGCCCAGGTTAAGATGGCCGCGGCTGGAAAGGTACCGCCCGGGGGAGTTAAAGTTAAGGCTGGGTTCCAGATCACTAAAGGTGACAACCTGGGAGAAATCGCGGGCCAGCGGGTAACCATCGAGGGCGGGCATACCGGCCAGGATTGTCATAGTGTAGCTGGCATGCGGTTGAAAACCGTTACTTCTGAGCAGGACCGTATTGCCCTTTCCCTCTACCCGGAAAGAGACCTCCGGCCGGATCTGAATAAAGTTGGCGATGGAATCAAGTTCCGGCGGTTCTGAAAAGTTCAGGGCAATCCAAAGCGAGGTCTCATCATTCTGCGGTGCGACACCGGTGACCGCCAGGGTTTTCTTCTCCCCGATCACCCGGGTTATTTTGAAATCATCGGCCAGGCCCAGGTCGCCTTCACGCCCCCGGAAACCCCGCGGCAGGAGCAACTCGACAACCTGCTGCTTGTCGGTGCGGGTCAGAGGGTCGCTGAGAAAAAGGAAAGACCGGCCGTTCTCTTGGTTTTGGAGGTGATAGCCGATGGCCCGGCCGTCCTGGAACCGTAATTGCAAGTGCTTTTGGAGTTCTTCGTGGTCGACCGGGTGGTTGAAAACCATCCGGATCTCCGCCACCAAACCTTTTGTTGCCGGCGGTTGCGGCGTTTTCAAATTGATCGCCGCGCTTTCCACATTTATCCGCGGGGTGGAAAACTCAATCTTCCGGCGGCCGGCGAAATTCTGCCGTTCAGCCAGGAAGAGACCGGGGTTAACCTCCGCACTGTAGGAAGTGGAAGGCCGGAAGGGGATTTCCGGGAGAAAGAGCAGTTCCTTCCGGGAAACCCACCGGAATCTACCCGGGACCTCCGGAGTGAACTGCACCAGCGGCTGGTCGATGGTTTTTCCAACCTCCTCCTCGGCCACCACCGGTCTGGAAAAGGTAAAGGTCAGATTGGAGCGCAGGTCAACATCACCGGCAGGCCGCGTCTCGACCAGGCGGATACTGTCGCCGCCCAAAACCAATCCTTTGCTAAGGAGAAAAACTACGGCCAGGAAAAACAGAACTACGAAAGGCAAGAGCAACCATAAAATCTTCTTATGTTTCTTCCCAACAATCACAGCAGCCATGGCTTGCACCTCCTCAATGGATAAGGGCCCTGAACATAGGGCATCGCGTGCGCGCAATATATATAGGGACCGGATAATTGACAATATTTTATTTCATTGTTATTTTCTTTCTCCACCAGATAGATATTTCCTGCTGTCAAAGGGAGGGCGGGCGCGGTGTTTTACGCGTTTTATTTAATAAGAATGATACCTGGGGAGTGGTATGGTTCTGCCTTTGGTAAAGAGGTTCTTCTTTCTTTGTTTATTCTAAAAGAAGGTAATCAAGGTTTTTTCGCGAATAAACGTAAGTTGATTATGAATGGGGAGGGATTTGGGTGCGATATGGATATTTCGACGATCAGCGGGGGGAGTATGTAATTGAAAGGCCGGATACGCCCATGTCTTGGATTAATTACTTGGGCACGATGGATTATTGCGCAATTATTTCCAATAATGCGGCGGGATACTCTTTCTACCGTTCGCCTAAAAGCGGGAGGATGCTGCGGTTCAGGTTTAACAGTATCCCCATGGACCGGCCGGGCCGGTATATTTACCTCCACGACCACAAGAGCGGGGACTATTGGTCCGCCACCTGGCAACCGGTGGCCAAGCCCCTTGAGCAATACCGGTCGGTTTGCCGGCACGGGCTGGGTTATACCTGTTTTGAAAGTGAGTATGACGGGATAAAAACCAACTACCGGGTCTTTGTCCCGGTTGACCGCCCGTTGGAGATCTGGGAGGTTGAGGTGGAGAACCTTTCCGGCCAGGAACGCGACCTTTCTCTCTTCTCTTATGCCGAATGGTGTTTTTGGCATATAGACCAGGATTTAATAAATTTCCAGTACATTTTATATACCTGCCGGATGGGCTATGACGGCGACGGGATTATCGACTATACCCTGCGCTGGCCCGGGGGTGAAGAGGATAAAGGGTTTATGGCTTCGGTGCTGCCGGTGACCGGTTTTGATACCGACCGGGAGGTTTTTATCGGTCCTTACCGGGATGAGGGGAGACCGGTGGCGGTGGAGAAGGGATCCTGTGGCAATTCGATTGCCGTCGGCGGTAATGCCTGCGCTGTCCTGCAAAACCGTTTCGTTTTGGCTCCCGGTACGAAAAAGCGGGCGGTCTTTCTTGTCGGGGTCGGCGATGCCCGGACCACCGGACGGGAGATCCGGGATTATTACTCCCACCCTGATGCGGTGGGAAAAGACTTTGCCGCCCTGCAGGAGTACTGGCGGAAGCGCCTGGCCAACTACGGGTGCAAAACACCGTCGCCGGTGGTGGACACCATGGTGAATATCTGGAACCAGTACCAGTGCCACACCACCTTCAACTGGTCCCGTTCGGCTTCCTTTAATGAAGCCGGCGGCCGCGACGGCATCGGCTACCGCGATACCAACCAGGATACCCTGGGTGTGGTCCACGCCATCCCGGATCTGGTCCGGGAGAAACTGTTGGTGCTCCTCAAAGGGCAATTGTCCGAGGGTTATGCCATGCACGGCTTCCAGCCCCTCTCTTGGAGCCAGGGGTCCCACAATATCCCGGAACCGGGGCGGATCTTCTCCGACGACCACCTTTGGTTGCTCCTTTCTGTACCCGCCTATATTAAAGAGACCGGTGATTTTGCCATTCTTGAAGAGGTGGTACCTTTTGCCGACCGGGAAGAGGCCACCGTTTACGAGCATCTCCGGCGGGCCCTTGAATTCTCCTGGGAAAAGCGGGGGCCCCACGGGCTTTTGCTGGGCCTGGCAGCTGATTGGAACGACTGTATCAATTTAAAGGGGAAAGGGGAAAGCATCTGGAGTACTTTCCTCTATTACCGGGCTTTGACCGAATTTGTTGAGTTGGCCCGGAGGACGGGGAAGGATGCCGATGTGCAACTCTTCACGGAGCGACGGACCGGGATCAAGGAACTCCTCGATACCCATGCCTGGGACGGGGAGTGGTTTCTCCGGGGTTACCTGGACAGCGGCCGCAAACTGGGCGGGCGGGAGAGCGAGCAGTCGAAGATCTTCCTCAACAGCCAATCCTGGGCGGTCTTTTCCGGAGCCGCCACCGGGGAAAAAGCCCGCATGGCTTTGGACAGTATGCACCGTTATCTCGTAACCGAGCACGGCATTGTCTTGAACCACCCGGCTTACCGGGAGACCGACAACGAGATCGGGGCCATCACCAGCTTTCCTGGGGGCCTTAAGGAAAATGCGGGGATTTTCTGCCATGCCAACACCTGGGCGGTGATTGCCGAGTGCCTCTTGGGCCGGGGCGACAAGGCTTTTGCCCTCTACACCTCCTTCCTGCCGGCCGCCAAGAACGACCGGGCGGATCTTTACACAATGGAGCCCTATGTTTATGCCCAGTTCATTACCGGCATCGACCACCAGTATCATTTCGGGCGGGCCCGCAATTCCTGGCTGACCGGGACCGCCGCCTGGAGCTTTGTCGCGGTTTCCCAGTATATCCTGGGGATACGCCCGGACTACGACGGCCTGGTCATCGACCCCTGCATCCCGGCGGAGTGGGACGGCTTCGAGGCGACTAGGATCTGCCGGGGGAAAACCTTCCGGATTAAGGTGAAAAATCCGTCCCGTACCGGTTACGGTGTGAAAGAACTTAAAGTAAACGGCAGGGTTCTTCCGGGGAACCTCATCCCCTATGCAGAGGCGGCGGAAGAGAACGAGGTCGAAGTAACCCTGGGCTGACCGTGTTGATCGGATCCGTTCCTCCGGCCTTCTCCGGCGGAAAAGTCATGCCGGTTAAAAAGCAACTTACGGGTACACAGAGGTGCGCGCCCCTCAGAAAAGACTGCCACAACAAACGTGCAATCGGGAGAAGACCATCAGGGAGACGCGCACACCCCCTGCGTGCGCAAGGGAGTGATTTAGTGAAAGTCTTTTGGCATAGGCGACAATCGATTTTTATCTCTATCTTCATGTTTGGGTTATTCCTGGCCGCAACCGGCAAGCCGGCGGTTGCCGGAATGCTGACCATGGAGACGCCGCATTTTAATATTCATTTTCGCGACAATCCACATGCAGAAGAGACTGCGGCCCAGGTGGCGGGGATCGCCGAAGAGATCCACGCCACGCTTACGGAACGGATCGGGTATAAGCCCGCGGGGCGTACGGAGATCCATCTTCTTGAGACCTCCGATTTTGCCAACGGTTTTGCTGACGTAAGCTATTATAACCGGATCGGGATTTATCTGGTTTCTCCTACAGGAGAGACGGGATGGACCTCCGGCCTTAGCATGAAGGTTGAAAGCTGGCTGCGGTTGGTGCTGACCCATGAGTATGCCCATATCCTGCACTTGGATATGAACGGGGGAGCTATCGCCGGTCTGCGCAGGATTTTTGGACGGGTACCTTATTTAACCACCCCGAATTTTATCCTCACAAACGCGTATATTGAAGGGTTTGCCGTCTATGCGGAGACGGTTAATACCGGCGGCGGGCGGGGCGTGGATCCTTATTACGATATGTTTCTCCGGACAGCGGTCCTTACGGATACAGTTCCCACCTTCGACCAGATGCTTGGTATTTATTCACTGGACAACTGGCAGCCGGCGGGAACAGCCTATCTTTACGGCTGGTCACTGGTGGATTATATCGCCCGGCGGTACGGAGAAGAAAAATTGGCGGCAATTAACCAAAGCGCCGGCAGTTTGCGGACGATTGGTCTTTTTTCGGCACTAACCAGAAGTTTAGGCCTTTCCCCCCGGGTTTTCTGGGAGGAATGGCGCCGGGATTTGGAAGAACGCTACCAAGCCCAGGCCGCAGAGTTGGCAGCCGGCGGGCTCACAACTTTTGAAGAATTGACCGGCTCGGTGTTGGCAGCGCAACCTGCTTTCAGTCCGGACGGGAAGAGTCTTGCCTATATAACCCTGGGGAAAAAGACATTTTACCCCGGCCTTTACCTGCGTGATTTGTTATCCGGTGAAGACCAACAACTGGTGGCAGGGAGGGTTACCTCGCGGCCGGCCTGGTCTCCTGACGGGCGCTATTTGGCCTATACCAAACCGGACTATGTTGACGAAGAAAGGCTATATAACGATATTTACCTTTACGATCTGGAACGGGGAGAGGAGAGACGGTTAACCCGGGGGGCCCGGGCCAAAGACCCGGCTTGGTTCCCTGCGGGCGATCGTCTGGTTTATGTAGCCTATGACAACCTGGAGACCTATTTATGCGGGTACGACCCGGCCACTGATGAGAGCGGGATAATATATGCGGGCAGCAGGGAAATGCAATTTGCCACCCCGGTCTTCTCCCTGGACGGGGAGGAACTGGCGGTGGGGGTCTGGTTCCCCGGCGGCTACCATGGGATTGCCCTCCTAAAACATGACGGGTCCGATTTCCGCCTGCTCCTCTGTGACCAGGCCAATAACCGCAACCCGGTTTTTACCCCGGATGGCAAATATATCCTTTTTGACTCTGATCGCGATGGTACGCATAATATCTATGCCTTAGCCCCGGCTACAGGGGTTTTGCAAAAACTCACCAGTACGCTGACGGGTTTTTTTACTCCCGCTCCTGCGCCCAGGGGAGAAGAACTGGTCATAATGGCCTACGGGGCGGAGGGTTACCGCCTGGCCCGGGTGCGCCGGGAGGATCTTTCTTGGGAGCAAGTATCCTTTGCGGTGGAAACACCTCCCGCAGTTGCGATCAGCACCCCTACCAGTCTTGAAACGGAAAAATACCCGGTAAGAAAATACAGCCCCCTTCAGACCCTAAAGCCCAAATACTGGCTGCCTGTTATAGAAGAAGATGCCGCCAAAGGCCTGCGGCTTGGGATCATGACCGGAGGTATGGACGTTCTGGAACGCCATTCGTATCTGCTCCAGGTTTCTCACGGTTTCAAGAGCGGGAAACCCAATCTCCTCCTGGACTATTGGTATGACCCGCCTGGGCGCGCCGCCTTCTGCCTGCGGTTAGGTGCGGTCACGAAGAAGGCTGGAGCTGGAATTTGGTATAACCATTATACGCTTGATGCGGGAATCAGCCTTCTGTTCCCCGGTCTTTCAGTAAACCAGGAAATTTTCAGCGGGTTTTCTCTGGAGCAGAGCGTGAATCAGCCGCCTTCGCCTGTACCGGAGGAAACACCGGTTTCCGGGTTGCTATATGCAGGCGTAAATGAACTGAAGGTCAGCGGTGAAGGGACGGCAAGCCACCGCCGCGAAAGAGGATTTGTGGCAGAATTCTGCTTTACCGGGCAGGAAACCGGTCTTGCCGGGGAGGGGTTTTGGAAAAAAGCCTGGCTCCTGCGGGGGGTGTCCCGGACTGCGCTAAAGATCTCCGCCGGCTTCTCGCAGTTGCCCGGGTATTTTCCGCTCGGGGGGCCTCATACCCTCGAACAATGGGAGAATATTTCCACTGGCAACCTGGGTGAGAGATATACGGTGCGCGGGTTCGACCCTGGCACTGTCACGGGTAGCGGCTTTTTCTTACTGAATGCCGAAACCTACCCGTTCCGCATTCCGGTGGAAAAGGGCTTGTGGGATTGGCCAATCTTCTTTCGCCAAGTCAGGGGCGGGGGTTTTTTGGATGCCGGTTATGCGGCAGACAGTTGGGATTTTACTGAATCTGGCCTGATTGTCGCGGCGGGTACGGAGATCCGGTTGACCATGGATTTTCTGTACGGGCCCAACACGTTGGATTTCCGGTTAGGGGCGGCTTGGCCCCTTTATCCGCGGGTACATGCGGGGAGCGAAGCCGGCGGCTGCCGTTTTTATATCGGGATGAGCAGCGAGTTTTAGCTTTGTTAAAAAACGGAAAAAAGACCGGCAGGGGAGAAGGAGAAAACGGGCCTGAAAAGAATGAAAAATTGTTTAATAAAGACAGGCCGTAAGGAACGCGCGGGCACGAGGCAGTAAGGAAAGGTTCACCAGGCGAAAAAGGGACGAGCCAGAAGAAAGGAGAAGGAGGAAATAGAGATGAGTGCGGCTTATAACCCCTACGCAACAGCGCAGAAACAATTTGACGACGTGGCGGATATGATCCAGTTGGAACCTGCGGTCCGGGAGTTTTTGCGCCAGCCGATGCGGGAGTACCACTTCACGATTCCGGTGCGGATGGATAACGGTGAGGTCCGGGTCTTTAAAGGCTTCCGGGTTCAACATAATGATGCCAGGGGGCCGGCGAAAGGCGGTATCCGCTTTCACCCCCATGAAACCATAGATACCGTCCGCGCCCTAGCCATGTGGATGACCTGGAAATGCTCGGTGGTGGATATTCCCCTGGGCGGCGCCAAAGGGGGAATTGTTTGCGACCCCCACCATTTGAGCGAACGGGAACAGGAGCGGCTCTGCCGCGGCTGGGTCCGGCAAATGGCAAAAAATCTTGGGCCTTTTCTGGATGTCCCGGCGCCTGATGTCATGTCCAACGCCCAGCATATGCTCTGGATTATGGATGAGTATGAGACGATTTCCGGCGGGAAATACCCCGGCGTTATTACAGGCAAACCGGTGGGGATGGGCGGCTCACTGGGGCGGACTGAAGCCACGGGCTTCGGGGTCATCTACACCCTCCGGGAGGCCCTGCGGGAACTGGGGATTACCCCCTCCACGACCACCGCGGCGATCCAGGGCTTCGGCAACGTGGGGCAGTATGCGGCCAAGATGTACCAACAACTGGGCGGGACAATAACCGCCGTTTCCTGCTGGGATCATAATGACCAGAAGGCTTATACCTTCTATAATAAAAACGGTGTGGATGCAGAGGCCTTAGCAGGGATCACCAGTGTTTACGGGGATATTGATAAAGAAAAAGCGCAGGATTTAGGTTATGAGATTCTACCGGGAGAAGCCTGGCTGGAACAGGCGGTGGATATTTTGATCCCCGCGGCGCTGGAGAACCAGATTACCGGCGCCAATGCCGGGAACATTAGCAAGCAGGTGAAGGTGATCGCCGAAGGCGCCAACGGGCCGACCACTCCCGAAGCGGACCAAGTGCTGAAAGAACGGGAGATCTTCGTGATCCCCGACTTTTTGGCCAACGCGGGTGGGGTCACCTGCAGTTACTTCGAACAGGTCCAGTCGAATATGAATTATTACTGGGAGAAAGAAGAGATCCTGGAAAAACTGGATACGAAAATGACCAACGCCTTTTTGGCCGTGAGCAGCCTGGCCCGGGAGAAAAACTTGTATATGCGGGATGCCGCCTATGTTATCGCCATCAACCGGGTGGCGGAGGCAGTCAAGAAACGGGGCTGGGTATAGTCGTGCACGTTGTGCACGTGCGCACGTTGTGCACGTGCGTAAGCGCGTCAATGCAAACCTTTACAACCGGGCAGGCCATATCCCGCGCACGAGCGCGTTCTTGATCATCTAACTAATGGAAAAAGCGGGGTCGCACATATGCGTGACCTCGCTTTTTTCTTGGCGGAGAGGAAGACCGGCCCGCTCCCGGACGAAAAGGTACCAGTTGGCTTCAGGGGCTATCAGCCGGCGGCGCCAGCGACGTGCGCGCGACTCTGCGCCCACTTCTTCCTTTGTAGACGTATTCACCGAAAACCGCCGGGTAACGCGGGGCGAATTCTCTCTCCCAGACCGGCCCGGAGATTTTTGCCCAGGCTTTGGCGGTTTCCTGCACTACCGGGGCCAGGCTGGTGAGAATGGTCTCCGCCCCCGGGTGGGTGGGACGGAGTTGATATTTATGGTATAATTCCCGGAGAATTTCGGGACGATCAATGACCATGCAGGGGCGCAAGAGGTTTTCGCCGTAAGGCGCCCGTTCTCTGATCTCCTGGAAAAAGGGGGATTTTAAGATCTCAACCAGGGGTTTTTCTTTTATATTATCCAGGGCGAAATGGACAAAGACGCAAGGTTCCACGTAGCCGTGGGCGTTAATATGAAAATAATTGGCCCCCCCGGCCAGACAGCCGTTGACATACGGGCCGTCATTCCAGAAATCGGCCACCAGGATCTCTTTTTCCCGCCGGATGCGCTCCACAAGGCGGAGCCGTTCCAACCGTTCCTCCGGAGTGACCATCTGCGACAGGTCCGGGGCAAGACCAATGGGGATATACTGGAAAATCCAGCTAAAAGTCGCTTTGTTTTCAACCAGCATCTCCCAGAATTCATCGCTCATCAGGATCTTATGATTACGTCTGGTATGGGTGACCGACACGCCGTAGACCGCCCGGGCCTTCCGCAGGTTGGTAAAGGCGGTCAAGAGACGCCGGAAGGTCCCTTCACCCCGGCGAAAATCGGTCTCATTCTCTTTTCCCTCTATACTGATGGCCGGGGCGATATGGCCTAGCCGGGCGATTTTTTCAGCGGTCTCTTCGTCAATTAACGTCCCGTTGGTATAGATCAGGAAGTAACAGTCATGGTGTTTGGCCAGAATGTCCCAGAGCGGCCGGTAGAAGAAGGGTTCACCACCGGAAATAACATAGAAATAAAGGCCCAGGTTTTTCCCTTCGCTGATGATCCTATCAAAGAGCTCCGGTTCCATTTGCTGTTCGTCCTCGTATTCCCCGGCATAACAACCGGCGCATTTAAGGTTACAGGCATAGGTAGGGCTGATGACCATAAAAGCCGGCATATGCATTTTTAGCCGCCGGGCGGTTTGCGCCCGTTTCCAGTCGCCGGCCAGTATGTCATTGATCACAAGATTGTTGAGGAGTTTTTCCCTGGCATGGGGGTGGCTTTCACGAATCAGCCGGCGTATCAGACGAACAGAAGGATGATCGTTTTTGATCAGCCCGGCAATCTCCTCCAGGGTCCGGCGTTGATCCGCCCGGGGGGCGATGAGCTTGAGCCCCCGGATAATCCGGAGAAATTTCGCCTCCTGATCGTCGGCGAGCATACCGAAGAAATAATTGATAAAGAACCTGATAACAGAGGTCTTTACCGGGTAAAGCCCGGACAATTCCACCGCCTCCCCTCCGTATTTTCCCAATATTAATATATATTTCCCGTAAAGGAGAATAACCCTTTATTTTTCCATAAAAAGACTGGCCGGTGTTTTTTAGCGGCCTTTAGCATGGGAAAGAATTTCGGCGAGGGTTTTTTCTTTCAAAACGTCCAGGGCTTGGAAGTCCATATACGGCCGGTAACAGTCTTCCAATTCGTCATGGACGGTTTTCGCCTGCCGGAGCCAGGCCACGGCCTTTTCCATGAGGCCGGTAAGGACCGCCCGGACTTCGCCGGCGTTCCCGGCAAGTTCGTGCTGTAAGCGCACGCGCGGCCAGCTCGCGCCCGGCCCGCACGAAGAGTCCACAGCGACCGGGGTTTCCAGGTTGAGGATCCGGGTAGGCCGGGAGGCCGGGTATTGGTGGGGTGGGGTGGAACTGATCACTCCGGCCCCGATTTCGGGGAACCAAAGGTGGTCAATTTTTTCTGGGCATAGAGCGCAGTAAAAGACTTCGGTGGCAAGCCTTTTTTCCCCCGCCATCCGGAGCAGGCCGCTAATAATGGGCTCCTGCCCGTATCCGGGAGGGCCTTCCAGCAGATAGAGAACCTCGGCATCTTGAAAGATGCTTTCCAGGTGGTGAACTGGTCCCTCCGGTGTAATGGCACTGGCAAAAAGCCGCCGGAAACGGTAACCACCTTTTTCTGAAGAATTACCGCCGCGCCGGTATTTTTCAGCGCGCCGGCTGATTTCATTTTCGATCTCTTTTACCGCCGCCCGCCACCGGGCTTCCCCGGTCAAGCGCTGGTTGGTCCGGGACCATTCCCGGTAGATTGTGGCCGCGGCGCCAAGATAGGCGTAGGCTTTGGAAAAACAAACCCTACCGGTCTGCGTCAACTCCAAAATCGCCTTTTTTTCCTTTTTAAGCGCCTTTGTATCCCAATAGGCCCCGAAATTCAGGATCTCATCCACCGCCCCCGGATATTTGGGGTCAACAGTATGCGGGGCAGTCCCGTCAATCATGGCAATCCCCAGGGAGGGACAGACCATACCGTCCAGGGAATTATTATCCGAAGAGCAGTGGATTAACTCCACAGGCAAACCCAGCCGGCGGATTTCTTCCCCGGCCTCTTTGATAAAGGTTGATTTGCCGGTACCCGGTCCCCCCTTAAGGATATAAAGGTGTTTGGATTCTTCCGTAACCACCTCTCCGTAAAAAGAGAAAAATCCGTTGCCTGTATTGCCCCCTAAAAAGAAATCTCTCGTTTTCCCCTGGGATTTTGGCATCTTGTCTCCTCCCGTGCTCTATCCTTACGTTCTTCAGGGCCCGGTATATAATTTATGCGGTTTTTTTTCGTGCGTGCCGGTGGAGTAAGGCCGCTTACGGCAGTTCTTCTTCGACGATGGAGGCCCAAAAGGGATCCTTTCCCCGGAAGCTATAATCAGTCAAAAAGGTCTTAGCATAGACTTCAAAGGCTTCTTTGGGGTCGGCCCGCCGTTCCACCTCGACCAGGAGCTCAAAATGGAGGTCAAGTTGTAACTGAAGGTGACGGGTTTTTCGACAGGAACGGGACATTTTTCTCCCTCCCCCCGCTTGGAAATATGCTCTAATCATTATTTCGCTTCGACATCTTTTATGATATTCCTTTCCATTAATTTACAATAATTTACCGTAATTTACTGAATCGTAACGGCGGCATTTTCAACGACCGGAAATTTTCTTCATAACCCGGTGGGACAGAGGCATTTTTCCCTCCGGGGTTGCGCCTTTTGGCATATGGAAGAATAGAATAAAGTACTTCCGTCTATAAGGCCAAAGGAAGCAAAATGCAGTGGTGTGGAGGTTAAGATGATGTATGAGATGAATTCCGGCCTGCAACTAGCCAGGGCCTACATTCCCTCCCAGGTATTCACCCAGCGTTTCGGCGCCATGGAGGGTTTGAGTAAAGGGACGATTTTTCCCGAATTATATATGCCTTACCGCCCCAGAAGGTATTAATGGCGCCGGGATCGCGCGCTAAGAGAAGGAGGAGGATATAAATGAACCGTGAACAAGTGGCGGCCCTCAAGGAATTGATGGCCCAGGAGTTTACTGCCCTTGAATTCCATTTGTATCTGGATACCCATCCCACCGACCAGAGGGCGTTGATGGAATATAATGAAGCCTGCCGGCAACTAATGGTTCTAAAACAGCGTTACCAGCAGTGTTTTGGCCCGTTGACCTTCTGTGAAAGCAGCGGTTATCCCTGGCAATGGATTGAAGAACCCTGGCCATGGCAGATATCTTATTAAGGAAAGGAGAAAAGGGTAATGTGGTTTTATGAAAAAAAGCTTCAATACCCAGCCAAGGTAGGCCGGGCAAATTTACGGATGGCCAAGTACCTGATTACCCAGTATGGCGGGCCGGATGGGGAATTGGCCGCTTCTTTGCGTTATCTCACCCAGCGGTATACCATGCCAACCGGCCAGGCCAAAGCCATCTTAACAGATATCGGCACCGAAGAACTGGCCCACCTTGAGATCATTGCTACCTTGGTTTATAAACTGATGGACCGGTCGACCGTAGGGGAGATTGAAGCCGCCGGCTTGGGCGCATATTACGCCGACCATGACAAAGCCCTTTATTATGTGAATGGCGAGAGTGTTCCCTGGACCGCCGCGTATATCCAGTCCAAGGGAGACCCGGTGGCGGATCTCCATGAAGATATGGCTGCCGAGGAAAAAGCAAGGGCTACCTATGAATGGTTAATTAACCTCTCCGACGACCCGGATCTCAACGATACCTTGAAATTCCTCAGGCAAAGGGAGATCGTACATTTCCAGAGGTTTGGCGAAACCCTGCAGCTTGTCCAGGAGCATCTGGACAGCAAGCGGGTTTACTAGGATACCAATAATACTGGGGATAAGGAATGTAACCGGGCAAACCGTTGAACCGTTACGATTTATCTCTAGCGGTTGAGCCGTTAACAGTTTACCGTTAACGGTTTTTCCGTTTACATGACAACCGGTCACATTTATGATTTTTATAAGATATTTTCCAGGCTCAACCTTTGCTTATCCGGGATCTGGTTGATGATCTGCTTCATCTGCACGATTTCGGTCAGGGCAAAAATATAGACCTGGTTCTCCAGGTATGATTTAGCCCGGGCTAGGCTCAGTTCAAACTCATCCAACTCCCGGTGGTCAATGAGCAAGACCCAGACCTTTCTGGTGGCGGTCCATAACCGGTTGAGCTTTTTTACCTGTTCTTCCAGGGCGGCAAAATCGTTCTTTAAGACCTCCATTTCCAACCCGTCCAGTGTTTGCAGCAGAGCTTCGGATTGCCGGCTAATGACTATTTCCATATAGACGCCCAAACCCAGCAGAAAAAGGAAGAAAATTATTATCCCGATAAAGACCCGCATTCTTAACTCCTTTCAGTGCGCCCTGTACGCCCGCTGTTTTCGCCCGGCTCCGGATTTACCTGGTACAGCAGGCGCCCTTTACTATCCAGACTGGCAATGATCACCCGAGAAAGGTCCGTGATCCCGAACTTTGCCAACTCACCGGCGAGCCATTCTTTGGAGAGGCCGGTTTTTCCCAAGTTGCTCTCCTGGATCTCCCCGTCCATGATGAGCGGGAGAGAGAGGCCTTCATAACCGGGGTCGAGTTTCATGTCCGCCGGGGTCAGCGGCCGCCGGTTTGCTTTCGGCAGGACAGAAAGGGAACCGTTGGTTTCCAGAAGCGCAAATTCCACCTCCTGCAGGTCGAAAAAGCCCTTCGTCCGGAGTTGTTCCTGGAGATCATCAAGGTTATAAAGGTTTTTGCGGAAGTTTTCCCAGTCAATCTTCCCGTTTTCCACCATGATGGTGGGTTTACCGCAAATAAGCGACCGCAGTTTTTTGCTTTTCAACGCCAGATAAGAGATGGTCGTCTGGGCAATCAGCAGGGTTAAGACGGGTATTATCCCGTTGATCAGGGCCAATCCCCTGTCCTGCATGGGTATGGCTACCAGATCGGCAATGAGGATTGTTACAACCAGCTCAAAGGGTTGTAACTGTCCGATTTGGCGTTTTCCCATCAGGCGCATGACCACGAGGACCAGGAGATAAAGGGTGATTGTGCGGACAAAAAGGATGAGCATTTTTCCCGTCCTTTACTGGGAAGTTATTTTAATTATTCACCAAAGGAAGGGGAGATATACCGGGGAAAATGTTCAAGTGTTGTACTTCTCTCTTTGGTTCTTCTCGTATATTGCCGGTAATCGCAAATTATCTTGACATGGGACGGAACAGAGGGAGAATTTACCCTTGTGTATCCGGGGAAATTGTGGTATTATATAGTTCCTGCGGAATGATTCCTGCGGACCAACTGCACCGGGCAACCGCAGACGCAGGCGCCGAAAGGCGGCGTCTGAGGAAAGTCCGAACTCCACAGGGCAGGGCGCTGGATAACGTCCAGTGGGGGTGACCCCAAGGAAAGTGCCGCAGAAAAGAAAACGCCGAATGCGGTCCTCTAGGACCGTTCATGGCAAAGCTGAAACGGTGCGGTAAGAGCGCACCGGCGGCTGAGCAATCAGCCGGCCTGGTAAACCCCGCCTGGAGCAAGACCGAATAGGAGGGGAGAAAGTGGCCCGCTTTTCCCTCGGGTTAGGTCGCACGAGGCGGTAGGCGACTACCGTCCCAGATAAATGGTTGCCGCCGGTCGCATGCGTGACCGGAACAGAATTCGGCTTACAGGCGCAGTTGGTAAAAGCCCGTTTGACACGGGCTTTTTCTTTTACGGCGCTCGTGGGTTCCGCCGGGATTTTATCCGGGAGCGCCCGGCCCGCCCTTAAGAAAAGTTGGGAGCTTCTCCGCCAACTGGCGCAAGTCGGGGAGGAAGAAATCAGGCCTGGTTTTGCGGGGGGCCTTTCCGACTAAAAGCGTTTTCATGCCCACCCTGGCGGCGCCGGCAATATCCCGGTCTTCTTTATCCCCGATAAAGAGGGCTTCTCCGGGATTTACCCCCATCTCCCGGCAGGCGGCGAGAAAAAGTGCGGGTTGCGGTTTGCCGGTTCCGACTTCACAGGAGATGACAACCGCCCGGAATTGCTCTTTTATCCCCAGTTTTTCCAGGGCGCGTTCTACATAATCGCGGCCGTAGAAACCGTCGGTAACCAGGGCCATGGGGAGGCCTGCCGCCGCCACGGCGGCCACGGCTTCGGCAGCCCCGGGCAGGGGGGTGGTATATTTCAATGCCTCTTCACAAACGGTTTTGGCCACAAGAAGGGGATCAATATCTTGGCCAGGGAAAACCCGGGGAACAAGATCCTTCAGTTCGGGTTCGCGTGCTCCCGGGGCTTCCCGTACTTCTTGGTAAGCGCGCATAACCAAGTACATTTTGTACAGGCCGGTAAAGAGGGAGCCGCAAAAAGGCTTCAGGGCACGGGCCAACCGCAGGCCGCCGAGGAGTTTTCCCCCGGCGTCGGTCCGGCAGAGGGTGCCGCCTAAATCCCAGAAAATGGCTTTGATCATACAACCACTTCCTTTTTTCTCCCTGGTACTGGCAGGGCAGGTTTTCTGAGGCATAAGCAATAAGGTTCGCGCGCGTTACAGAAAAGGTCAATTTGCAGTGGTTTTATTCTACAAAAAAAATCCTTCTTTTGCAAGTTTTTCTTCCTAGAGACAATGGGCCATCTGAACAGGCCGAACAGGCCGGTGGGAAAAGAGTAACTGAAAAAGGAACGGGAAAAGAGTAACGGAAAAGGGAGCGGGGAAGGAGTAACGGAAAAGGGAACAAGGAACGAGTAGCGGAAAAGGGGAGGCGGGCTGATGCCGGAAGTAAAAAAGATCGTTAATGAGAACAATGACTTCCAGCGGGTGGAGGTACTCAAGAGAAACCGGGAAAAGAGAAACAAGTACCAGGAGTTTTTTGTGGAAGGTGTCAAGCCGATCAATTTTGCCCTTGAATACAATTGGAAAATCCGGTCCTTTTTCTACACAAAAGAAAAGCCCCTTTCGGGCTGGGCTCAGGGGATTCTCAAGAACTCCACGGCCGACTTCCATTTCGAGCTTCCCCGGGAACTAATGGAAAAACTCAGCGATAAAGAGGAAGAGCCCTCGGAGTTGATTGCCGTGGTCAAGATGGCGGGGAATGATCTTTCAAGGGTTAAAATTAAGAAAGACCTGTTAGTAGCTGTTCTTGACCGGCCGTCGAGCCATGGCAACCTGGGGGCCTTAATCCGCTCTTGTGAAGCTTTGAAAGCAGACGGGCTAATTATTACCGGACATGCCGTGGACCTTTATGATCCGAAAACGATCAGGGCAAGTATGGGGACGCTTTTTGCCGTACCGGTCCTGAGATTGCCTTCCCATCATGATCTTATGCCCTGGTTCCAGCGGTTGAAGGCGGAATTGCCCGCCTTTCAGATTATTGGTTCCACTGCCAAAGCGGATCGCCTGGCGGAGGAGGTGGACTTTACGCGGCCCACGGCTTTGCTCATCGGTAATGAGACCTTTGGCCTGAGCAATAACTACAAAGAAATCTGCGACGGTTTTTGCCGGATTCCGGTGTATGGCCGGATCACTTCTTATAATTTGGCCTGCGCAGCCTCGATTATCCTCTACGAGGTCGACCGGCAACGCCGGAAAACACGCTAGGCACTATTCACGTGCGCGCAACCCTTTTATTGCGGGAGCCCACCGGTTATCTCGGAGATGACCGGATCCATGATTAAATTGTCAAATTTCCCTTTGGCCTTTTCGTATTCGGCTTTCTCCTTAATCGTCCAGCCCAAGAGGGGTACACCCAGTTTCCGCAGGCTCCTCAGCCGGGCGTTGGTGGCATGATTTACCTCATAGGCAATGAAATGTGGCCGGCTTGTAAAATTGAGGAGCAGATTCTCCAGGAGAAATTTTTGGTACCCTGGCAAGCGGGTGGTTCCCGCATATTCCACCTCATAATCGCTCACGGTAAAACTGCCGGAGAGCTGTCCCCGGATAACCTCAGGGGCATTTTTCCGAAACCAGCCAAGCGTAAAGGGGTTGAACGCCTGAATGGCATATTCCCCTTGATAGCCTTTGAGTTCCTCGTAGAGCAGGCTCTCCATTTCCCCGACTTTTCCTTCATTTTTTATCTCAACCAGCAGCGGAACCCTGCCGCCAACAAGGGCGAGCACATCGCGGAATAAGGGAATGGTTTCCGCGGACCCGAAGATCTTATATTGAGACAACTCTTCGTAGGTCAGTTCATGTAAATACTGCTCAAGACCCAATCCGCGCCGGAGTTTTTTATCATGGTAGACAACGAGTTTTTTGTCTTTAGTCATGGCCACATCCAATTCGATAATGAAGCCTTTTTCAACAGCGCCCCTGAATGCGGGTATTGAGTTTTCCGGCACGGTCTTGTTTTCGTCATGCAGGCCTCTATGGGCAATTAATGCCCTATCTAACCAGGCCAGGTCTGCGCGGTCGATTACCTCTGCCGCCCGGGCAAATCTGACCAGGAAGGTAATTATTAGGGAGAAGAGAACAACAATAATCCCGAAGACAATGAGTTTTTTCAGTTCCATTTAACCATCTCCTGTTTCTACCGGCGAGGTGCCGTTCACGTCCAACTCCTCGCCAATGCGGTGTTTTTTTCCCGGCTTTAATTCGCTGTCTGATCCTGTTATTCCTTCCCGCCGGCTGTTCTTCATTGAAGCCGCTGAGTGTCGTGCACGCACAAACATCCGGAAAACAGCAGCGTTTTCTTGTGAAAACCGCCGGGTGTGAATATCCGGAGCCTGGCTTTCTTAGAAAATTGTCGAATAAAGAAGGAAATAGGGATTTTATGTCATAATTAATAATTGTTACAGAAAATGCACTGAAGACTGACAGGATAGGCCCTATATAAAAAAGGAGGTGGAGATAAAGTTAACATAAAAGTTGGCATTCCGGATGAGAAGATACGGCTTGAAACTGCGAAAAGATTGGCAAGGTTGAGAGATAGAAAGATAAATCTATCGCTCTTGTCGTATTTATTTTCCGGCGCCATCACGGTTGTTGTCTATATGACAGGAGGGACAAACAAGGTTTACCCCAATATGATGTATATCCCTATTGCCGTTATGGCGTCGGTTTATGGCAAATGGCAAGGGGTGATCCATGCGGTAATATGCGGCTTATTAATGGGACCTTTCATGCCTCTGGATAAGGATCTGCACATAAACCAGGAGACAGTCAACTGGATGGTAAGGCTACTCATCTATGCCATAATTGCCCTGGTGATCAGCTATTTCTCCGACTTCTACCGGGAGGAGTTTGCGGAGAAGGTTAAAAAGGAAAAGGAGATTGCCGATGCCCAAATGGCAGTGGTATATGCCATGGCCAAACTGGCCGAATTCCGGGATAGCGATACGGGAGGGCATATTGAAAGGGTAACTGAACTATGCCGCCTGCTTACCACCAACTTGCGGCGCAGGGGGAAATACCGGGAATACATTGATGACGACTATATCGAAAAACTGACCAGAGTCAGTCCGTTGCATGATATCGGCAAGGTGGGAATAGCCGACAAGATCTTACTGAAACCCGGGCGCCTTACGGCAATAGAATTTGAGCTCATGAAGACCCACACGACAATCGGGGCAAAAACCATATTGGAAGTAAAGGAGAAGTTCCCGGATAACAGGTTGCTGGAGTTGGCGATCAACATAACTAATTTTCACCATGAAAGGTGGGACGGGGCCGGATATCCCCTGGGACTGGCGGGGACCGAGATTCCCCTGTCAGCCCGGATTATGGCGATTGTCGATGTTTATGACGCCTTGCGGTCAAAGCGTGTATACAAGGAGGCCTTTTCCCATGAGAATAGCCTCAAAATTATTCAAGAGGAAAGCGGTAAAGCCTTTGACCCGGAGATCGTCATGGCCTTTCTGGAAATTGCGGAAGAGGTTGAAAAGATTTTTACGCAATACGAAAAGAAAAGGGTAGTTTCTAGGATCCCCGGGAGGAAAGAAGGGTTTTTCGGCGAAAGAGTCTAGAAGAAAGAGCATGTACGCATAGGGAAGCCTTTCAATGGAGGGCAGGAAGAACGCAATCTGTACTCCGGAAGAAAGGCTTCTGCGTAGTATTTGGGAGGAGCAAAATCTACTCATCGCCAGCGCTTCGCACGCGAAGAAAAGGACGCCGGTCTCGGTTGCCGGATGGGCGATACGGGGGTCCATCGTTATCGCTCCGCGCGCGAAGAAAAAGCGGCAACAGAAAGTGCGCTAGAGACAGCTGGAAAAAGTACGCTATAGAAAGTACGATTGAGATGAAGAGAGCAGCATGGCAACGGAAAAAAAAGAAGAAAACAGGAACCGGGCAGGGAAGGCGGACCCCCGGCATACCCGGGGGTAATAATCCCGGCGGCGGCCGGAGAGAGAGGCAGCAACCGGGTAACCTGTCCGGCGGCAATCAGCCGGAGCGGCAACAGCCGGAAAAGCCCTGGGCGACGATAAAAAGACTCTGCGGGTTTTTTCGCCCGTACGCCTGGAAGTTGGTGGCCGTAGCTTTCAGTATTATTTTAACTGCCGGGGCCAGGCTGGTCCCTCCCTGGATCACCAGGTATACCGTGGACACGGTGCTCCGGGCCGGCCGGCCGGAACTCCTCTGGTATGCCGGTGGGGCTCTACTAGGAGTTTCCCTGCTGGAGGGGGCTTTGGTTTTCTTGAACCGCTATACCATGGAATACGTGGGGCAGCGGGTTATTTTTGATCTCCGCGGCAAGCTTTACGAGCATTTGAGCCGCCTCTCTTTTTCCTATTATGATTCTGTGCGCACCGGGGATATTATGGCCCGGATCACTTCGGATACGGAGATCCTGCGGAGATTCTTCGGTTTTGCCATTGTTAATCTCTTCTCCAACCTGTTGGTGCTGGCCGGGGTCTTCTTTGCCATGCTCACCTGGGATTACCGGCTGGCCTTGCTCTATTTAGCGTTGGTTCCCTTTATGTATCATGCCATGAAGAACTACGCATTTAAAGTCCGCCCGTTATGGCGGGTGGTCCGGCAGCGGATGGCCGGTCTCACGGAGGTTGTCCGGGAAACCGTAGTTGGCGTAGAAACGGTCAAGCTTTTTGCCGGCGAAGAAGCGGCGGTTGCGAAATTCGCCGCTGAAAACGACGGTTATTACAATAGCCATTTGGAAGCGGCGCGGATTTCCGCGGTTTGGATGCCGTATACCTCCTTCCTGTTGGGACTGGGCGCCGCCGTGGTGATCTGGTACGGCGGGCGGCTGGTCATCGGGGGCGGCCTTTCCCTCGGTACCCTGGTCGGGTTCACCGGCTATATCGCCATGCTCACCCGGCCGATCCGGCAGACCGGGAGGATCGTGGATATGATTATTCGAGCGGTCACGTCAGCGGAAAGGATCTTTGCCACCCTCGATCTTGAGCCGGAAGTTAAAGATACCCCCGGCGCCTATGAACTGCCGGCGGTCACCGGCAGGGTGGAATACGCGGGCGTGGAGTTTTCGTACGATGGAAAGACCCGGATCCTGAAGGGGATCAGCTTTACAGCGGAACCCGGTGAAGTGGTTGCGATTGTGGGTCCGACAGGCGCCGGGAAATCCACCCTCCTTCATCTCTTGCCGAGGTTTTACGAACCCACCGCCGGCGAGATTACCATTGACGGCCATGGGATTGAAAAGGTGACCGTGAAGAGCCTGCGCAGTAAAATCGGGCTGGTCTTGCAGGATACCTTCCTCTTTGCAGCCACGATCGGCGAAAACATCGCCTTTGGGAAACCGGAAGCAACGATGGGGGAGATCCGGTGGGCGGCAAAAACAGCCCAGATCGATGATTTTATCGAGTCGCTGCCGGACGGTTATGACACCCCCGTCGGGGAGCGGGGGGTCCGGCTTTCCGGCGGGCAAAAGCAGCGCCTGGCCATTGCCCGGGTGCTCCTGACCGACCCCCGGATTTTGCTCCTGGACGAACCCACTTCCAGTGTGGATACGGAAACAGAGGAACGCCTCAGGAAGGCCCTGGCCGAGGTGATAAAAGGGAGGACCGTCATTGTCGTCGCCCACCGTTTATGGACTGTACGGAGCGCCGGCAAGATCCTGGTCTTGCAGGATGGGCGGATCGTGGAGACCGGGACCCATGGGGAGCTTCTGGCCAGGGGAGGGGTTTATGCCGGGATTAACAAGACACAGTTGCAGACAACCGGAGGGTTCAGGGAGGGAGGAAAGTAATGCGGGGCGGCTTCGGGCATAGAATGACCGCGGACGTGGAGAGGTATAAGCTCTCCCGGCTGAACAGGAAGATCTTGAGCTTGGCCTGGAGATATACCCGGCCGCATTTGGGCCGGCTGGCTATGGCCTTTGGCGCCATGCTCTTGGTTACCGGTACCACACTGGCGGTCCCGTACCTGACAAAAATCGCGGTGGATGATTATATAACCCCCGGTGTTCCGGGAGGTTTAAACCGTGACGGTTTAAACCTTAACGGTTTGAACCTGATCTTCCTGGCCCTCTTGGCGACCCAGGTCCTTTTTTGGCTGGCCTCCTACTGGCAGACTTTCCTCTCCGAACGGGTAGGCCAGGAGATCGTTTATGCGTTGCGCCGGGATCTCTTCAGTAAATTGCTGGGGTTTGACATGGCCTTCTATAACCGGCAAAAGACCGGTATTGTCACTTCCAGGGTGACCCATGACGTTGATACCGTAGCCGAGCTTCTTTCCAGTGGAATACTTAATTTCAGCAATGATTTTCTCACCCTCACCGGGATTCTTTTCGTCATGGCCCGTTTCAACCTCAAACTGACGCTGATCGCCTTTGTCACCGCCCCCCTCATCCTGGCCGTCCTTTGGCTCTTCGGCAAGAAACTCCGTATCACCTACAGGGAAGTACGGCGAAAAGCAGCGGAACTCAATGCCGAAGTGGAAGAGAGTGTGGCGGGGATGCGGGTTATTCAAGCCTTGTCCCAGGAGGAGGCGGGCGCCGAGAAGTTTGCCGGGGTTAACTGGAGGAACTTCAAAGCCCGGCTGCGGGCGGTCTCCGTCTTTGCCCTCCTCTTTCCAGTGCTGAACCTCCTCGGAACCCTCTCCCGCGTGCTTGTCATCGGCTTTGGCGGGTTAAGTGTGCTCAGGGGCGAAATCTCGCTCGGCGTTTTTCTCGCCTTCCTCACCTATGTGGCCAGGGTTTTCTGGCCTTTGCGTGAGTTGTCGCAGGTCTACAATACCTTTCAGGCCGCTGCCGCGGGATTGGAAAGGATCCACGAATATTTGACCGCCACCCCTTTGGTCCGGGAGAGCGCACAACCACGGCGGCCGGCCGGCGGGTTCCGGGGCGAGGTAGTCTTTACTTCCGTCTCTTTTGGCTACGAAGGGCGGGAAGAGGTGGTTAAAGCTCTCAACCTGCAAATCCGGGCCGGTGAAGCCCTGGCCCTGGTGGGACATACGGGCGCCGGCAAATCCACTATTGCCCGGTTACTGACGCGCATGTATGATGTGGACGCGGGGAGCATAACCATTGACGGGGTTGATCTGCGGGACCTTTCCTTCGCCGACCTCCGGCGCGCAATCGGGCGGGTCTCCCAAGATATTTTTCTTTTCAACGGGACAATCCGGGAGAATATTGCCTACGGTAAACCGGGAGCCACGGAAGGGGAGATTAACCGGGCGCTCAAGAGTATTTATGCGGATAAGGTATTCGCAGCCCTGCCCCACGGTCTCGAAGCCCGGGTGGGTGAAGGAGGGGTTATGCTGTCGGGAGGGCAGAAACAATTGGTGGCTTTTGCCCGGGTTTTATTGGCCGACCCGCGCGTGCTCATCCTTGACGAAGCCACTTCCAGTATGGATGCGTATACTGAGGCCTTAATCCAGAAAGGCCTTGAACGGCTTTTGGCGGAACGGACCTGCCTGATCATTGCCCATCGTTTTTCCACCCTGCAAAAGGTTGACCGGATCTGTGTCCTGGAGGGGGGAAGGATCACGGATATGGGGACCCATGCGGAATTAAGCCGGCGGAATACCCTGTACCGGAATTTATACCTGAAGCAGGTGGAGGGTTTTTAAGGCCTGTCCGGAGATGGCCTTTGCCGGGCAAGGTTGGGCAAGCCCTGGCCAATCGCGTGCAGTTATTTTTCCCCCGGCTTTAGCAGGTCCCGGATGATCTCCCCGGCCAGGATCAACCCGGCGACCGCCGGCACATAAGAGACGGTTCCGGGCACGGGGGAGGGGGCGAGGGGCTTAAGGGGTTTTTCCGTTGAATAAACCACTTTCACGCCGCCGGTTATTCCCCTCTTGCGCAGGGAGAGCCGGACCGCCCGTGCCAGCGGGCAGGTATGGGTTTTCCCGATATCGTCCACGCGGAGGGCGAGGGGATCCAGTTTATTGCCTGTTCCCATCGCCGAAATTACCGGGATCTTTCTTTCCAGGCAGTAACAGATCAGGGCTGTTTTTGCGGTCACCGTGTCCACAGCGTCCGCCACATATGAAAAGTCGCCGTGGAGCAACTCCGGGATATTCTCCGGTCCGGCAAATTCCTGTTTGGTCTCGACCACTGCCCCGGGGTTGATGGCTTTCACCCGCGCGGCGGTCACCACGGCCTTTGCCTTCCCGTAGTTCCCTTCCACAGCATGAAGCTGCCGGTTGGTATTGGTCAGGCAGACCGTATCATGGTCCACCAGGAGGAAACGGCCGATACCTGCCCGGGCCAAGGCTTCAACCACGTAGGAACCAACCCCGCCCAACCCGAAGACAGCCACCCGCTGCCGGGCGAGGTTCGCCAGGGCTTTCCGGCCGAGTAAAATTTCGGTTCTGGCAAAACGGCTCTCCTCATTTGCTTTCATATCGCACCTGTCCTGTCCCACCGGTCCTGTTACGGATATAAAATCCGGCTCACATCGGGTCTTGGTTGTGATGTAAAGTTACCGGTCCACATCGGCCCTGGTTACGGGTATAAATAACCGGTTCACGTCTGTCTTAGTTCCGGATATAAAATTACCGGCCGTATTTGGCCGATAATTTTCTCCGCGCTATTTGTCATCTTTTCTTTCTTTGTCCTTACCTTCCTTGCCCTCTTTACCTTCTCTGCCTTCCTCGCCTTCTCTGCCTTCCTCGCCTTCCTCACCTTCCTTACCCTCTTTGCCCTCTTTACCTTCTCTACCTTCCTTGCCTTCCTTGCCTTCCTTGTCTTTCTTATCCTTCTTATCTTTCTTCTCTTCCCGTTTCCCGTCCGCTTTTTTTACTTCCTCTTCTTCCTCTTTGGGCCGGGGTAGTTGAATCCCTTGTACATGCAGGTTCACTTCGGTTACTTGGTAACCGGTGGTCTCTTCCACCGCCTGACGGACAGCATCTTGCAGTTTTTCAGCTACTTCGGGGATTTTGACGCCGTATTCCACAATCACGTTGATGTCGATGGATATTTGGTTATCAAACTGCTGCACCTTAATCCCTTTGCTCAGATCGCGCTGGCCCAGTCTTTCGGCGATCCCGCCGACCAAACCTGCGCTCATCCCGGAAACCCCGTCGACTCTATTGACGGTCATACCCACTATTTTTCTGATTACTTCCGTGGAAACATATATACTGTCCATTTCGGTGATTGAGTTGTTTTCTCCCATATCAATCTCGACATTCTTTTCGTCAGCCAATCACCGCACCCCTTTCGACGCGCGTGTACGTGCGGAAACGCGTGCGCGCGACTAATGTTTGCTTGCGTGGAGCCGATAAATAATATGTATAAATGTACTTTATAGAAGCGGAATAATCTTATCAAATATACGTGGACATGTCAAGTTTTTGCGGAAAAGAAGGTTTTGCGGAAGCAGGCAAGAATAATATAAGTTAACCTGATTTTAACCAAGACCGTTACCAGAACGGCAAGATAAAATAACAAAGGCGGGATCCGTGCGCAATATCCGCCGGGGAGGGAGAATAATGTCTTCTTTTGCTTACCTTTCTATGGTAAAAAATAGGGATAATATGAATGAAGTTGCCTCTATTTTATCTTGTATTGCCGATGAGGCTGTGATGACCCAGGCGGCGATTGAATACCGGATGCAGCAATTGGCGAAGTTAAAAGAGATCGGGGAGGAAGAGATTTACGAGAAAATCCGGGACGAATTAAAGGATAACCCCAATTACAGCAGTTATTTGGTTTAGCTACAGCAGTTACTTGGTTTAGGCCTGCCCAGACCTTTTACTGGAGATTACCGGAGAACCCGCGCGAATAAATGTTTATTACTGCGGCTGGTAATCTTTTGTATTTATGGAGGGGAAAAGGGTTGACCTTGCCAAAAAAAGGATATAGAATTTAACTAGTCATACAATTTAGATCGCCAGGTTTTTGCATAGGTTTTAAAAGCACTGAAAGGGGGCGGAACGATTGCTGGAGCAACTCCGGAAAGGATCTCCACTAATACGCTTGTTAATAGCGGTACTTTTTATAATACTCTTCCCTTGGCCGGCGCCCACCGCCGGCAATCTTGCCGTCGCGGAATACCCGGAAGAAGCCGGCTGCTTTCTCTGGGAGGTGGAGACGGAGGCCGGTCCGGCTTACCTTTTGGGCTCAATCCACTTGGGAACGGAGGATCTTTATCCTTTGCCGGCAAAGATCGAAGAGGCATACGAAAAATCCTCATTTTTGGTGGTAGAAGCAAACATCCTGGCTGTGGATGATGAAGAACTCTTTTCCTTAGCAAGTTCATTTGCCATTAATCCCGGCTTTCAGAGCGTAGAGCAGTACATATCTCCGGAAGAATACGGCATGCTTCTGGAGGTCCTGGCCGAACTTGGCCTTGAGATCAGGCAGGTATCATTTTTCCGGCCGTGGTTTCTTGCTGATATGATAGCGCACACAAGATTCGTTAAAGCAGGGCTCAATCCTGATTTGGGCATAGACCGTTATTTTTTGCAGCGGGCAAGCGGTAAGAAGGATATCCTGGAACTGGAATCCGTCGAATTCCAGTTTATGCTCTTTAGTGAACTCCCTCCTGAACTGGAACGCCTTTATTTACGGGACATCCTTGCTTCCGGCGGGGAGGAATTTGAAGAAGAAATCCGCCGGTTGCTTGCATCCTGGCAAACGGGGGATACCGGTTTACTTGAGGAAATCTTGCTTCCTTTTGGAAAAAAAGACGCCGCTTTTCACGAACTCTATGACCGGCTTATTCTCCAAAGAAACCGGGGGATGGTGGTAAAGATTGAAGAATATATGCAGAAAGGAACCGTTTTTATCGTGGCCGGCGCCGCACACTTTGTCGGGGAAGCCGGGATCGTTGAATTGCTGCGGAAACGGGGCTATACGGTCAGACGGTTATAAGGGAAAGAGTCCGCAAGACAAGAGACGGAAAACCAATAATAGCATTGTAAAGATAAAGGACCTGCCGGACCAGGGGAAAGAAGATGACGGGGACGCGGGTCCTTTTTCCTTATTCGCCCTTTTCCAGGGTTTGCATTGACGAATCGCCCAACTCTGTTTATACTTTAAGAAGAAATGTGAAAAAGTTCCCGTGCGCGTAATACGCACGCGGCTTACGCACGTGTAAGCCGCGACTATGGCGCGGTTACCCGCTGGGTTGAGGAGGGAAGGGCATGAGCATGGAGGAACTGGCGCGCCGGGTGAAAGGGGCCTCCCTCAGGCTGGCGGCAGCCGGAAGGGACCTTAAAGACAAGGCGCTGGCGGAGATCGCCAAATCCCTGGAGGAAAAGAAGGCGGAGATTATCGCCGCCAACCGGGAGGACTTGGCCCGGAGCGAGCGGGAGAACCTGCCGGCGCCGCTTTTGAAGAGGCTCCGTTTTGACGAGGAGAAAATCGCCGGGGTGATCGAAGGGATCCGCAGCCTGATCCAACTGGAAGACCCGGTAGGGAAGACCCTGCTTGCCACCGGACTGGATGACGGGTTGGAATTATATAAGGTGACCTGCCCGATTGGGGTCATTGGCATTATCTTTGAATCGCGGCCGGATGCCTTGGTGCAAATCGCCACCCTCTGCCTGAAAAGCGGCAACGCCGTCCTGCTCAAAGGCGGCTCGGAAGCGCGAGCGACCAACCGCGTTTTGGCCGATGTAGTGATTGGGGCTGCGGTCAAGGCCGGCCTGCCCCCGGATTGGGCGGCCTTGCTGGAGACCCGCGCGGAAGTGAATGACCTGTTGAAACTGGATCAATACATCGACTTAATCATCCCCAGGGGTTCAAATGATTTTGTCCGTTATATCATGGATAATTCGCGGATTCCAGTGCTGGGTCATGCCGATGGGATCTGCCACTGCTATGTGGATGCGGAGGCGGATCTGGAAACAGCCGCCAGGATTGTCCTTGATTCGAAAGTGCAGTATGTGGCGGTCTGCAATGCCCTGGAGACCCTTTTGGTCCATGAAAAGGTGGCGCCGGAGTTTTTGCCGGCCATTGCGGAATTATTTGCCGCGCACAAGGTGGAGCTGAGAGGGTGCCCGCAAACCCGGGCTTTCATCCCGGCCGTTCCGGCTACGGAAGAAGACTGGCAAACGGAGTACCTGGATTATATATTGGCGGTGAAGGTGGTCCCCGGGATCGAGGAGGCCGTTGCCCATATCAACAAGTACGGGTCAGGCCATACGGAGAGCATTGTTACGGAAAATAAAGAAAAAGCCGGATTTTTTATGGATTATGTGGATGCCGGGAGCGTCTTCTGGAACTGCTCGACCCGGTTTAGCGACGGGTTCCGTTACGGTTTCGGCGCCGAAGTGGGGATCAGCACCGGGAAGATCCACGCCCGGGGACCGGTGGGCCTGGAAGGATTGGTCATTTATAAATACCGGTTGCTTGGCCGCGGGCACCTGGTGGCGGATTATGCCAACCATTCCCGGAGCTTTAAACATGTAAGAATGGAAAGGGACTTTCCGCTTTAACTATTTTACCCGCGCGCACGGGCGAACTGTTGGGCGAGTCGCTCATCCGCTTCATCCAGCAATTGTTCTTTATTACCCACCCGCCCGCGCGAACTGTTGGCGAAAAGTTGTCCTGGACGGAAGCGGGTGTATCAGGTATAATAAGGATAATGCAGCGTGCACCCGCGCAATTTTGTTTTTTATGCAGTTATACCCGTTTTGCCTGGGCGCGTGTACGCACGCGCGCCTGTGTTGGCCCATTGGCGCCGGCCTGGGCACTGCCGGGCACAGCCCGGGAATAGCTGGATGATGCAGGAGAAAAAGAAATATTTGTCCGAAATTAACGGATTTTTCTCGAAAGAGCAGGAAGTTTTGGGAGAAGAGGCGAATATTCTTTCAGAATTTCATCCCAAAAGGGGGGTGTATTGGTGGAGAGAAATTTCTCCGTTAAATCCCAACGGCCTTTGGGCACAATCGACGTATCCTCGGAAGCGATTGCTATGGTAGCCGGGATTACTGCCCTGGAGTGCTTTGGGGTTGTGGGGATGTCCTCCCGTAGTGTACAGGATGGTATCTCCGAATTGTTATACGGAAAAGAGAACCTGACAAAAGGAATTGAGGTTCGGATAGAAGGGGACCAGGTAATCTTGGATCTTTTTGTTGTGGTGGAATATGGAACCAGAATCAATGAAGTGGCCCATAATGTCATTGAAAATGTCAGGTATGCCGTAGAAGACAAATTGGGACTTAACGTCAGCAGGGTCAATGTGAATGTCATGGGCGTACGCATCTGACCTGCAGACAAGATACGCGAATGGGGAGGAGCATGGATTGAATCTGGAATTTATCGAGGGTCCGGAGTTGAAGAACTTGTTGGCAGCCGGGGTTGAATGCCTGAATGCCAATAAGGACGAGATAAACGATTTGAACGTCTTTCCGGTGCCGGATGGGGATACAGGCACCAATATGGTTTTGACTTTTCAAGCGGCGTTAAGAGAAGCTCAACAGGCTTCGGACGAGGTAAAAGATATTCTGGAACGGGCGGCCCAGGGTTCCTTGATGGGGGCCAGAGGCAATTCGGGTGTTATTGTTTCTCAGTTTTTTCGCGGTTTTGCCCGGGCGGTGGGAAACGCCCCAAGATTAGGACCGGACGAGATTGCCAAAGGTATTGAAGGCGCATCCAAACTTGCCTACCAGGCCATCCGCAAACCCGTGGAAGGGACGATCCTCACTATCGTACGGGAAGCCGCGGCAAAGGCCCGGGAATTACAGAAGGAAAAAGCACCACTGGTGGATTTCCTGGTCCAAATCTACCAGCATATACTGGAGGTTTTGGAAAAAACCCCGGAAATGTTGCCCATTCTTAAACAAGCCGGAGTGGTGGATGCCGGCGGGAAAGGGCTTTGTTATTTTTATCAAGGTTTTGTCGAAGCCCTGAAGGGGGAGAATATCCGGCCACTGCCAGCGACCGAACGCAAAGCGCCGGGGCTTCCGTCGGGTACCCAAGCCATTATTGATTACAAGATCGAAGATGAGCACGAGCTTGACCCGGATAAAATCGCTTACCGTTATTGTACCGAATTCATTATTAAAGGGGAAAAACTGGCGATTGAGGAGATTAAGAAGGACCTGGCCCCCCATGGCGACAGCTTGATCGTGATTGGTGATGAACAAGTTGCCAAAGTGCATATCCATACCAACAACCCGGGGCTGGTCCTGGATTATATGGTCCGGCTGGGCGAGATGTCGGAGATCCAGATCGACAACATGGTGGAACAGAGCAGACAGCGCCTGGCAAAACTCGGTAAAGCCGCCAACCCGGCGCCGGCAGAAAAACCGGTAGTGAAGAAGAAGATCGGGATCACCGCGGTGGTTGCCGGTGAAGGGTTACAGAAGATCTTCAAGGATCTGGGCGCTGACGAGATTATTGAGGGCGGGCAAACCATGAACCCCAGTACGGAGGAGTTATACCGCGCCGTCAGCCGGATCCAGGCTGAGCAGGTAATTATCCTGCCGAATAATAAAAACGTGGTTATGGCCGCAGGACAGGTCCAGGCTCTGACCAAGACCCCGGTAACAGTAATCCCTTCAAAGACCATCCCCCAAGGGATCAGCGCGCTGATGGCTTATAACGCGGAGGCAGGGATTAAGAAGAACCGGGAGGCCATGTCCAAAGCAATTAAATCCGTGATCACCGGGGAAGTCACTTTTGCCGTGCGGAACACTTCCTATAACGGCCTGGAGATCCAGGAAGGGGATATCATCGGTTTGAAGGAAGGGGATATTCTCTGTGTAGGGAAAAAGCCTTCCGGAGTCCTCCTGGATCTGCTGAAAGATTCTCTCAAGGACAACGAAGATGCATTGGTCACCGTTTATTACGGCCACGATATTGAAGAGAAAGAAGCCAATAAGGTAAAAGGCAAGATTGAAGAGGTATTTCCCGGGGCAGAGGTGGAAGTCTATCAGGGTGGACAACCATTTTATTATTACATTGTTTCAGTGGAATAAAGGATGGGTTTATAGTTGATTTATATCGCCACAGACAGTACAGCCGATTTACCAGACAAATGGATTGAGACGTGCGGATTGAAGATTATACCGCTCAACCTCCATTTTGGGGAGGAGATCCTGAAAGAAGGGGAAGAGATCTGGGCGGAAGAATTTTACTACCGTTTGCCGTTGGAAGCCTATCTCCCGGCAACATCCGAGCCTTCACCGGAAGAATTCATCGATTTTTACCGTGGGTTTGCCGGGCCGGGGGATACGGTCATCTCCATTCATCTTTCCGGTAGACTCAGTAAAACAGTGAGAGCGGCCCGGGAGGCCGCAAAGGCGCTGCAGGATGAGGTTGAGATCCTAGTCATCGATTCACGAACGGTCTCCATGGCTCTGGGAATGATCGTGCTCGAGGCTGTGGAAGCACTGGCCCGAGGGAAAAGCCTCCAGGAAATCCTTGACCGGATCGAATATGTCAAAGAGAACCTGGTGGTCTTTTTCACCGTCGGCGACCTGGAAAACCTTTCCCGGACAGGCCGGATTGGCGAGCTCCCGTCCTGCTTCGGCAATTTAGTGAATTCCAAGCCGGTATTGACCATTGAAAAGGGGCGGGTAATCGCCGTGGATAAGATCCGCGGCAACCTCGGGCGGATTCACCGCCGGCTTTTGGAATTGACAAAGGAGCGGATCGGGTCTTTGCCCGCGAAGATTATTGTGCTTCATGCCGGCGCCTTGGACGAAGCAAAGCGAATGGAAGAGGCGGCTAAAGAGTTTTTTGCGGCCGGTACGGCCGGCGGGATCAGTATCATCCCCATCGGCCCGGTGGTCGGAGCCCATACCGGTCCCGGCGCTTTTGGCCTGGTGGCCCTGGCGGTTCCGGGAGAATGAGGGTAACTGGCGGCATATACCGGGGGATGAAATTAACCGGCCCCTCTCACCATGGGCTGCGCCCGGCGATGGACCGGATCCGGGAAGCGCTCTTTAACATTTTGGCCGGTTTTTTTGTGGGCGGTAGTGTCCTTGACCTTTTTGCCGGGTCGGGTTCACTGGGTATTGAAGCGTTGAGCCGGGGCGCGGGAAGCGTCCTTTTTGTGGAGAAGGATCCCCGGAGTCTCCGGGTATTGCGGCAAAACTTGCAACTACTGCAGAGCAGGGGCGAGTGGGACGGAACAAAACAGCTTAAAGTATGGCCCGGAGATGTTTTCCATGTCCTCCCGCGTTTGCACGGGGAAGGGCAGAAATTCGATTTGATCCTGGCGGATCCGCCTTTCCCGGCGGATTTGTGGGTGAAGATCCTGGAGGCGGTCGACGGCAACAAGGTGTTGGCCGGAGACGGGCTCTTGGTTATGCAGGTCCGGCGGGATCGCACCCTCCCGGAGTTAGTAGGGGATCTCACCCGCAGCCAGCGGAGGATTTACGGTGAAACATCATTGGAGTTTTGGAGGTGTTCCCGATGACCATAGCCATCTGCCCGGGTAGTTTCGATCCCGTCACCAACGGGCATTTGGATATTATTCAACGGGCAGCAGCGATCTTTGACAAGGTCATCGTGGCTGTGTTGGAGAACCCGGGTAAAGAACCGCTTTTTTCCGCAGCCGAACGCCGCCGTCTCCTGCAGGAAGTTGTGACCCATTTGCCCAATGTCGAAGTCGAATACTTCCAGGGTTTGCTGGTAGATTACGCCAAGAGCAGGGGCGCAAGGGTGATTATCAAGGGGCTTAGGGCAATCTCCGATTTTGAGAGCGAGTTCCAGATGGCTTTGACCAATAAGAGGGTGAACCCGGAGATTGAGACGATGTTTATGATGACCGCCAATGAGTATTCCTTCTTAAGCTCCAGCATGGTGAAGGAGTTGGTCTTTTTTGGCGGCAACCCCGAAGGATTTGTTCCTCCTTTGGTGGCTTCGGCATTGGAGGAAAAATTTAAACACCGGAGGTCCGGTAAATGACGAGAATTCATTTTTTACTCTTACTCGACCGTTTGGAGGAGATCGTTACAAAGAGTCCCCGGTTTGCCGGGCGCTCCCTGGTGCTGAAAGATGAGTTTTTGGAGTTGTTGGATAAGATCCGGCTAACCCTTCCCCCCGAGGTCAAGAAGGCCGATAAGATCATCAGCGAGCGGGAAGAATACATAAAAAAAGCCCGTGAGGAAGCGGAGAGGATTATTCGCGAAGCGACCCAAAGAGCCGAGCAGCTTCTTTCAGAACACTATTTGATCCGGGAAGCGGAAGAAGAAGCCGAAAGGATAACGGCAACAGCCGATGAATACGCCAGGCAGGTGCGGGCGGAGCTAAGTCAGTACGTTAACGGTATTTTGAACAAACTGGAGAACCACCTCATCCAAGTTTTACAGATTCTCCGCCATGTCCGGAAAGAATTCAGCACAGAGGAAAAAAAAGAGGAAGATGAATAGACGCGCCCGGAAACGAATTTTCTGCGCTAAGCAGGAGATTAGCGTTTCTCCGCGAAAACATTTGAAAGGACTCTTTTCCGGTGGCTAACAGGAGAGTAAAGAAGATATCCATTGCTATGGACGGGCCGGCCGGTTCCGGCAAAAGCACAGTAGCCCGGAGAATAGCTGCGGAGCTTGGTCTGTTATATATTGATACCGGCGCCATGTACCGGGGTATAACTTTAAAGGCCTTGCGACAAGGGATCTCTTTGTATGATGAAACGGCCTTGGGCCGCCTGGCCAGGGAAACCAGTCTGGAGTTTAAAGAAATGCCGGACGGATCCCAACATTTATTTATGGACGGCGAGGATGTCAGTGAAGAGATCCGGTCCATGCCGGTTAATGACGGCGTATCTCTTGTCGCCGCAGTGAAAGAAGTCAGAACAGCTTTATTGGAAATACAGCAAAAACTGGGCGCCCGGGGCGGAGTGGTTATGGACGGACGTGACATCGGTACGGTGGTGTTGCCGCGGGCGGAGTGGAAGTTTTTTTTAACCGCCTCCTCACTGGAACGGGCCCGCCGCCGCTGGCGGGAATTGAAAGCAAAGGGCTTGAATGTCTCCCTGGCGGAGATCGAAGCCAACATCTCCAGGCGTGATGAGATCGACAGCAACCGGAAGGTCAACCCCTTGCGCCCGGCGGCGGACGCGATCCATCTTGATACCACGGAGATGGGTATTGAGGAGGTAGTTGACTGGATAAAGAAAAAGGTTGGTGAGGGTAAAACCAATGCTTCTTTATAGGTTTGCCAAGATGCTCCTCGCGATCTTGCTGAAGATTTTCTACCGGATAGAGGTAAAAGGCGGTGAATACCTGCCGCCAAAAGGCCCGGTTATCTGTGTGGCCAACCATGCCAGCCTGGTTGATCCGATTGTTATGGGCTGCAGCCTGAAAAGGTCCGTCAATTTCCTGGCCAAAGAAGAACTCTTCCGGATCCCGGTCTTGAACTGGATACTGAAAACATTAGGTGTTATTCCGGTAAAGAGGGGTGCTGGGGACCGGGGGGCCCTTAAGTCGGCCCTGAAGGTCCTGGAGGACAAAAAGGTCCTGGGGCTCTTCCCTGAAGGGACCCGGTACCGGGACAACACCCTCCACCCCTTGCGGCCGGGCGCCGCCATGTTGGCTTTGCAAACCGGGGCCTGTATCCTCCCGATGCTGATCAGCGGCACGTACCGGATGAGGTTTTTATCTTTCCCCAAAATCAAGGTAGCCATCGGGCCGCCTTTCACCTTGAGCGCAGGCGGGGAAAGGAAAGAACGGATCAGAGCGGGAACACAAGAGATCTACGCGCACCTGGCCGCCTTATCCCGGCAGGGCGAAGGGATGCCCGCCGCCCGGCAGGGGAGCGTTTAATGGGGCGGGAGATTATTGTTGGTGAAAAAGCCGGTTGCTGCTTTGGCGTAAAAAGGGCGCTGGAAATAGCCGCCGCCACCAGGGAAAAATATCAACGTACACGCCCTGTCTACACCCTTGGACCTTTAATTCATAACCCTAAAGTTGTAAAAAGCATGGAAGAGGCGGGAATCATTCCCTGCGGGAGCCTGGAGGAAACGGAACCCGGAGGGGTCTTGCTGATCAGGTCGCACGGGGCGGGACCGGAAGCTTTTGCCGCCGCCCGGCGCCACAGCCTGAAAGTAATCGACGCCACCTGCCCTTTTGTCCGCCAGGAGCAGAAACTCGCCTCCCAGCTTCATCAGGAAGGCTACAAAGTGGTGGTGGTGGGCGACCCCAACCACGCCGAGGTGCAGGCGGTTGCAGCCTCCGTGCCCGGAGGGGCGGAGGTTATTGACCCGGCGGCCGTAAAAGACGGCGGGGCAAAGATTTCGCTCCCGGCACGGGTAGGGTTGGTCTGTCAGACCACACAGACGCAGGAAAATTTGGCGGGAGTAATTTCTGCCATTTTACCGGGTATTAGAGAACTGAAGATCTTTAATACCATTTGTAGCGCCACGGTGGAACGCCAGGCGGAAGTTTATGATCTGGCCCGCCGGGCGGATATATTATTGGTGGTGGGGGGGAGAAATTCGGCAAACACTCGCAAGCTGGCGGAGATCGGTTCTTCGCTGGTTTCGACTTATCATATTGAAGGGGTTGAAGATCTTGATCCCCATTGGTTCCGGCAAAAACGGGTTATTGGCGTGACGGCGGGGGCTTCAACTCCCAGAGAACAGATTAACGCGGTTTTGGACTGGTTGGAAGAAAATTTGCAGGAGGAATGGACATGAGTGAAAAGGATCACATGGTACCCAACGAAGAAAATCAGCCGGAGGTGGAGACCCCAATTACCGCAGAAACGGGCGCGGAAGCTGAAACCGTGACAGAAGCAGAAGCGGGCGTAGAAACTGAAGCAGTAACAGAGCCTGAAGCAGGAGCAGAAACCGTGGCAGAGGCAGGGGTGGAAACCCCGGCAGAAGCAGAAGAAGAAACAGAGACAGAAACAGGAGCGGAAACAGGAACAGAAACCGCAGAAGCAGAGGCAGGGGTGGAAACCCCGGCACAAACAGAAGCAGGGGAAGGGGAAATTCAGTCCATAGAAGGAATGGAGGCGGAAATCCCCAGTTTCAAAGTGGGGGATATTTTGGAAGGCCGGGTAGTTCTGGTCCAGGATGATGCGGCTTATGTCGACGTCAACTGGAAGTCGGACCTCCCGGTACCGCTCAATGAATTGAGCCTTGGTAAAGTAAGTTCCGCCCAGGAAGTAGTTAAAGTAGGAGACACCATAAAAGTTATGGTGATCGAGATAGAAGAGGATAAAATTATCCTTTCCCGGCGGCGTGCAGAAGAAAGACTGGTTTGGGAGCGGCTGAAAACCGCTTTCCACGAAAAACAGGCGGTTAAGGGAAGGGTCACCGCAGCCGTAAAGGGCGGGCTCCAAATCGACCTGGAGGGAATACCGGCTTTTCTCCCCGCATCCCATGCAGATTTGAGTTTTGTGCCGGATTTGGCGGTTTTTGTCGGCCAGGAAATGGAGTTGTATGTTATCGAGTTTTCCGAGGGGCGCCGCAGGCTGGTCGTCTCCCGCCGGGAGCTTTTGGCCGAAGAGAGGGAAAAGGCGAAAGAAAGGCTTTTTGACGAACTCAAGGCGGGCGATATCCGGACCGGCCGGATTACCCGGTTGACCTCCTTCGGGGCCTTTATCGAGCTGGAACGGGGGATTGAAGGACTCCTGCACATTTCGGAGATCGCCTGGGAACGCCTGGAACATCCTTCCGAACGCTTGCAAGAAGGAGAAGAGGTTCAGGTAAAAGTGATCAAGGTTGACCCCGAAGCTGGAAGGATCTCCCTTAGTATTAAACAGCTCACGCCCCATCCCTGGACAACAGCGGCGGAGAGGTACCGGGAAGGAGATATCGTCGAGGGTGAAGTGGTCCGTCTCACTTCCTTCGGGGCTTTTGTCCGCCTGGAAGAGGGGATCGACGGCTTAATCCATATCTCCCAATTAAGCCATGACCGGGTGGAAAAAGCGGAAGACGTGGTCAAGGTCGGAGAAAAGGTACGGGTAAAGGTCCTGAGAGTGGACACCAAGGAGAGACGGATCGGACTGAGCCGCAAAGAAGCAGAAAAACCGGGCAAGGTTGAGGAAGAGAAAGCACCCGCCGGCGTTTTTCTTGAAGAGGACGAACCGCTCTCTTCCAACCTGGGAGCAATCCTCTCTGAAAAATTGGCGGAAAACGGTAACGGCAGCCTCAGCAGTATTGTGAAGGAAGAACCGGAAGAAATAAAAGACGAAATCAGCGAAGAAGTGGCGGAGGAAGCAGCGGAAGAAGCAACAGGGGAAGTAAAAGAAGAAGGAACAGGGGAAGTAATAGAGGAAGCAGTGGAAGAAGCAAAAGAAGAACCCGGAACCGGGGCGGAGGAAGGTACAGAAAGCCCGGACTAGGATAATGCCTGCGCAAAGGATGAACTGGAGAAAGAGATAGAAGCAGCAAAAGACGAGAAACAGCAGAAGAGAAAGAGGAAGAATAACTTGGAGAAAGAATAACTTGAAGAAAGAATAACCGGTAGATGAAACCAAGGAATAGGGGTCGAGACTTGAGACGGGAAACCGGTATGCGGGAGTATAAGCTCCCGCTTTTTTTTTGCCTTTTCCGGGAGACCGGTTTCCGGAGTCCGGCCCCGGTTTTTTTTCTCTGCCGACCGGCCCGGCCTTTGTTTTCGTGATCGACCACGGCTTTTTCGCCTTCGGCGACCGGGGGGTGGAGGTGCACACTTTTTTTCGTGTACTTTTCCCCTCTTAGTATTGGAAGAGGGCAGTAGTGAAATAATAACCCTGCAAGTTATGGTGGAGGAGTGCAAAAACGATGAATTTGGGAGTACTTTTATTGCTCGGGGCCGGGATCCTGATCCTGTTGGGCTTGGCCCAACAGGTGCTGGACCGCCTTTATCTCACCGATAAACAGGCGCTGATCTTTCTTGCCGCAATGGTGGTGGGGAGTTTTATTAACATCCCCCTTTACCGTGGAACCCCGCCGGTCTCCCTTAACCTTGGCGGGGCTGTTCTCCCTGTGGGCCTTGCGGTTTATGTTTTTTCCCGGGCCGGGAGCAGAAAAGAGGTCAACAGGGGAATTTTTGGGGTGTTCCTGACCGCCCTGGCCGTTTATGCCGTTTCAAAATTATATTTCTTTGACACCTATGCCGGCCGGGTTGAACCACAGTATATTTGGGGCATCCTCGCCGGGGGTGTGGCATACCTGGTCGGCCGTTCCCGGAGGCTGGCTTTTATCGGGGCCACCATTGGTATCCTGGTCGCAGATATTGCCCATGCGGTGGAAACAGCGATCCGCGGGCTTTCCTCGCCGGCCCGGATTGGCGGGGCGGGAATCTTTGATACCATGGTCCTGGCCGGGGTCATCGCTGTTTTGTTGGCGGAAATCATCGGTGAAACCAGGGAGAGGATCCAGGGCGGGCCGGAAGAGGAACGGGCCCGTCCGGAAGGAGAAGGGTGAGAGATATGAAGAAAAACAAGGGGAAATTCCTGCTGCCGGCGGCCCTTTTGTTATTGGGAATTTTTACCTTGCCGGCGACGGCGGAAAGGGAGAAGACCGATGGTACCTATTTCACGATTGTCGATGAAAACGAAGAAGTGATCTGCCGGACCGCCCATCATATCAGTGTTGGTGACGAATATCTGACCGCAGAGAATAACCTGTACCGGGTAAGGAGCGTCCACCAGAATACGGCCCATGCCCGGTTGGTGGAGGAAGGATCTGACACCGGCAGGCGGTCGTTTTTCCAAGAGATCCGCCGGGGGCTACAGGCCCTTTTCCCGAGACGCGCCGAACCGGCCCAGAGTGAGGGGGAGAAGCGACCAATCGCCATTTATCACACCCACTCCGGGGAGTCTTACATTCCCAATGAAGGTTCTCCCCATGTCGAGGCCGGCAACAGCGGTGTACGCAAGGTGGCCCATCGCCTGGCCCGCCGCTTGGAAGCGGAAAACCTCCAGGTAATACATGACACTTCCAACCATGATCCGCAGGATGCCATGGCCTATGACCGTTCCCGCCGGACCGTGGCGGAACTGCTCAAGAAACGTCCCATTGCCCTGATTGATGTGCACCGGGACGCGGTGCCCGAAGAAGAATATGAAGCATGGGTGGAAGGGGAAAAAGCCGCAAAAATCCAGCTGGTAGTGGGGAGGCAAAACCCCTACCGTAAGGCCAACGAGGCTTTTGCGCGTCAGGTTAAAGCCGCGGTGGATCGGGAGTACCCCGGTTTGATCAAAGGGATCTTCTACGGTAACGGTAAGTACAATCAGGATATGGCCCCACGCCTCCTGTTGATTGAAGCCGGCTCCCACACCAATGACCGGGAGGAAGCGGAAAAAGGGGTGGAGTTGTTTGCCGCCGCCGCCCACCGGGTCCTTTCAACCGGAACGGTGAGCCGCCAGGAGTCATCCGGCGCCTGGCGCGCCCTTTTATGGGTTGTCGGGTTGGTTGCCGCCGGAGTGGTGATTTTCTACTTCCTGAACCGGGGCTGGGGAAGATTGCGTGAGGAATAAGAAGATCATTTACCACTGGTCCGGCAGGGGGGTAAGCGCGCCCCTGGCAGCAGCCCTGCATTTAGGGCTGGTGGAACCAACGCCGGCCGGGACCGCCGCCCGGAAGATCGCCAGGAGTCTCGTGGGAGGGATCCCCTTTGGGAGGGGGGCAGGGAAAGAAAAAGGGACCCTGATCTTCCTCGGTACGGGCAAAAGCGGTGAAAAGGTTTACCTGCTGCCCAGGGGAAAGGAGGGGAAACTGCTTTTGACCCTTATCCAGGAAACCGCCCGTCTGCTGGGGGAGGACCCGGATACCTATTATTTCATCGACTGTGAACTGTGCACCAGCAGGCAGCCTGCTTCAAGAAAAGGCAAAGAGTTGTTCCGGAGGATCGAGGAGATGGTCCTGGCGGTAAAAGAGGACGCGCGTGCGTGCGCGGCATTACCGGGGCCGTGAAGGTAATTTACCATTGTTACGGGAGGGCCCATTCGTCGGTGGTTGCCGCCCACCTGCATCTGGGAAATCTGCCGATGGCGGGTCCGGTCAGCATAGAGCAACTCATTGGCCTGGCCGAATTTGACCGGGCGGATCCCTCCCAATGGGGAATCCCGTATCTCATGGGCCGGGATGAGCGGGGAAACGAAGTGTATATCCTGGGCCTGGACAGCCAGACCCCGGCGGGGCTCCGGGCAATAACTAGCCTGACCTGGCATTTAGGGAAAAAAGACGAGATTTTCCTCTGCAATACACTGCCGGCGATAGGACTCCTCACCCGGCTGGGCGGATTTACCTCCAAAAAGCTGGGCTTAACCACGATTGGCCGGCCTTTGGCGGCCTTTGGCATTATTCTATCCCTTGAACGCCTGAGGGGGCTGGTAGCCTGGACAAAAGGGAATTTGTCCGGAAAGGCCGGGCGCTGTTGAATTTCGGCGCCGCTGGGTTCTGCTATGGCAGGAGGCGGTAGCAAAAGAAGGAACAAAAATGAAGGTCGAGGAGGAAAAATGAAGGTCGGAATCCCCAGGGCCCTTTTGTATTATTGGTACGGTCCGGCCTGGAAGGCATTTTTTGGTGCCGCCGGCCTGGAGCCGGTGGTCTCGCCGCCAACCAATAAAGCGATTATGACCGCAGGGCTAAAGGCGGCTGTTGACGAGATTTGCCTGCCGGTCAAGGTGTTCATCGGCCATTGCCTTGAGTTGCAAAAAACCTGCGATGCCGTGCTGGTTCCCCGTTTGACCAGTGTTGCCCGGAAGGAATTTACCTGCCCGAAGTTCATGGGACTCCCGGATATGGTCCGCCGTTTGCTGCCACAGACGCCGGTCATTATTTGGGAAAGCAGCGGTGGTTTCCTCCCGGAACGCGTGTGGACGCCGAGATCCGGGATAATTTTCGCGCGGGAGTTTTCAACCCCCGCCGGCCAGGCCGGGGTCGCCCGTGGAATCGCCAGCGGCGTTGCCCACGAGGCCGTCAATTGGCGCGGAATTACCCGCGGGTGCAGACGGGCAAAAAAACCGTTGGCAGCAGCCAGGAAGGCCCATGCCGTTTATACCGGGCTTTTACGCCGGGGTTACCTGCCGGAGGAAGCGGCGGCGGTTTGCGACGGCTTGCCGGACTCGCCTGGCGGCGTCCGGCAAAGAGTCAAGCCGCCAGGGACAGGTCAAGAACTACCGGACTCAGGAAGCCGGGGTAATCCGGACAAGTACGTGTTAAAATCAGACCGGGGTAACCCTGGAGCAAAACCAAGCCGGGTTATTGGTTTGGTCGGGCATCCCTACTGCCTCTACGACTCCTTTGTCAATACCGGTATTCTCCGTTTTTTGCAGCAAGAGGGGTGCCATATCCTGACCCCGGAGATGCTGCCGGAAGAGGAGATTGCCATGGCCCTTAAAGGATTGCCCAAGGCGATCTACTGGACCATGGGACGGCTGGCTCTTGGGGCGTCCCGCCTTTTTCGCGCGCCCGCGCGCGGGCAGGCCGGGGTTGACGGGCTGATTCATGTAGCGGCTTTTGCCTGTGGTCCGGAAGCGCTGATCGGTGAATTGATCAAAAGAGAATGCCACCGGGAAATTCCCTATCTCCAGATTTACCTGGATGAGCATTCGGGAGAAGCCGGCCTTCATACCAGGCTCGAGGCCTTTCTTGATCTGGCGGGAGGAAAGGGGCAGGCGGGATGCGTTTGACTTTTCCCCGGATGGGGCAGATCGACATACCTGTACAGACCCTTTTTACGGAGTTGGGGCACCAAGTGGTACCGCCGCCTCCGGTGACAAAACGCACCTTTGATCTGGGTGTCAAGCATGCGCCGGAATTCGCCTGCCTGCCCTTTAAGATGACGCTGGCCAATTATATTGAAGCCATAGAAAAAGGGGCGGAAGCCGTTGTCACCTTCGGGGGTGCGGGGCCGTGCCGGTTCGGATATTTTGCCCAGGTGCAAAAGGGGATTCTTCATGATTTAGGGTATGATTTTGAACTGTTGCTCCTGGATCCGCCCGGTGCTGAAACCCGGGAACTCTTCCGGTCCCTCCGCTTTCTTTTTGGGAAAAACCTGAAACAGCCCGGGCGGATCTGGCGGGCCCTCCGTTTGGCCTGGGCGAAAGCGGTCTTTCTGGACCGGGCCAACCGGCTTTACCGTCGCCTCCTCCCCCGTGTCGCCCAGAAAAAGGCGGCGGAAATGGAATACCAGAAGTTCCTCAGGGTCATGGCGGCGGAAAGGGACCTCCACCGCCTGGAGCTGGTCTACACCGCCCTTGCCCATAACCTGGATAATTTGGCCCGCCTGGAAACCGGGCGGGTGTTGCGGGTGAAGATCGTCGGGGAGATTTATATGATCCTTGAATCCGGGGTAAACTTTCATACTGAAAACATCCTGGGGCAGATGGGGGTGGAGGTGACAAGGTCCGTTTCCATGACCCACTGGGTGGAAGCCAATCTCTTGAAGGCCCTGTTTCCGGGGCACCGCCGCCGGACCGAATTGTTATCCATCCCTCATCTCACTTCGTTTGTCGGTGGTCACGGGCGGGAGACCATCGCCGAAACGGTGGACGCCGGTACAAACCGGGTGGACGGGGTAGTGCAAATCCTTCCCTTTACCTGTATGCCGGAACTCGTAGCCCAGAGTATCCTCCCGGATTTAAGCCGGCGTTTTAACCTGCCCGTCCTCAGCCTGGTCCTGGATGAACACTCCGGCGCCGCCGGTGTGACCACCAGGTTGGAGGCGTTTGTGGATTTGCTCCGGGAGAAAAGGGAGAAGGATGAGGCAAAGGCAGGGGTGTGAGAAAACGGCAGCCCGGCGTTGATTGGGATAGGAAAAGAAATAGCGGTCAGGCGGTTACCGGTAGAGAAAAACCAGTAACCAGCAGGCAAGAGGAAAGGAGTCTCTAGATGGCCACAGGGTTTTATCTTGGTATCGACGTGGGGTCGGTCAGCACTAATCTGGTGGTTATTGACGAAAAAGGTTCCATAGTGAAGAAAATATACCTGCGGACAGAGGGAAAACCCATAGCTTCTGTACAGAGGGGCCTGAACCAACTCGGGGAGGATTTTAAAGACCATGAGATCCTGGGGGCGGGGGTGACTGGTTCCGGGCGGAAACTCATTGGCAAGGTAATCGGCGCCGATCTGGTTAAGAATGAGATCACCACCCATGGCGTTGCGGCTTTGCAGGTTCATCCCGGGGTCAAGACGGTGTTCGAGATCGGGGGTCAAGACTCGAAGATTATAATTATCCGTGAAGGTACGGTCGTGGATTTTGCCATGAACACGGTTTGCGCGGCCGGCACCGGTTCCTTCCTGGATCAACAGGCGAAAAGGTTGAACATCTCCCTTGAGGAATTTGGCGGGTTGGCTCTGGGCGCAAAGGTCCCTGTACGGATCGCCGGGCGTTGTTCGGTCTTTGCCGAATCGGATATGATTCATAAACAACAGATGGGTTACAGGTTGGAGGATATTGTCGCCGGCCTTTGCGAAGCCTTAATGCGGAATTACTTCAACAACGTCGGGAAGGGCAAGGAGATCCTGCCGCCGGTCTTGTTTCAGGGGGGCGTCGCCGCGAATAAAGGGATCAAGGCCGCCTTTGAGAAGGAGTTGGGATACGAGATTATTATTCCTGAGCACTATGAGGTGATGGGGGCCTGGGGCGCTGCCCTCTTATCCCGGAAAACCGGGAAAAAAATGGGGTTTCGCGGGTTTTCCTTGTCCGACCGGGAGATCCGGGTGGAGAGTTTTGAATGCCCGGACTGCCCCAACTGTTGCGAGATTGTCACCGTGGTCATTGACGGGGAAACAATCCCCGGCTGGGGCGGGCGCTGCGGAAAATGGGAAAAAGGGGTTTCCCGCGCCACCGGATAAAGGCGCAACCTGGCTTTGACAAAGAGGGGCTAAGACCGATGAAAAAACGCAGGGGCTTACGGCAACCCATACCGGTTTCGCGCGCACGCGAGCAAGGGAAAACGGAGAAAGCCGGACGGGTCGCGCGCGCGTGCACGGGGGAGAAGGGAGCAGCGGACGCCCGGGAAACCACCGGCGCGTGCGCGCGCGGGCTCTCCCCGGAACTTGCAAAAAACGTGGAATATCTGAAAGAAAAGATCGGCCGCAGCGACGATGTGGTTTTCCGGGACTACACTTTGGAACTGCCGGAACAAGTTCCCATAGTAGTCGTGTTTGTTGACGGGCTGGCGTCCAAAGAGATTATTAATGAATATATCCTCGAGGCGTTAACCTTTAAGGGCGAACTGAAGAGCGAATGGACCCGGGATAAGAAAAACCTGGTCCGGCATGTCAAAGACAAGGTCCTCAATATCAACGAGGTAAGGCTCGTCAACGGCCTGGATGAGCTCATCACCCCTATCCTTTCCGGGGAGGCGGCGGTCCTCTTTGACGGATATGCGGAGGCATTAATCTGCAATACCAGGGGCTGGCCTTACCGGAGTATTGACGAACCCGAAACCGAGGCGGTGATTCGCGGGCCGCGGGTGGGGTTCACAGAAACCCTCCGTTTCAACACCGCACAGGTCCGGCGCTGGATCCGGGATCCGGATCTGCGGGTCAAAGTAACAAAGGTGGGCCGGCGCTCCCAAACCGATGTTGCCCTGGTTTATTTGGAATCTGTGGCCAATCCACAGGTTGTTGCGGAAGTCGAGCGCCGGTTGGGGAAGATCGATATCGACGGGGTGATGGAGAGTTCAACTCTTCAGGAGATGATTGAAGACCGGAGATTATCCCTTTTCCCCACCATCCAGAGTACGGAAAGGGCGGACCGGGTTGTGGCTGCTGTTTTAGAAGGGAAAGTCGGGATTATTACCGACAACACCCCGTTTGCCCTGATTGTCCCGATCAGTTTTTGGGAGTTTTACTACGCGGCGGAAGATTACTACCACCGGTGGCCCATGGCCCTTCTCCTCCGGATTGTCCGGTTTTCATCCTTTTTTTTCTCGCTTTACCTGCCTTCTCTCTATGTTGCCTTATCCTTCTACAACCCGGAGTTAATCCCTTTCCCCCTTGCGGTCCAGCTCGCCGGGAGCAGGGAAGGGGTGCCGTTCCCGCTTTTCCTGGAGGTCCTCTTAATGGAGCTGGCTATAGAGATTATCCGGGAGGCCTCGGCCCGGCTTCCCGGCCCTCTCGGGCAGACCATTGGTATTGTCGGCGGTTTTATCCTGGGAGACGCGGCCGTCCGCGCCGGTTTGATCTCACCTTTGACTACGGTGGTGGTGGCTTTGACGGCCATCTGTTCCTTTACCTCGCCCAATTTTGGGGTGGCCATTTCCATCAGGATTCTCCGCTTTCCTTTGGTGGTTGTGTCTTTGGTGGGAGGCTTGTACGGGCTGGCCCTGGCCACATTTGTCTTGCTTGTTTATACGACCAGGATCCGTTCTTTCGGGGTTCCATTTTTGACACCCTTTATCCCCTTGCAGCCGGACGATCTCAAGGACAGCCTGGGGCGGGCCCCGTTCTGGGCGATGGTAAACCGGCCGCGCAGTTATAAACCGCTGGATACAAAACGGCAGAAAACAAAAGCCCGGAACTGGTGGGAACGGTTGTTTTCCGGAAAATAGGAGACAAGGGGCGGTTTCACGTCCTGCTTGGATAGACAGGGGACAGTTCCGTGGCCGATTTTGTTTTCCCCCGCGCACAGGAGAATCGGGAGAAGAAAAATGAGCAAAACGACAATGTTTTTGAATTCAAGACAGATCATCCTGCTTATCCTGGGGCTAAGCATCAGCGGCGGGAATCTCCTTTTACCTGGAAGGGTCGCGCGGGTCTTTGGCACCAGCGGGTGGCTTCTGATACCCGCCGCCGGTATCATCTTTATTTTCGCCGCGTGGATCTGCGCATGCCTGGGGCGGATCTTCCCCGGCGAGACGGTGGTGGAATTTAGCCGGCGGCTCTTGGGCCGGCCTCTTGGTTTCCTGGCCGGCCTGGTGGTTGTTCTCTATTTCCTCCTCTATATCCCAGTGGAGATCCGGATCCTTCAGGAATTGGTAAACATCTCAATCCTGCGCCATGCGTCTTCCTGGTTTGTCAGCGGCACCTTTCTATTGGTTGTGGCTTACGCAACCGCCGCTGACTTTGAAACCTTAACCCAAGTGAATGAGGTTTTGATTGAAATCACCATGATCGTCGGCCTGCTGGTGACTTTATTTGGATGGCGGTTTTTTGATCCCTTCCATTTGCAGCCGGTTTTCAACGCTGAAGAATTAAACCTCGCCAAGTTTTGGGAGGAGGCAGGGATGATTGTGGGCTTTACCGGCTACCCCCTGCTCTTATTGGTTTTTCCCTTCGTCCGCCATCCCCGGACCCTCCCGCGGGCGGCCGTTTTCGCCGTTACCCTGGTGGTCTTGACTTACTCCTTCTTCATTATCACCACCCTTGGTGTTTTCGGCCGGAATGAACTCGCCGGCCAGGCCTGGCCCGGGTTGGAACTGGCTAAAGCCGTTAATTTCGAGGTGGTGATCCTGGAGCGTCTGGATATGATCTTAATCGTTTCCTGGCTCGGCGCCATCTTTACCAGCTGCTTTTTGGCATATCATTTCGCTGTTGCTGGTTTGAGCAGGCTTTTTAACCTGCGGAGCCATTCCGTTCTTACTTGGGCGCTGGCGCCGGTGATTTACTACTTGAGTACGATCCTTACCAACTACTTTGCCTGGAACAAGTGGCTTTCGTACCTTTCCATCCTGGCCGTCTTTGTCGGGGTGGTTTTACCCCTTTTTCTGTTGCTTATGGCCGGATTACACCGGTGGCTGGGGTCTTCCGGTAACCCCGGGGGGGAAGAGGAATGAGGAAAAACCGCGGGTATTTCTTTTTCCCCCTTTTTCTCCTGATGGTCATGGCCGCCGGGTGCTGGGAGGGACAGGAAATTAATGAACGGGCTTTCGTCTTCGCCGTCGCTTTTGATCTCCCGGAAAGCGAAGATGGGGAAGAGGGAGCCGGGTCCACAGAAGGGGGGAACGGGGAGGAAAAGGTGCCCAAGTTTACCATGAGTGTCCAGGTCCCGGACCCCTCACAGATGGCCGGAAGCAGTGAACAAAACCAGGGCGGTGGATCCGGGAGGCCATTCATCATTCTGGGCACGACCGCCAGTACCGTTCTCAGTGGTTTGCAGCAATTGCAGAGAGAACTGGACCGCACGCTTTTTCTTGGGCATACCCGCTTAATTTTAATCGGGGAAGGGGTAGCCCGTGAGTATGGGATAGAACGGGTTTTAGATTATTTTATACGGAATTTTCAGATCCAGAGGGTCGCCCGGGTGGCGGTGGTGGAAGGAAAGGCCCGGGAGATTCTGGAGCAAATGCCGCCAATCGGCCAAGAACCAACGACTTTTCTCCTTAACCTGCTCTCGGGCGCCGGTGGGACCAGCCTGGTCTATGTCTCAGATTTGGGAAAATACATGGTGGAAAACTCCAACATCGGGTTGGAGCCGGTGCTTCCCCGGGTCAGGAAGAGCGGCGATGCCATTTTGACGGGCGGCGCCGCAGCCATTCGCGGCGACCGGTTGGCCGGCTGGCTGACCCCTTTTGAGACCAGGGGCCTCAATATCTTAAAAAACGAGTTTGTGGGTTCGGATTATGAGGTGGAGTGCCCTTTCCACCCGGGGGACAGGATCAACGTGGCGGTGGTAAAAACCAACGCCCAACACCGCCTGGTACGGGAGGGTAAAACCCTGACCCTCAAAATTTTGGTCCGCGGGGTCTTTGAAACCACCGAGTTCACCGGTGAACACGGGCCGGAGGAGGAACTCAGCAAGGAACTCACCCAACGGGTAGCCGCAGAGATTCTCAATGAAACACGGTCGGCCCTGAACAAAGCGCGGGAGCTAAAGGCGGATGTCATTGGTATTGGGAAAAGAATCAGGGCCAAACAGAATAAGAACTGGCAGGGGATGGACTGGGGAGAGGAATTCCCCGCCTTCCCTGTGGAGATTGAAGTAAAAATGGAGTGGGCCCAAACCATAAGACGCCTGGAATAACAGGAGGGAAAGGGAGGGGAAAACAAGGTGGCAGCTCTTTGGCCCTTGGCCACCCTGGGCGGGATAATCCTGCTTTTTCTTCTGCTTCCCCCGGCCAGAATCCGGCGTCTCCTGCTCTTTGGTTATGCCGGGGGTTTTTTGCTGGCCTTGGTCCAAAACTACACCCTTGTACACCTCCTGGGGATCTGGGAGTTTCACCACCTTTTCCTGGCCATTGGCGGGGTCCCCTTGACATTGCCGGTGCTTTGGTGGGTGATTACCATATTTTTCGGCCATTTTCTGTTGCGCGCGCGCACGCGCGCAACCCGCCTCAACCGGTTTCTCCTCATTACCATCTTTGCCGCGGCCGCCGCAGTATTATCGCAGGTTCTAATCTGGACCGGGTACCAGACGGTACGGGCGGGTTGGACCGTAGCCCACACCTTTCTTCAGGGACTTCTCTCCCACGCCGTGCTCTACGGCTTTTTTCTGGCCATGGTTCCGCCCGGGACCGTGCGGACGCGCGCCCGCTAACAAACCCGTTTACATTAACAGGGTTCGCCCCCGCTAACCGGGCGCGGGCCTGTTAGCGTTGGACAGGCGTGAGTTGTTACCAGGCACGAGTCTGCTAACAAATCCGTTTATATTGACCAACCCCGGTCCTTACCTCACCTAACCCCCAGTTTTTCCTGGAAGAAACGGAGTTTCGCTCCGGCGACGGCGGCGGCTTTCCCCGCCCCGGAGTCAAGGATCTCTTCAATCACCCCGGGTGCGCTGAGCTCTTTTACCTTCTCTTGGATTGGCCGGAGGGTCTCGGCGACCAGTTCCCCCAGGTCTTGTTTAAACTTGCCGTAACCGGCCCCGGAGTAACGGTTGGCAATGGTCTCCAGGGATTCACCGGAGCAGAGGGAGTAAATCACCATCAGGTTGGAGACCCCCGGTTTGTTCTCCTCGTCGTAACGGACCTCGTTCCCCGAGTCCGTAACGGCGCTCTTGAACTTCTTGACGATCACTTCCGGCGGGTCGAGGAGGGCGATATAGCTCTTGGGGTTCTCATCGGATTTGGACATTTTTTTCTCCGGCTCAAGCAGGCTCATGATCCGGCCACCGGCCGACCGCGGCGGAGTGTAGGGTTCAGGGACGGTAAAGACCTTCTCGCCAAAACGGTTGTTGACCCGGATGGCGATATCCCTCGTTAGTTCCAGGTGTTGCTTTTGATCTTCACCCACCGGGACGAGATCCGCATCGTAGAGCAGGATATCCGCGGCCATCAACACCGGGTAGGTAAGCAGCCCGGCGGTGACGTTTTCGTGCCTGGTCGACTTATCCTTGAACTGGGTCATCCGGCGTAACTCGCCGATATAGGCCTGGCATTCCAGGAGCCAGCTCATTTCGGCGTGGGCGGAAACATGCGACTGGACAAAGATCGTGGAGACCTGGGGGTCAAGGCCGCAGGCCACAAAGAGGCGGGCGGTATTTTTTATATTTTCCCGTAGCGCCGCCGGGTCCTGGGGAACGGTTAGCGCGTGCAGATCAACCACACAAAAGAAACAATTGGTCTCATGTTGCAGGCGGGTAAAATTCTTAATCGCGCCCAGGTAATTGCCGAGCGTCAAGGCGCCGCTGGGCTGGACGCCGGAAAAAACGCGTTTTTGCATTTCTTTTCCTCCTTTGTTGTTGATGAAAAACAAAACCTCGTCCGTGCTTGGGACGAGGTTTGTGCTCGCGGTGCCACCCAATTTGATCCGAGTGCGCCCATACCACATAGGCATATACACGCACTCATCCGATCCCCTTGGCTCCGGGTAACGGCGGAGAACCGTCCCGCCCGCAATACGGGCGAACCGTCTTTTCTGCGGGCACGTCCCTTTACGCGCGCGTCCACTTGTGGGCACGCCTGCTTGTGCGGGCGAGGAAGCTCACGGGTCCATTCCACTTGCCCGGAGGACCGGTTTTCACCACCCACCGGCTCTCTGGCCTCCCGGCAAACGCATCCCTGCGCAAGTGTACTCTTCCCGCTCATCGCTTTTTTATGCTCTGTTTTCAAGGCTGGCACGAACAGAATCAATATCTATTATAAAAACCGGGAGCGGCTTTGTCAACAAAGTTTTACCGGCGGACGCGGACGTTATCCCATGAATTGTGATATAATTAATTTGATTAATGGATAACAAATCCGGCGGGAACCGCAACGGCAACCCGAGCGGAGGTGTGCAAATGGCGGAGAAGAGACCGGGTTTTATTCATCTTCATGTCCATTCCCAGTATTCGCTCTTGGACGGGGCCGCCTCCATCGACCAACTGGTAAACGCGGCGGTTGCCAATGGCCAACCGGCCCTGGCTTTGACCGACCACGGGGTGATGTACGGGATCTTAAAATTCTACCAGGCCGCCAAGGCGGCGGGGATCAAGCCCATCCTCGGCTGCGAGGTTTATGTGGCCAGGAGGACGCGGCATGACCGCACGCCCAAAGTTGACGAAAGCCCGTACCACCTGGTGTTGCTGGCAGAGAATGAGGAGGGTTACAAAAACCTTTTGAAGCTCTCCTCCATCAGCCATGTGGAAGGGTTTTATTACCGTCCGCGGGTGGACCGGGAGGTCCTGGCCGCTCACTCCGGCGGGTTGATCGCCTTGTCGTCTTGCCTGAGCGGGGAGATCCCCGGGTACTTTTTGGCGGAAAATCCCGAGGCGGCGCGGGCAGCCGCCGGTTGGTACCAGGAGGTCTTTGGCCCGGACCGGTTCTTTTTGGAACTGCAGGACCAGGGGCTGGCCGGGCAGAAGAAGCTCAACCGGGAACTCCTGCGCCTTGCCAAAGAATTGGGAGTGGGCGTAGTTGCCACCAACGATCTCCATTATTTACGGAGGGAAGACGCCAGGACCCACGATGTTTTGCTCTGTATCCAAACGGGCAAAACCATCAACGACGAAGACCGGATGCGCTTCCCGACCGACCTCTTTTATTACCGGACCCCGCAGGAGATGGCCATGGTCTTTGCGGAGGTCCCGGAGGCCTTGGCGAACACCGGCCGGATTGCCGACCGTTGCAACGTCCAATTGGAGTTGGGCCATTACCACCTGCCGGCTTTCCAGGTTCCCGAAGGTTTTGACGCCGATTCCTACCTTGAACACCTCTGCCGGGAAGGACTGCCCCGGCGTTACCCGGAGGTCACTGCGGAAATAGAGGAGCGGTTGGTCTATGAACTTTCGGTCATTAAAAAGATGGGTTTTGTTACTTATTTCCTGATTGTCTGGGATTTTGTCAGCCAGGCCAAGAAACGCGGGATCATGGTGGGCCCCGGCCGCGGGTCGGCCGCAGGCAGCCTGGTCGGGTATTTGCTCGGGATTACCGATCTTGACCCGCTGAAACACCAGTTGCTTTTTGAACGCTTCCTGAACCCGGAACGGATCTCCATGCCCGATTTTGATATTGATTTCTGTTATGAACGGCGGGGGGAGATCATCGAATACGTAAAGGAGAAATACGGCGCCGACCACGTGGCCCAGATTATTACCTTCGGGACCATGGCCGCCCGCGGGGCGGTCCGGGACGTCGGGCGGGCGCTGGGTTTTCCCTACGGCGAGGTGGACCGGATCGCCAAACTGATCCCGGCCGGGCCCGGGATCACCCTGGAAGAGGCGATAAAACTCTCCCCGGATTTGCAGCGCCTGACGGAGGAAGACCCGAGAATTGCCAACCTGCTGCGGATCGCCCGGGCCGTAGAAGGCTTCCCGCGCCACGCCTCGATCCACGCCGCCGGGGTTGTCATCTCCGCCCAGCCGTTGGCTGAATACGTACCCCTGGCCAGGGCTGCGGAGGGTGAAATAACAACGCAGTTTCCCATGGAAGACCTGGAGACCATCGGCCTTCTGAAAATGGACTTCCTGGGCCTGCGCACCCTTACCGTGCTCCGGGATACCATCGAACTGGTGAAAACACAGACCGGAAAGGAGATCAGCCTCCAGGAGATCCCCCCGCAGGACGGCAAGACCCTGGAGTTGCTCCGTTCAGGGCAGGCCTTAGGCATCTTTCAACTGGAAAGCGGCGGCATGCGCAAGCTCCTGGTGCAACTGGCCCCGGAGTCCTTTGCGGACCTGATCCCCCTGGTCGCCCTCTACCGCCCCGGACCGCTCGGCAGCGGGATGACGGAAGATTTCATCCAGCGGCGGCATGGGGAAAAGGAGGTTGCCTATCTCCACCCGCGGCTCGAGGAGATTCTGAAGCCAACCTACGGGATTATCCTCTACCAGGAGCAAGTGATGCAGATTTGCAGCCGGCTGGGGGGGTTTAGCCTTGGCGAGGCCGACCTGGTCCGCCGGGCAATGGGTAAAAAGAAACCGGAGGTCCTGGCGGCTATGCGCCAGAAATTCCTGGCCGGGGCGGAAGGCCAGGGGATTGAAGCCGGGGTGGCGGAGAAGATCTTTGACCTGATGGAGTATTTTGCCGGCTACGGGTTTAATAAATCCCATTCCGCCGCCTACGCTTTGGTTGCCTACTGGACCGCTTATTTCAAAGCCAATTACCCCCGGGCTTTCATGGCCGCCCTTTTGACCAGCGTCATCGGGAACAGCGACAAGGTCGGCCTCTATATCGAAGAATGCCGGCGGATGGGGATCCCCGTTTACCCGCCGGATGTTAACAAGAGCCGGCTCAAGTTTACGGAGGAAGGGGAGGGGATCCGGTTCGGGCTCCTGGCCGTGAAAAACCTGGGCGAGGGGGCGATTGCCGCCATTTTGCAAGAACGGGAGAAGGCCCCCTTTACTTCGCTCTCCGATTTTTGCCGCCGTCTCGATCCCGGGGTAATAAACAAAAGGGCAGTGGAAAGCCTGGTTAAGGCCGGGGCCTTTGCTTCCACCGGCCAAACCCGCCGCGGGATGGTCGAGAGTTTGCCCGTGGTCTTTGAGAACTCCCAACGCCTGGCCACCGCCCGCCGGGAAGGGCAGCTTTCCTTCTTCGATTTGGACGGGGAATTTACGGTTCCTGAGACCGAAACCCGCAGCCAAGTGGAGGAATACCCGCCCGCCACATTGCTGGCGATGGAAAAGGAGTTCCTCGGCGTCTATCTGACCGGGAACCCCCTCGACCCCTGGAAAGAAAAGTTTAAAAAGAACGGGATCCCGTCTTTACTTGAGATCCTTGAAGAAGAACGGGACCGCCCGGTTGTGGCCGGGGGCGTGGTTAGCGCCTGGAAACGCGTGGTCACCAAAGCCGGCAAGTTAATGGCCACTTTCCGCCTGGAAGACATGACCGCCTCCCTGGAAGTGCTGGTCTTTCCCAAATTATACGAGGAAATTCATGAAATGGCCGGGAACGACCGGGTGGTGGTGGTGAAAGGAAGGCTCGACACAGCCGAGGAGGAGAAGAAGCTGCTGGCTTCGCAGATCCGGTGGTTGTCATAACGCAACCCCAAATGACATAAGATTATTATTATTTTTCTTATTAATTACTACGATCGTTGGGGGAAAAAGATGATAAAAGCATTTATCTTTGATATGGACGGGGTTATTATCGACAGCGAACCGTTGCATTTTGAGCTAAACAGGAGAGTCATGCGGGATTTTGGCTTGGAACTCCCGGATGAGACTTTCCATCCCTATGTCGGCATCACCAATGAGCAGATGTGGGCGGAATTGATTGACCGGTACCGCCTCAACACCACCGTTGCGGAATTGCAGGAGAAGGAGTCCCTCTTGAAACCCGAAGTTTTCCGGGACCTGCAGCCGATCAAGGGGATCAGGGAACTCCTGGCCAACCTGAAAAGGGACGGGATCGCCATCGGGCTGGCTTCATCGTCAGTAAGGGAGTTTATTGAGATGGTCCTGGAGAAACTGGAGATTCGCGGGTATTTCCAGGCGATCGTCAGCGGCGAGGAAGTCGAAAGGAGCAAGCCGGAGCCGGAGATCTTCCTCCGGGCGGCAAAGCTTCTCAACGTCAAACCCGCCGACTGCGTGGTCTTGGAAGACGCCATGCATGGCGTTATCGCAGCCAAACGCGCCGGCATGAAATGTATTGCCTTCCAAAACCCCAACTCCGGGCGGCAGGACCTTTCGCGTGCCGATAAAATCGTTCATACCCTGGAGAATTTAGACTACCGGTTATTTGGACCTTGTTATCCCAAAAGAGGTTAAAACCTTTTCCGAACACAGGAAGGCCTTGATTAATATAGATATTATGCTTTCTTGAATTACAATTTGTGGTTTTCCGGCGTACCGGCTTCTATATTCCCGTAATTTTTCGTATAACCGGAGCTTTAATGCGCCGGTTATTTTTTTTTGGCAAAAAACCCGCGCCGGATAAGGGTTTACGGCTATTTATACGGTGATTTTTACGGATACCCAAAAAAGTTTCTTTTTAATATAATTAGAGCGAATTTCAGTCACCAACATGACCATGTTGCAATTCATGAAATATGCCGGCAATATCCTGTTGGCAAAAAAGAAAGGAGAGATGCTTATGGTTGGTATTACCATAAGAAAAGTTGCTTCTCGAAACAGAGGAGCCGGACCGGTTTTTTGGAGTATGGCCTTGCTTGTATTATTGTGTTTAGCACCGGACAAAGCCTGTGCCAGTGAATATGTAACGCCTCCAGGATATAACGATAATGATTACCAGAAGCTAGTAGCTTTTTTGCAACAACCGGGCGGCACGGGTGGAAATGGCGACAAAATAAAAGACCCAGACTACGATAGCTATGACCCGGCGAATCCGGATACCTGGGGAGGAATTGAATGGGGAGATAGTGAGGAAGGGAAAAGGGTGGTCAAGATTTCATGGGATTCCATGGGTTTGACCGGCAGCCTGGACCTGAGCGGCTGTAAAGATTTGCAGTATCTTTACTGTAGTTACAACCAACTGGAAAGCCTGGACGTGAGCGGCTGTGAAGGTTTGCAGATTCTTTACTGTTCTGAAAACAACAACCAACTGGAAAGCCTGAACGTAAGCGGCTGTGAAGGTTTGCATACTCTTTTGTGTCAGCACAACCAACTGGAAAGCCTGGACGTAAGCGACTGTGAAAGTTTGGAGTATCTTATGTGTTTTTCTAACATACTGACCAGCCTGGACCTGGGCGACGGTGAAAATTTGCAGTTTCTTTGGTGTTCTTCCAACGAACTGACCAGCCTGGACCTGAGCGGCTATAAAAATTTGCAGGGTCTTCGTTGCTATTCCAACGAACTGACCAGCCTGGACCTGAGCGGCTGTTCGGCTTTGCAGGAACTTGACTGTTCTGACAACAAACTGACCTTTTCTACTTTGACCTTGCCGCTTGTCCCGTCAGATGTGGTGTATACGTATTCTCCGCAGGAAAATATACCGATCGGCGCCGGGGGGAAAATTGCTGCCGGTGAGAAAATCGACCTGTCCGCGGAGGCGAGGATTGGCGATACATACACCGTCTTTACCTGGTATGATGAAAACAGGGAGGAGATTATACCAACCACCGCAACAAACGGGGTTTTTACCTTTGGCAAGGATTTTGCGGGGCAAACTGTTTATTGCGAGATGACCAATGACGCATTCCAGGGTTTAACATTAAAAACAGATAAGGTTCAAGTAGTAGTAGTAATAGACATTACCGAACACCCCGGGGATACCACAGTTAAAATTGGCGACACCGCCGCCTTTTCTGTAGAAGCCCAAGCGGCTGGTAGCGGAGAAGGCGGGACGCTGAGTTACCAGTGGCAGCTTTCAAGGAATGGCGGTAAGAGTTGGGAAGATATTTCCGATGCCACAACTACCAGCTACACCACACCGGAAGTTTCTTTTGACAGTAATGGCCACCGTTACAGGTGTAAAGTGACCAATGACATGTTTGGTTCAAATCCGGTCTGTAGTAACCCGGCCGTTCTTAGTGTAGTGGCAAATCCATCTATTACCGGTCACCCGCAGGATGCCACAGTCATCGATGGCGACACCGCCACCTTTACCGTAGTCGCCGAAACGGCTGATGCCGGCGAAGGCGGGGAGCTGAGTTACCAGTGGCAGCTTTCAACGGATGGCGGTAAGACTTGGGAAGATATTTCCGATGCCACAACTACCAGCTACACCACACCGGAAGTTGCCTTTGATAATGGTTACCAATACAGATGCGGAGTAACCAATACCAAAAATGGCGTTAGTTCAGACCCGGTCTATAGCAATGCTGCGACCCTGAGAGTGCAAACGCACAAGATTACCTTCATCAAGCCGACTGAGGCCAATGACGAAAACAACCCGGTAAACATCAACAGCGGCTCATTGGTACTGGCTAGTATCAGCGGAGATATAAGCACAGTTGATAAGGTAACAATAAAAGTTGACGACCACAAAGAGCAGGCTCTTACCCTATCAGGCAACACCATATACTACCTGCTCCCGGCCAATTTAAGCACCGGTTGGCATACCATCACCATCAAGCTAACTAATGCCGCCGGACAAGAAATCACGGAAACGGTGACTTTCTACTGGCACAGCTACCGCCGGGGGTTCGGTTTCGGCCGGTTCGATTTTGGCGAAGCGCCTGCTGAAGAATAAAAGGAGGTGGACTTCTGTGAGAACCTTTTTAAAACAGTTAATTTTATTCCTTGTGCTCTCCGGGATGCTCCTGATAATGGTTGGTTGCGGCGGAGGCGGCGGAGGCGGCGGCAACGGCGGCGGGCTTGATGAGGCTGCAATCAAACTGGATATTGAAAAGAGGATAAAATCCTTCAAGGCCGCGGTGGAAGCTTATGATGTCAAAGGGATGCTGGGCTTTTTAGAGGAGAGCGCCGCAGACCCGCTGACCATCGTTGAAGGAGAAAATAAATACAGTAAAAGTTACGAGACCCTTGAAACTGAATTAAAAGGAGACGAACATAATCAGCTATATTGGCGGAAGCCTCCTTCGGAAGGAGGTAATGGCTACACCTTGCTCATGGAGGTGTTGGAGATCGCTTATGGCAGTATAACTGCGAGCGGTGCATTTGCCACAGTGTTTTTTATCATCATAGAAGCGGCGGAAGATCCTGAGATCCCGGGACAAGTCACCGATCAGGGCGATATGGTCTGTGAGATGGTTAAGGCTGGCGGGACCTGGTACTGCCGGAAGATGACGATCCATTTTGAGCCGGTTGAAGCGGGTGCTTCCTCCGCGGGGAGTTCTGCGCCGTCAATCCTGTATCAAGTGGCAAGCAAAGGCGGAAGCAGCACCGGGAGGACCGGAGGTTTTGGCTTTGGGCGTTTTGACTTTGAATAACTGCCATACTGGATCGCTTTACTTTCCAATACGTGCCGTCAATCTTTCCAATAACTCACGCCTATTCCGCACCTTGAGTTTTTCATAGACATTAGCAACATAAGACTCGACCGTGCGCGGGCTAAGGAGTAGCCGGGAGGCGATCTCGGCGATGGTTAACCGCTGGCAAAGCAGCCCGGCTACTTCCGCTTCCCGCTTGCTAAGGGTTTTACAGCCGTCTTGAAGTTCAGCCGGATAAAATTCATTGCTGCTTTGCTCGGAAATTAAATTGAAGTAGGAATAGTAATTCTCCAAATGGGGCTGGATTGTTTCCAGGAAAAGGGGAATTTGCCGGTCTTTTTCGTAGTTGTACTTGGGATCGGTTAGGCAAAGAGTCAGCGAAGGCTTACCGCGAAGGTCGTGCAAGATTATCCCGGCGCCGTAGCGGATTCCTAAAGGGCGGAGAAAATCCTGGTAGTATTCGGTATGCCGCCGAAACAGTTTATAATTGGCAAAAGATACTTTCTTACGTTCCAAATCGGCATCCGGCGGGGCAATTTTATAATAATACTTGTTATGGGCGGTTACCCACTCCTCAGAAATCCCAAGAGCGTCACAGAGTTTTAGTGGGCAAGTTGGACCCATTTCAAACCAGGCTGCCGAAGCATCGTAAGGGACAAGATCACCAATTTGGCTCAAGATTGTTCTTTGAAAACCCTGAACCGTCCGTTCCGCTCCTACTCTAACCAAAAAGTTATTGATCTTTGTCCAAAAATTACTCTTTCTGGCAAACACAGGGATACCTCCGCCACGCCTAAGCGATGATGTTTGGTAAATTCATTTAAAATTGTATCAATCTTGACGATTAATGTCAATTTGCACAGTTTTCTGCATTTTTCAGTGATTCTTACGGATACCCGGGAAAAGTCTTTTTTGCTATTATTTTGAAGTAAATTATTAATTCTGACAAGATAATTCAGTATTGGCTGTTACTCTTTGCGGTTGCAGAGTAGGCAACGGCAGAAGAAAGAAGGAGGAAATCCGTTGAAAAGACCAATAGTTATCTCCCTTTTAGTACTTTTATTGATTGTCGTTTTTCCATCCGTTACGGTTCAAGCAAGAATCAAAAAAACCACAGTGAAAAATGTCATTCATTATGAGTTGGACAAAATACAGCTTCAAGGGATAGAGGTTCAAGATTTTCAGAGCCTGTTACATTTTGCCCCATATGAACAAAAAGATTGCAAGGTAAAGCTAAAAGCCCAATCCCAACTCATTAATGAACAGTACCACATCTGCCTGGTCTTGAATCTGGAAAACCCCAAGTATGACTTGGGAAGCGGTTACATTAAGCTGAAAAAAACCTCCACGGGTAAGCATGATTACTATACCTTATTCCCGGTCCTGGCACATTATAATGTGGACCCATTAATGCAATGGGTTGGCACTGAAGAAAATGCCTGGGGCATTAAATACCCTTCCACCTGGCAGTCAACCTGCTATGAAGGCGAATCCAAGTATGAGTTTCGCTTCCTCTTAACCCTTGCTGATTTTGAAGATTTGGTTGCGGGTGAAGAACTGGAATTGCTTATTTTTCTTAATCATTCTACGCTATACTACCAAATTAAGAACTTAAGTGAGTTACGGGAACTGAAGCAAAAGGTAATGGCTGTTGCCAAGCAACCGGTTCCCACCAATAACGCTCCTGCTTATTCCCTGGAAATCTTCAACAGCGCTGAACAACTATTCAGGTTGTTGGCACAGAATATTTACACTCCGGAACTGGCCGGATTATTGGCGAAACTCGGCAGGAAAGACGTGATCTACCTCGAGAATTTCCGCTCATATTATTATAAGGAAAAGGGCATTTCATTTACAATTGCCAATACAGGTGAAATTGTTAATATCGGACTCCATAATACTAACATCCCTGATGAATACCAACCATACCAAGGGGAACTGCCCGGCGGGGTTACTTTTGCGGATGAACGCCGGGCAGCAGAGGCAAAACTGGGGCCGCCATCCGGTTTCCAACCCGAAAAACCTGGGCGGTTTTACGCCGGTTACCAGGGATTCATGATCAACTATTCTAACTTGTATATCAAAGACGGTGAATTGACCGAACATGGTGATTACGCAATCAGTTCGGTTATTCTCTCCCTCAATACGCCGGCTCCTGCACAGATCCTGGCGCCGGTTGATACCCAGGAATATATCTCTTTATTAGGGCAGAGTATTAAGGAACCCAAAACCCAGTCGTTTCTGAAAGGTTTAGGGCCCGGGAAAGTTTCTTCGGGAGGGAAATATACTTATTATTTCTATCCGCAACGCGATGCCTATCTGAAAGTTGACACCGCCACTTCGGTTATTCACACATTGTGGTTCCGGCCGAAGGCTTTAGGTTTTCAGCCGTACCGCGGCAATTTTGAAGGAGAGATATGGCTGCTTGACACCAGAAGATCTGTCGAGGAGAAGCTGGGAGAGCCGACCGACTGGGGAAATAGCGATTCGGGAGCTTTTTGGGCAAAGTACCGTACGGGAGCAAAGATTCATTACCAGTACCTCTCTGCGTCCAATAGGTACAATCCGGTTACTGCGATTGAGTTTTCATTGGAAGATGAAACTCCGGCCCAGCCCGGGGCTTATCTTTTGAACCTACTCGGCAAAAAATCCGATAGTCCCGAAGTTGGCGCCTTTCTCGGCTCGCTATATAACTACAGCGTTCTTGAGCATAGCCAGGTCACCGTACTCTTTACCAACCTTGCCCTTGGAGTAAGCTCTGGATTGAATGGGATTGAACTGACTTTCACAGGTCGAGAAGCGCCCCAGATTAGTGGCATCACTCTTAGAAGACATTACTTTACCGGGTCATTGCCGGGGGGGATCACCTTTAACCATGAGCGGGAAAGCATCTGGGGAAAATTGGGGAAACCGGTGGATAGTTTTGGGAGTGAAAACCCGGTGGATGATTTCCTTATCGGGACTAAGTTTCATCTTTCGGTGGTTTATTATACTCCGAAGGATTCCCCTGGTAAACTTTTTCCGGATAGAATTAATATATATCAGGTAAAGGATGAATAAAAGGCAATAGTATGTCATATTTAAAACGCAAATTTAGGCTACAGGGATCTTTAATAGAAAGCCCGCACGCGCGTGCGGGCGCGTGCGGGCGAGCCCGGGCAGGCCGGCAACAACCTCCTATACCTGGGGGGAGGTTTAAGGCCGCCAGTACCCAAAAGACTGGACAGAAGGAGCAACCCACCGCTCTACTGCAACTGTTCTTTCAGCCAGGTAATGATGATCTCCCTTGTTTCCGCCCTGGTTGTACCATCAGTAACCATTGATTGCCCATGGGGGGTAGCCTCAAGAGCGACGACCCTTTTGGGTTCGGTAATAACCTCCTCGGCGACCTCTTTGTTTATCCCGGCATAACCATACCTGTTCCTGGTGGTGTAAACCGCCAGCACCGGTGGGTGCGGGGCCTGAAAAGCCTTGATTAACTCCTCGTCTTTTCCTGAGATCGAAAGCGCCACGATGGTCTTGACTTGATATTTTATCCCCCCTGTAGAGGGCCCCCTGGCAAATACCTTCACCAGCTTTACCGCGCCGTGGCAGCCGCCGGCAAAGGCCACGCGTGTGCGGTCAATTTTCCCCGCATACTTCCGCATAGTGGCTATTATCGCCTCTTCCAGATCTTCCGGCCCGTCCAGCGACCAGTTGACAGAGAGAACAAAAAAGCCTTCCCCGGCCAGCTCTTGCGGGAAATCGCCCCAACCGCCCTTGGAACCGCCGCCGTTATGCGCCAGAACAACCAGGGGCATCTTCCCCTGAACAGACGGTAAATAGCATACATCCTGTTCCAGATGGAGATAGGCCCGGGTCTCCACCACCGGTTCCTCTGCCCGGCCGGTTAAGCCAATCCCGATCATCCCGGCAAAAACCAGGCAAACCAAAAGAATAACGCGTTTGGTCATTCTCATATACCTCCGTTTTCCTGTTTTGGATCTTTAAGAAAAGACCCAGTTTTATTATAAATTTCCTGAAAAAGCGTGTTAACCGTCAATTTACAGTAAGATTCTACATATTATCAATTCTTTTATCCCGGGCAAGACCCCGGCCGGCATTTGCGGGTAAACCCCCGTACGATTATACTTTTATTGGAGGCGACCATGGAACTCTATACTGAAGACAAAAATTTTTACCCGGGTTACAAGATGCCACTCCGGTATGCCGGCTTTGCCGGGGGGGTTGATGCCAATCTCGGCTTGACCACCCACTTTCGCTTGCTTTTCCTGGAGGAGGGGACCGGGATTTTCCACAGCGGGGCACAGAGCTTTGCCCTAATTGCACCGGCTCTCCTCTGCTTGAGCGAAAAGGAGGAATTAATACCGGAGTATCTCTCCAACCCCAAAATTCATGGTCTTTTTTTCCATCCCCGGCTTATAAACGCCCGTTTTTCTTTTGCAAACATCCGCACTCCTGACGAGGCCCTTTCCGGTACCGACCGGCAGGATTTATGGTGTTTTCGCCCTTTCCTCCATCGTGAAGCGGGTTATTTCGGGCAATTACCCGTGGATCCTGGGGCCGCCCGGCGGATTGCCGGCCTGCTCGAGACTATTAATCACTTGTCTACGGTTCAGCCGGATGACGGCTGGCCGTGCCGGACACGCTCATGCTTTTTTGAACTCCTCTTCCTGGTGGAGCGGATCTTCTCCGCAGAGAAAAAAACCGGCGAGATGGTCTTCGCCAACCTCTCGCCGGAAATCAAAGAGATCATCCACTACCTGCATATCAACTACCGGAACCCAATCACCATCAGTGAATTGACCAAGGTCTTTCATATCAACCGGACGACCCTGGCCCAGCGGTTTGCCAAGGAAACCGGGTACACGGTAATCAAATACTTGACCCACCTGCGGATCAGCCTGGCCGCCATGATCCTGAGAGACACTGAACTGTCGATCTCGGAGATCATTGAGAAAATCGGCTTTAACAACCTTACCCATTTCGGCCGGACCTTTCAAAAATACACCGGCTTTACCCCTTCCGAATACCGGAAGAAATACTGCTGGATGCTATGACTACCTGCCATTTGGGTATCTACAGGTTCATCGAAGAAGCCCTCCGTGTTGATGGTCGCTTGGTTAGCAACCAGACAAGCACCCCTGCATACACCAATGAATCAAGTAAGATTTCTATAGCATGAGGAATCCTAACGTTCAGGGGTAACCAATAACCCGTTAGCATATAAAGAAGACCAACCAAGATAAATAAAGAGGTACCTAAACGGAAGAACAAACTCCTTGCCGATCCTTGCCAGGCAACAATAATTGGCAGGCATACCAACAGAAAGAGAAAGCTTCGTAAGAAAAGAACCGGAAGAATTTCCGCCCACCCCGCGGCTCTAAGCCCGAACATAGCATCATTATAGTAATTCCCGGTGAAGGGGTTAACCAAAAAACCAAAAAGAAGATAAACAGGCACGAAAGCCACGGCTGCCGCCAAAAGTCTCCACCACAATTCTCCACGGCTCTTTTGGGCAAAAAATGTTCTCCAGGCCGACGCAAAGTCTCGCGATTTATCCAATGGGGGGAACAACATGGCAATTACCAGGCTGCTTAACAGACTACTAATAAGAGCGGAAACAAACGTAAAGGACGATGATGATAACGAAGAGTAAGCGGAGACAAAGACCATCGCCTCAAGTAGGGTGTTCAAAGTATACGTAACATATGTAAAGCCGGCTAAAATCAAGGTTCTTGCTATTAGTCCTCCACTAATCCGTCTCGAAATCAACGATAAAGCAAACACCAAAAGCGGACTTACCAGAAGAAGGGCGAGGCCCGCCGAGGATTCACTAATCCCTTCCGGCATAGGCGGGGGAGGTAAACGCAATCCAGTAGCAATCATGGCGCCAATCATAAACCCCACGAAGTACACAATCCCGCCCAACGCCAATTTTGCCAAGGTAAGCAAAGATGATTTAATCTTCATTATATTTGTCTCCTTTTATATCAAATCACGATGGCCGCCCAATGTTTCTCTTTACAATTATATACTAGTCCCTACCAACAGAAAACCTTTTTCCTTGATTATTTTTTCTTAGCCACGAGGATAATTGGTTGGCCTGGCTGGACGGTATATTGTTTGGTTTTCACAGGGTTAATGGTATTCGAGCAATTTCTTGTCGATCTCATCTACATAACCTATATCTTCTTTCAGGTCCCACAAGATGATCCTTTTTATCTCATCAGTTTCTGCAAACTCATTTAGCGCTCTAATTTCTCCCGCATACAAGGCGCCATATTCAATTCTCTGATCCGGCTGCAATGAAAATTTCATAATCCCGATAAAATTTAAATCGTCTATTTTCAGGTTTGTCTCTTCATAAACCTCCCTGATCGCGCATTCCCTCGGTGTTTCCTTTTCCTCAATTCCTCCCCCGGGAACCTCCCAGTGTTTCTTCCAGTTATCAAAGACCAATAAGTATTTCCCCTTGCACTTTACTATTACTAACGAATGGGTTAAAGGCTGATATTTTTCATTACCAAGAATATTGGCTTCTTCATCTCTAATTAAATCAAGGAAGATATCGCCCTTTTTGTTTTTCACAATGCTCATTTCAATTCCCCCAATCACTACCTAATTAAACCAAGCATATAACCTAATAAAAAGAGAAATGCGGCGACGATAAGAAATGAGATAAACAAACACCGGAAAGACTTGCCCAAAGGAATTTTATGAACCTCACTCAATCCTTCCGTCCCAATGAACAAACTCCAAAGGATCATTAAACCTGTTATGCTCCGATATACTATAATATAACCTTTACCGGCTACTCCCGGGAATATTCTTATTATTGTTATAGCCATAATAGAGAATAATTCTAGACATAATAGTGGTACGGTCGACCAGACAATAACGGCAATAACGTTTCTATATACTCCCTTGCCATCAATTTTCTGCCCAACAAAAGTCAACAAGAGACCCCATAGATAAAGACCGGTTGAAATACTTATTGCGCCAAAAACAATGTTTAAGGATAACGAGGAAATAAAACCGGAAAAACTGGTGAAGTCGCTTAAACTTACTCTTATTGCCGGTAATACCACCAATGCACTGGTGATAAAATTTACCATGTATGAAGAATCTCTTTGTACTATTTCTCCAATTGTTTCTCTTGGCTTGAGCCATATGGAAATAAAAGGCTTGAGACTAATTCTATCCTTTTTAACTCTATTCTTTTCGATCCCATATACCCCCGCTTCTAAACATACTGTGCAAACATTCCGGTTTTTTCTCCTTTCCATTATTATACTTTCTACAATATTTTTGTAAACATTCTTTACAAGTCTTATTTTTCCTCCCTTAATATAAAACAGTTGGCGCCTATGAAGAATTGAAAAGATTAAGCCTGGGGTATTGGTCACTTCTAAAAGCTCGCTCTTTTTTTAGGCTATTCAAACAGATTACCCATTGTTTACAGGTTCGTGTACACCTCATAGTTTTGTACAATTATGGTAGTTATACGAATAAAGTGGTATAATGTCTTGTGTTATCCTTGTGTTATCAATGTAGTATGGGGGACTATCTTAGGCTGTTCCTACGGGTTCAAAGCAGGCTTGGGCTATGAACGGCCCGAACCTATAAGGGAATGGGGGGGAAGAAAATGCTTAAAACCGTGGCTGCACAAAGGACGTACTTCCAATCGGGGGCGACTTTGCCTTATACCTTTCGTATCAAACAACTGAAGACTTTGTACCAGGCGATTAAGAAGAATGAAGGTTTGATTATGGAAGCCTTGGAACAGGATCTGGGGAAATCCCCCTTTGAAAGCTACGCCACCGAGCTTTCCATGGTCTATGGGGAGATCAAGCACACGCTGAAGCACCTGAAGAGTTGGATGAAGGACGAGAAGGTGCCGACACCGGTGCAGAGTGTCGGCGGTAAATCCTATCTTCACCGGCAACCATTGGGGGTTGTGCTGATCATGGCCCCCTGGAACTATCCTTTCCAGCTGACCATCACACCACTGGCAGCGGCGATTGCCGCCGGGAATTGTGCGGTCCTCAAGCCCTCCCGTTACGCCCGGCATACCTCAACCGTCCTTGCTGATCTCATAAAAGCCCATTTCCCCCCGGAATACATTGCTTTGTTCGAAGGGGGCAGGGAAGTCAACTCCGCTCTTCTCGAGCTCCGGTTCGACCATATCTTCTTCACCGGTAGTGTGCGGGTGGGGAAGATCGTGATGGCGGCGGCTGCCAAACACCTGACCCCGGTCACTCTGGAGTTGGGCGGGAAAAGCCCTTGCCTGGTAGACAGGACGGCGGATCTGAAAAAAACGGCAAAGCGCATCATCTGGGGTAAAGGCATAAACGCCGGCCAGACCTGCGTGGCCCCTGATTATGTCCTAGTGCATAAGGCGGTGAAGGATGAGTTAATCGCAGCCATGCAAAAGGCGCTCAAACAGTTCTTTGGGGAAAACCCGTTGCAATCACCGGATTATGGGCGGATCATCCATGCCGGTGCTTTTGATCGTTTGCAAGGGTTAATCGACGCGGAGAAGGAAAGGATTATTACCGGCGGCGCCAGCGACCGGAACCAGTTAAAGATCGAACTCACACTGATCGATAATCCAGCCCTTGATTCCCCGCTGATGACCGAGGAGATCTTCGGACCGATCCTGCCCATCATTGCCTACGATGACTTCATGGAAGCCGTAGAGATCATAAGGAGCCGGGAAAAACCGCTTGCCCTTTATCTATTCACCAAGGATAAGAATCTCGAGAACTGGGTGGTGAATAACCTGCTCTATGGCGGCGGCTGCATCAATGATACCATCATGCATGTGGCCAGTTACCACCTGCCCTTCGGCGGGGTGGGGGCCAGCGGTATCGGTTCCTATCATGGGAAAAAGGGTTTTGAAACCTTCTCCCATACAAAAAGCATCCTCAAACAGACCTTTGCTTTCGACCTTCCTCTCCGGTACGCCCCGTATAAGAATAAGCTTAACCTTTTGAAAAAAATGCTGCGCTAAAAGAAAAATACCGCCCGGGGCCGGGG